>PWWI01000318.1 GCA_003561535.1 Nitriliruptoraceae bacterium
CCGCTGGGAAGCGGAGGCGTTCGAGCGATTCCTGCGTCTACGGGCCGCTACACCGGCCTACGACGTTGTGGGCGAGGGGGGACTTGAACCCCCATGTCCATAAGGACACACGGACCTGAACTAGCGCGAGGGCGTTTCCGGTAATGGCCTCGAAGGCCCGAAACCGCCTCTGAACAGGGCGTTTGCGGCGCAGGCTTCCTGTCCGCGACCCGCCCGTGGCCCCGGATTCCCCCCCGTTCGTTGTCACGCCGTTGTCACGGGGCCGGCCTCCGCCACACGGACCGCTGCCGTGCGGGTGCCTCCCTCGCGGCCGACACAGCCCAGCGGGTAGTCGATGATCGGGACGCACCCCTCCGGGCAGCAACCAAGATCGTCCCGCGCGGGAGTCCCCGTTTCGAGCGGCCCCACCAACCTTCAAGCACCACTCGAAGTATCGGTTCTCGTGGATCGCTGATGTCAGGTCTGGTCAGGTGATGCGGTTCGCGACCTGTAGGGCCAGGTCGAGGCCGAATCGGCACGCCGCTGCGCGGCCGGCGAGCAGCTCGGCCCGCGCGGTCTCGTCGAGGTCGGGGCGGTGGTCAAGGAGCAGTGCGGAGAACACCGATCGGACGGCGAGCGCGATCGCCCACCCGGATTCGACCTGTTGCGGATCCGCGTCTACGCCTTCCTCGGCCAGCCCGTTGCAGTAGGCAGGAAGCAGCGCCGCCTGGATCGCCTGAAGGTCGTGCTCAGTCGCCGCGACGGACTCGAACCGGCCGACCAGCAGCTGGCTGAGGTCACTGCCGAACGGAGCCGGACAGACGTAGCTGAGGTCGATGGCCACGATGTCGCCCGAACCGGGCTCACGCAGATTGTCCGGGGTCGCGTCGCCGTGGGCGAGGCCGTGGGGCAGTTCCTCGTAGGCTTCCACGAGGGCCGGGGCGACCTCGGCGAGCCGCTGCAGGTCACCGCGGAGGTCGCCGTGCTCAGCCGTCGCGGCGCGCACGGCGGGCGTCTCCCACAGGTTGTCGTCGGCAAGTGCGGGGATGTCGGCGTGGCTGATCTTGCCGTGGAACAGCTGCGCCATCGTGCGACGGCGGATCCCCGGGAGGGACTCGCGGGCACGCTCCTCGGGCCAGCGCCCGGCGAGCTGGCCCAGGTGTCGGGCGGTCCGCTGGTAGCGGGCGAGGTCCCACCCGGTGGTGTCATCGACGTCCTCCAGCCAGAGCGTGATCCGCTGGTCGGTCTCGTCGAGGCCGTACAGCTGGGGCAGCCGGAGCTCGCCCGGCAGGTCGTCGCCCAGGGGGCCGCGGTAGATCCGCGGCTCGTCCTGCCAGTCCAGCGTGCGTCGGACCTGCTCGTGGAAGGCCGGCGGGATCTGCGCCCACAACGGGGCGTGCCATGCCGGCCGCAGGGTCTTGGCGAACACCCGCCACGGCATGCCGTCGGTCAGTGTCCCCGACACGTGGGTAAGGGCGGCCGTGGTCATGTTCTCGACGCGGTGGGCGGCGCCGCGCGTCTCAACGCTGGCGACCTCGGCGTCGTCACGACCGGTGGCCCCGCGGACGACCTCGGTGAGTCGGGCTGGGCCGACGGGCACCCCCTCCAGCTCTGCACTGATCGTCGGTGACGGCATCGGCCCCCTCCGGGCCAGGTCACCGTGGGCGGCGACGACCAGACCGTAAACCCGCTTTACCAGATTGTCAAGATAGTTTACTACTCTGGTGGTCGTCACTGATCCGAGGAGGCGTGTCGATGTCGTCGCCGAACCCATCGCCGTCGCTCCACGTGCTGGATGCGATCGAGTGGCTGATGCGCCGCCTTCAGCACGAGCGCGCGACGCGTCAGGCCGGCGACGGCCCGATGCTGCGTGGTTCGCAGGGGCGCATCCTGCACCTGCTACCTGCCGAGGGAGCACGCCCAACCGAGCTGGCCGCGGGTGACTGGATCACCAAGCAGGCCATCGGACAGCGTGTCCGCGAGCTGGAGGAGATGGGCCTGGTGGAGACCGACCCCGACCCCGACGACGGCAGGGCCGTCATCGTGCGACGCACCCCCGAGGGCAACCGCATCCAGAACAAGATCCTCGCCGACATCGACGCGATGGAGCGGTCGTGGGCCGAGGCGGTCGGCGAAGAGCGCTACGCGACGTTCCGCGCCGTCCTCGACGAGCTCGGAGCCGACCACGCGCCCACTCTGCTGCACCGACAGCCCGCACCCCCAGCCGAAAGTGAGTTCGAGTGATCCGAGCCGGGGCGAGAGTCGTTGTGGGCGCTCCGCCCACTCACGGGCCCCACGCACAATCACGGTTCGCGCGACCCTCGGCCGCTTCAACCGAGTGCGGCCTTTCACCGAATGGCCGCATGCCGCGGAGCCGGCTCGGACACGAGTGGGCTGCCACCAGATGAAGGTTTCGGTTGGCTGCCGGGTGCGCGGGCATCCTCAACGAACATGGCGCCTGGCATCAGGTCACGGGGCGACCCTGCCAACGGAGCACGGTCCTCCAGCTGTCCCCTCGGGGCTCCAGCTGCGGCCACCATGACCGCAATCCGTCGAGCAGTGCGTCCGGGTCGGTGGGTTGATAGTGCTCGCCGATCGCGCAGCCGAGATCCCATGCGTGCACGTGCCACTCGTTGGCCGAGGCGCCGATGAAGCTGCCGAGGGTGATCTGCGACGCGACGATGTCCTGCGGGGGAACACCCAGCGGCTGATCAGGGTCGAGCGCTGCCACCCGGTCCACCCACTCATGCGCACGGTGCACGAACGTCGTGACGCGCTCCGGCCCGGACGTCGCAGGCAGGGCAGTCAACGCAGTGGCGTTTCGCTCCGGGAAGTCCTCCCACCCGAATGGGGGCGAGGTCTCACCCGCCTCCATTCGGTCCACCATGTGGTGCCAGAGGTCCGCGACCGTCAACACGTGCCCGGCGAGGTCGAGCGCACTCCATCCCTCGCAGGCGCTGGGCAGGTGCCAGTCGGGATCCTCGAACCGTTCAGCGATCTGGGCGATCGCGTCGATCCCATCCCGTTGGGCTGGCAAGCCGCGCTCTGACGCGTCCCTGGCATTCGCCATGCCGATCGCCCCTCACTCGTGATCGAACCCGGCGAGCGCATCACCGCAGACATCATGGAGCCATGGTCAAAGGGTGATGCGGCGGGTGATCACGCTCCGATCCCTGTCATTCCGCCTATCCGCTTCCAACGTGGGTCTTGCCCCGCAGGGCCGAGGTCGACGCCTGCCACGGTTGTGTGCCGCGAGGACCGCACTCGGTATCCGGCCCTCGTTCATCCGGTGACAGCTTGCAGGGTCCGTGGTTCCGAGGCCCGGCGGCTGGGCAACGCGTGGTCAGTGCCAGCTCTCATCGAGCGCTGTTCGGAGTTCGGTGTGATCGACCTCCCAGAGGTCGATGGGCTGCGCAGGTGGGTGTGCGAGGGTCCCAAGTCGTGGCGGTCGCGCCGCACGTTTCGTGGTTCGCGATGGGCTCCAGCGTCGGGCGAACTCCCGTAGCGGCTGGAGGATCGTGGTGGGGGCGGGACGGGGGAAGGTGGTCATGGCTGCTCCGGATCGGGGTAGGTGTCCACCCTCCCGATGCGGTGGTCGTGGGCCTGTCGCCGCGACGAAATGGTGGCGAAACCGGGAGCTTGAACCTGTGTTGGAGGGGTGGTGGCGGCAGGGCAGGGATGGTTTGATCGAGCCGCGAGGAGTGGAGGTGGCGTGCGGTTCGCGATCCTGGGCCCGCTGGAGGTCGTTGATTCGGCGGGCGGACGCTGTGCCCCGTCGGCGGGCCGGCAACGTCGGCTGTTGCTGGCGCTGTTGATCAACGCCGACGACACGCTGAGCGTCGATCAGCTCGTGGACGCGGTGTGGTCTGAGGCGGAGGGGCTACCGAACAACCCGTCCGCGACGGTGCGGACCTACCTCACCCGGCTGCGCCACCTGCTCGAGCCCGACGAGGGCGACGAGCTGCGGCTGGTGGTGGGCGGCCCGGACCGGTACGGGGTGCGGCTCGATGGCCACGAGGTCGATGCGGCCCTGTTCGCAGCCGAGGTTGCGTCAGCGACCGCGGCGATCGATGACGATCCACACCGGGCCCTGCGGGATCTCGAGCGGGGACTCGCACGGTGGCGCGGTCCGGCGCTGGTCGACGTGGCCGACGAGAACTGGGCCAAACCTGAGGCGGTCCGCCTGAACGAGCTGCGGCTACACGCACAGGAACTGCGGTTCCGGTGCCTGCTCGACACCGGCCGTCACGCCGAGGCGCTGCCCGAGATCGAGCGGCATGCCCGCATGCATCCGCTGCGCGAACGGCCGTGCGGGCAGCTGATGGTCGCTCTGCACCGCTGCGGCCGGACGGCCGAGGCGTCAGACGCCTTCCGAGCTTTCCGCGACCGGTTGGTGGATGAAGCCGGTCTGGAACCCTCGGCAGAACTCGGGCAGCTCCATCGTCGCCTCTTGGCCGGCGAGGGGGCCTTCCAAGGCTCAGGTGAGCTGTCGGGCGGGTCGTGGCCCCAGCTGCCCCCGGCACGGACGGCTCTTGTGGGCAGGGACGAACCGGTCGCCGAGGTCACCGCGCTGCTCGCGCGGGCACGGCTGGTGACCCTGACCGGCGTCGGCGGGGTCGGTAAGACCCGTCTGGCCCTGGAGATCGCCAGGGACCGGCAGGCGGACGGCGAGCAGGTGCTGTTCGTCGACCTGAGCGTGGTCAGCGACGGCGGCGACGTGGTTGACGCGGTGTTCGACGCGCTGCAGTTGTCCGGTGAGGCGCGCGGCGATCATCTGGACGGGGTGGTACGGGTGTTGGCGTCAGGGCCGGCACTGCTCGTGATCGACAACTGTGAACATGTCCTGGACGCGGTCACCACCCTCATCGATCGGGCCATCGTCGCGTGTCCCGAGCTGACGGTGCTGGCGACCAGCCGAGAGCTGCTCGGGCTCGACGGCGAGCACGCCTACCGGGTCCCGTCCCTCGCCCCGGCTGCCGGCGTGGAGCTGTTCATTGCCCGGGCCGCCGAGGTGGCAGCGACCGGGATGGAACCTGGAGATGTCGACCAGATCGCGGAGATCTGCCGCCGCCTCGACGGCATCCCGCTGGCGATCGAGCTCGCGGCCGCCCGCTGCTCACACATGACCGTGCCCACGATCGCTACGCATCTCGACCAGCGGTTCTGGCTGCTGACCGGCGGGCGCCGTGCCCTGGACCGTCACCGCACGCTGCAGGCGACCATGGACTGGAGCTACGACCTGCTGGCCGAGGACGACCAGACGGTGCTCCGGGCGGCGTCGGTGTTCGTGAGCGGGTTCGACGCGCAGGCACTCGCGGCCGTCGCCGAACGCACCGAGCCCGACATCCTCGACCGCCTGGGAGTTCTGGCGACGAGCTCACTGATCGACCTGGATCGGCGTGGAAGCCCAACCCGCTACCGGCTGCTGGAGACCGTCCGCCACTACGCCCACGATCGCCTCACCGACGCAGGGGAGGCCACCACCCGACGCCAGGCCCACGCCGAGCACTTCCTCACTCGTGCGCTCGACCACCCGCCCCACATCGTCGACCTGCAACCGTGGGGGCTGAGCGGGCAGATCGACGAGGACGACCGTAACTACCTCAGCGCCCTCGACTGGTTCGACCGGCATGAAGAGCTCACCCACCTCGGCCAGCTCGCCGCCCGACTGCCGACGGTGATGGGCTCAGGCAGCTTCGTGGATACCGCAGACCGACACTTGGGGCGTGACGACGTCGCAGCCGCCCTGGACGACCGTGCAGAACGGGCCCTCTACCTGATCGCATCCGGCCTCAACACCAGCTACCTGGGGCGTTTTCGTGCCCAGCTGGTGCTGGGTGAAGCGGCGATGGCCGCATCGACCGACCCGGCGACCAGAGCCGCAGCCGCCATCCTCACCGCCAACGCCTGCACCATCTTCGACCCGCACCGCATCCCCCGGCTGATCGATGAAGGGCTGCGGGACCTCCCCGACACGGCGGCCACCATCCGTCAGGAGCTCGACCTGCAACGTCCCCTCGGGCTGATCATGGAAGGTCGGCTCGACGAGGCTGCCGAGCTGCTCGAAAGCCTGCTCACAGACGGTCAGGGCTTCGCCGCCGCTGAGCTCATGTTCGTCCGACACCTCCTCGGTCACAACGAGCGCGCCCTGGCGATCCCGAGGCCGGGGGCCCTCGACCGCAGATTCGGCATCTGGGACTACCGCTGGACGCTCCTGCGCGGTCTGGTCGCGGCGGCAGACCACCGGCTGGACGAGACTCACCGGCACCTCGCCAGCGCCGCCACCCAAGCCCGATCCTCTCCGCTGAGGCTGCTGACCCACGACGTGCTGATCGGCTTCGCCGCCCTCGCCCACCACGCCGGCGAGGACCGACACGCCTCCGCGATCCTGGCGTCGTTCCGAGGCACCGCGCGAAGCCCTGCGACCTTCGCGACCTATGTCCACTACCGGGACCTCATCAAGGAACAACTCCCCGCCGGAGAACGAACGACCATCCTTGAACAAGCAGCCGACCTCGACCCCGGCCAGCTCCTCGAGGAGGAACTCGCCACGGCCAAGTAGGCACCGAACCCCACGACGACGACCAGCTCCCAGATACGAGACGGTGACGCCCCACAGTCATGCCCCACAACGCCGACCCCCTGAGAACACACCCGAAGGACCGCACTGGGATCAGATGATGACCGCGTCGTTATGCGCGGCGCGGGCCAACGGCCGTGGCGCGCATCATCACGGTGATGGCGTCCGGTGGTGGGTAGCAGCAACGGGTCCGCGCTCAACGGGTGATGGCAACACCTCATTGATCCATCGTGACGCCGGGCCTCCGTCGCACGAAACCCTGTCTCCGCCAGAACGGAGCTTGCGGGCGCCCGCACCGCGGCGGCGACCGTCGCAACCGAAGGGATGCCACCTGCGTCAGGGCGCGCTGCTCGCGATGCCCGAGCCGATGCCGACGACGAACCCGCCGAGTAGGACGGCGATGAGTACGGTCCAGGCGACGGCGGCCGCCGTGCTGGTCCCAGCCGGCCGGTACACCGACCCCGGCTCGGTGCGTCGTCCACTGTCGGTCGGTAGGGCGCGAAGCTCTCTGTGCGCCGGTGGCCACTCCGTCCGCGTCACGGGCCACCCGCGCTGTTCCAACGATCGCTTGAGCCCGTCCAGGTCCACCGGGACGAACACCGCCGGCGCGTACGAGCCGTCGTCGTAGCGGACCCGTAGCTCGGCGCCGCTGAGCCTGGGGCCAAGAACGCCATGCTGGAACTCCAGAACGCCGACCTCAGCATGGTTGATGACCACGACAAGCTGTCGGTCCCGACCCGACCGGCCGCGGTAGAGCCGGGCGTGCTGCTCGTCGACCGTGAGCCGTCGGATCAGCGGCTCGCGGAAGACCCACCGCAGCGGCAACCTCGCGGTGTGGGCCCACCAGCGTCCGATGAACTCGGCCTGCCCCGCCCCTCCCACCTGCTTCCCCTCGTTGCCGCGGCTGGGTGCAGACGGCTGGCGGAGGGTAGGTCGCGGTACAAACCGAGTGCACTCACCGTTCTCGAACCGAGTTGACACCGTCAGGGCGAGTAGCGCGTACGGGCGTGCTCTCCTGGTTGAGCGCACCCTCTGAGTCAGCCTCTCGATGCGGCCGAGAAGTTGGAGGGGAGTCCGTCGGCGTGTCGCCGTACGTCACGGCGAGTCTCGGACGCTCACCCCGGCCAGGGACGAACTGCGATCACTACCACGAGGGCCGGTCCGTCTGGTCGAGGAAGGAGGCGGCGACCCGCTTCGGGGCACGGGCGAACCACGCGTCGACCACCAGCTCCTCGAGCTCGTCTGGAGGGATGCGGTCCAGTTGGACCAACACGATTGCGTAGCCATCGAAGTGCGGGGTCGTGAAGAACAGGCCCGACGCGTCCGCCACCAGCGCTTCCTTCGCGACGAGGTCGGGGACGTGCGCACCCAGGACGCGGCCGTCGGGGGCGTCCCCGCTGAGGACTGCCAGGTCGGCTTGGCGCAGGGGGCGTTCGAACACGAAGTTCTTGCCCTGCACGCGCCACTCGAGCAGGCCGCGACCGGTGCTGCGCTCTTCGGTCGCCGGCAGGGCGAGCGCGTGTCGTCGAACGTCGTCCCAGTCCGCCATCGCCACACCGTAGACGGGCACGCCTCGGACGAGTAGCGATCGGTTCAGGGTCCCAACGTGCGGGGCGCTATGTGCGCATCGGCGATGGGACCACTCCGCCCATCGTCACGGTTCGGTGTGTGGGTGGTCAGAGGTCGAGGAGGTCGGCGAGGGTCTCGCGGATCTGGCTGAGGCCTTGCGGTCCGACGTTGCCGAGCGGTTCGGCGAGTCGATCCACCGCGATCGCACGGATGTGCTGGCACTGTGCCACCGAGACCACCTCGAGCCCCTTGTCGGGATCGGGTTCGATGCTCACCTCGGACCGGTAGCCGCGGATGGTCGAGGTCAGGGGCACGACGTGGACCACGCTCGGGTGCTGGTCGAGGACCAGCTGCGCGGTCACGATCACGACGGGACGGGCGAAGACGGCCTCGCGTCCCTGCGGGTCGCCCAAGTCGACAAGCTGAACGTCACCGCAACGGCGCATCGAGCCACTCGACCTCGTCGTCCTCGAGCGGGGCCGCGAGCTGCTCGCCCATCTCCTTCTGGCGAAGAGCGCGCAGGGCAGCTGCGGCGACCTCGTCGATGGTTGCGCCGCGACGCTTCGCCTCCCGCCGGAAGCCGTCGTGGGTGCGGTCGGAGACCCGGAGCATCTTGGTCGCAGCCATAACAGCAGTAAACGGAACCGTGTACGGATGGTCGAGGTCGATCGTGGTCGTGTGCGGGTGAAGACCGTGGACGAACAACGCATCGGTAGTGGATAACCGCAGCTCGCGTTCCGCGCTTCTCGGATGGGTTTCGGCCCCCCATCAGGGCGGCTCGGTGTAGGCGCTGGTTGGGATGTCGAGCAGGTCGAGGACGTGTTGTTGGCTCGCCCCCGACTCCGAAGCCCCGCACGTGAGGACTGGCCCCGTGTCCCGGAGCGCACCGGATGCGGGACGCGCCGCGCGCAGCCCAATGACCTTGGCCTCTTGGCAAGGGGGCTGTTGGACCGCAGCATCGAGCACAGGACACCGATGGGAGGTGTTGACGATGACCGTGCTCGACGAGCGCGCACTTCCCGAACTCGACGAACTCACGACTGCTTATGACGTACTCCAGCTCAGCTACGACAAGGCATTCCAGTTGTTCGCGACGCTGCCGGCCCCATCTGTTGCGGAGATGGATGGTGAATACCGGGCCGAGATGCTCGATCAGGGCTCTCGCCTGTGGACCTTGGCGTCGCTGCTCGTCGTGAACTTCCCCGGACGCTGGATCGCCAAGGCGTTCGCCCCCACCGAAGGAGACGAAGGTGCGGGCTACAACGCGTTCGTGCGCGGCGGGCAGATCGTGCGTGACGTGCGCATGCGCACCTACGTGGGTCCGTCTACCTACGACGGTCGCGCTGCTTACCACCTCGACTACTCGGCGTACAACCGGGGACCCGTCGGCACGATGCATGACGAGATTCGAAAGCTCTTCGGCGACCTGTACCTCGGGATCGCGGAGTTCGGGTGGAGCCCGATGCGTCGACGCACCGCCTTTCTGCTGCAGGGGCCGGTGGCGCCAGTCGCACGCTGAGCGCGGTTCGGAGGGTTCTGGTTGGTCCGCCGGACGATGTCGGGGTCGGATGGCTCTGGCCGAGGTTGACAACTTCCCAGGCCGCGGGGTGGGGCGATCCAGAGAGGAGGAGGCCCGTGCGCGACACTGCGGACAGTCGGGCTCGGAGTGAAGCGCCCCAGGGCTTCGGCCGCTCCTCCACGGGTTCCGGCTCTCGGTTGAGGGCCGCGTAGCTGAACCTGTCAACCTCCCACTCGTTGGACCGCCCGTATGGGCCTGCCGGCGAAGCGGTCATGCGCGTAAGACCGTCGATCAGTCGGCGATCGACATCACAGATGTCGCGCGGTTAG
>PWWI01000219.1 GCA_003561535.1 Nitriliruptoraceae bacterium
TCGTCTTCGCGCGGCGAGAGCAGCGACACGACGACCATCTCGGCCTGGCACGCTTCCTACGAGCCTGCGGGTGGGTGATGATCGCGGCGATGGCGTGGATCGCCGCCGGATCCGCGGTGGATCTGTCCATCGGCCCCGTGACCTCGCTCTACGGCGGCGAGGTGCTCGCGTTCCTGGCCTTCGGCACGGCGTGGCTGACCAAGGGCCGCCACCTCTTCTCGCGCCTGGCCACCTGAGGGAGCAGTGAGCCGTAGTGGCGACCCCAGCCGCTGCTGCGGCTGCACGGCATCACCGCGCTCGCCGGCCCAACAGCACCTCGCCTGCGTCGAGGTAGCGGCGCGGTTCGCCACGACGGTCCTGCCCGTGCTCCAACCCGGTCACGGTGCAGGCGGACCATGACCACGCTGTACGGCCTCGGAGAGTTGACGCGAACGTGAGGTTCTCTACGGTGAGAACATCGGCACGCACCCGGCTGAAGGGATCAACATGACCGACCTGTTCGTCGGTGCGGTCGGCAGCGGGGAACCCGTGATCCTCGTGCACGGCTCGCTGGCCACGGGTGCCGAGGAGTGGGAGGCCCATCAGCCACTCGCCCACGAGGGCTTCCAACTGCTCGTCGTGGATCGGCGCGGCTACGGGCGCAGCCCGGCGGCGCAGGGCGAGGACTTCCTGCGCGACGCCGAGGACATCGCCGCGCTGATGGGTGACGGCGCCCACCTCGTGGGCCACTCCTACGGCGGGCTCGGGGTGATGGTCGCCGCGGCCCGCCGGCCGGATGCCACCCGGTCGCTGGCGCTGCTGGAGCCCGCAGCGATCACGCTCGGCCAGGATCAGCCAGCGGCGCGGGACCTCGTGGCCGGATTGCTCGAGCTGTGGAAGCTGGACCTCGATGATCGTGCGTGGATGGAGCGCTTCCTGGCGGAAGTCGGGAGCGACCCGGAGGAGCTGCCACCTGAGCTGCTCGATGCGGCGGTGCCGCTCGTGCCGGTGATGCGCGATGGGCGGCTGCCGGCGGGCGGCGATCTCCCGATCGCCGAGCTCGCGTCCGCTGCGTTCCCCAAGCTTGTGGTCTCGGGAGGCCACCACCCGGGTTTCGAGGCCATCTGCGACGACCTCGCCGAGCGCATCGGCGCGGCGCGCTCGGTGATCGACGGCGCCGGCCACGAGATCCAGTTCACCGGACAGCCCGTCAACGATGCGTTGCTGTCGCTATGGCGCACCACAGCAGCGTCGTAGCGACGCCGCAGTCGCCGTCACGTCGATGCATCTGAGCCACCTGCGTGTCGAGCATCCCGGGGCAAGGGGTCGTCTCGCCGTGGGGGGCACATCCCGACCCGAGGCGGTCCGGGTGGCGTTCCGGGCGACCGCGTGGGCGACGACGGGCGAGATGATCATCCGCACGAAGGCCTAGACGGCGGCGGGCAGCCCGCTGGCGAACACGACGAGCGCCGCGATGGAGAACTCCTTGTTGCTGACCGTGAACAGCATCGCGATGCGCTCACCCCGACGGCGCAACAAGGGGCGGGCCGCGTGCACCGACTCCTGGAGCCCGACCGGGGAGGTGGCCTGCGCTGGTGGTGAGAGGCCCGGATCGCTCCGGGGTGGAAATCGACGAGCAGGAACTCGACGCGTCCCCGTTCGAGGCTGAGCTCGCGGCGGCGACGGCCGGGCCGGTCAGCCGTCGCTCTCGTCCCGGACGTCGTCCTCGAACGACGACATGTCCTCGGTGTCGGGATGGCGCAACTCATAGGCGAGCGCTGCCAGTATCGCCTGGGAACAGCGCCGGGCCGCCTGCTCGCCCGACCGTTCGCGGACGCGCTCGATGCTCTCGAGGGTCGCCCGCACGCAAGCACGCAAGTCCGGGTCGTCGGCGTCGAGCCCGCTCTGACGCAGGGCTTCCCAGAGATCCGGTCCGTCCATGGCTCCCTCGCTCCCGAGGCCTCCACCGGACCCGCCGGTGCGCGTACCGGGCTCCGGCCACGCTAGCCCACCTTCTCTCGCGCTGACGCACCGCCCAACCCGAGGTCGGGCTGGGCGCGGGGGCTGGTCCGCGCCGCGGGGGGCCAGGGTCAGAAGCTCAGGATGCGGTCGGCTTCTAGGGTCCAGTCGGCGAGCTGTTCCATGGTGGAGCGTTGGGCGCCCTCGACGAGTTGGTCGTCGCCGATCCCGCGGGCGTCGAGGCAGGTGCCGCAACAGCCGATCTCGCCGCCCTTGCGCGCGAGGTTCCTGAGCATGCGGTCGAGGTGGTAGTAGCCATCGGGCAGGTCCTGGTTGTCGATGGCGGCGACGACGGCGTCGCCCATGAGGAACAGCCGGACGTGCACGTCCTCGCGTTTGGCGAGGGTGCCGGCCAGTCGCAGAGCGTTGAAGGGCAGCTCGGAGCCGTAGGCGGGGCCGTTGGCGATCAGCAGGACGTTCATGGGGCGCTCCTCGTGGTGGTGCGGGCAGATCGTGGGTGGGTCTCGGTCATGCGGAGGGCGATGTCGAGTCCGGAGGCGGCGGTGATGGCGGCGACGACGAGGATGGCGGTGGTCAGGCTGTAGAGA
>PWWI01000067.1 GCA_003561535.1 Nitriliruptoraceae bacterium
GGGCTGAAGGTGAGCGCGTGGTCGCTGTGGGTGGCCTGCTGGACCCGGAGCGCCCACGTGATCTCGTCCCCCCGGGCGAGGTCGCCCATCAGGCCGGGCAGCTCGTGGGGGTTGCCGGCGCCGACGAGCACAGCGTCCACGCCCGCGAGCATCGCGCCGTAGAGGACGAAGGGGATCGGGGCCTCGATCTTGCGGAGGAGGTTGATGCCGACCGGTCCCTCGTGGCCCTCCTTGGCGAGGAACACCTCGACGAACCCGGCCGCGACGGTCAGCTCCTGCAACCGCTGAGCGGGGCGGGCGGAGAACATGGGGATGTTGCGGTAGGGCACGCCATCACCCCGCCCGCCATCGAGGTGGTAGGTCTCGATGACCTGCTCGGCGATCCGTGGGATGGGGAACGCGGCCAGCGCGCGTCGGACGTGCCCGCCCGGGTCACCGTCCTGGAGCCGGCGCACGCACATCACGTCGACGGCGGTCCCGGAGACGACCCCGAGGTGGCCCGTGCGGGCGACCGCGTTGGCGAGGCGCCAGTCGGAGACGGCGACGCCCATGCCGCCCTGGATTATGGCCGGGAGCGTCGTCGCTCCCCGGTCGGCCGGGAACGCGGTGGCCCCCTGGCCAGTCGTGTTCGCGGGGCTGTGTGTCGGGCTCGTGTGGCCCATGGTGGCATCCGATCAGCGGGCCGGAGTGGACCCTGCCTGGGCCGCGGTCACATCCGCGGCGGCGTCACCGTCCGGGCGATCCTGCCCGTCGGTATCGTTCACGGCTGGTGGCGAGGGGGGGATACGGCCCTGCTCGGCCGCCTCCCTCATGGAGCGCTCGATCTCCTGGGTGAACACCAGCTGGATGGCGCGGGCACCGAGCGGTCGGAGCGCCTTGAGCGCCTCGGCGATGTCCTCAGCCGTCCCACGACGCGCGAAGCCGGCGCCGGCCCGGGCCATGAAGTGCTCGAGGAGCTCCTCGCTCGCGCGCTTGAGGTGCTTGCGCATGATGCCGGCCGCCTCGGTGGCGGTGTCGATGTCCACGCCGGCGCTGTCGAGCTCCAGGGTGATGTCCAACGCCGCCGGGGAGGGGACGAGGTAGGTGTCGGACAAGCCCTGCTGGCGTCGAACTACCCCGGCCTCGGTCAGCGCGGCGACCACCCCGGCACGGTGCTCGACCCGGTCGGCGAGTTCCGCGTCGGACAGCACGATCGGCCGCTCCTCGGACCAGGGGGCCCGGAGCTCGTCCCCGACCCCGAGCCAGTCGTCGAGCCACAGCTCGCCCTTCTCGATCCGCTTGAAGGCGTCCCGGATCGCCGAGAGCTTCAAGCCACGGTCCTGGAGCCGGGCGATGAGCTGGAGTCGTTCGAGGTGCTCGGCCTGGTAGAGGGCGATCCGCCCCTGCCGCTCCGGCGCGGGCAGCAGCTTCTCGGACTGGTAGTGCCGGAGCGTGCGGACCGGCAGCCCGGCCGCCGCGGCGAGCTCGTCCACGGTGAACACGGAGATGTCCACGGTCTCGGTCTGGTCCGCCACCACTGCCTCCTCACCCGTCGCTCGGTTGCGAGCAACTATTTCACCGTTCACTGGCACAGTCAAGGGTGAGAGCATCGGGTGCGCGGTGTGCAGCGGGCGCCCGTGTCGGTGCGCGCGCGCCCGGCCTGCGGAACCCGGGTTGACGACCACCCCACCCCCGCATAGAACAGGTGTTCGGTCTGCAGGGGGGGGTGGTGCGTGACGAGGTTCGACGGCGTGGCGCTCCTGACGGTCTCCGGTTCCACCCCCGAAGCAGCGGACGAGGGACGGCGGGCGCTCGCAGCGGGGCTCGGGCGCGGCGACGCGGTGACGCTGATCGATGGCAGCCAGGCACGGACCTACCGACCAGCCGGCTTCCCCGACCACCTCCCCGGCGGGGCCGGCGGCGAGGACGTGGTGCTGACGGGCCTACGCGAGTCGGCACCACAGGCCAGCGCCGCCGTCGAGCTCCGGGCCCTGTCCGGACGGACCGCAGCTGGGCCCTGGGCGATCGCACGCGCGGCGGTGATGCCGCCGGCACCGAGCAGCGACCTGCTCGCCGTGCAGCCCCTGCCCGGCGGGCGCATCCACGTCGCTGCGCGTCGGGGCCCCACCACCGCCTGCGGCCGTCTGCCGGTGCACGGTCCAGAGCGAGCCGCCGGGCTGATCGACTGCGTGCGGTGCCTGAGCACACCGCTCATCACCGAGCGGCACGACGCGCAGCTCACCGCCTACCCCGACCTCGTCACGCTGGTCGGGCCCCTGCTGGCGGCGGCGGTCGCCCGCCTCTCGCGGCACCTACAGCACTCCGACCCGGCCGAGGTCCCCGCGATCCTCGACGCCGCCGTCGGCTCGATCGTCCACGGCTTCCCCGGCGCGGGGACGAGCGACGAGGTGCTGCTGTTCGTCGCCCACCACCGCGAGCACGCATCCGAGCCCGCCCGCGCCTGGGCAGCCGACGTGGCCCGAGACCGCGTCGAGCAGGGCCTGCGGTCCCCGCGGCGACGGGGGCGAGGGGGACAACCCGGGCTCGGTGACCACCTGCAGGCGCCCGTGCAGCTCCTGGCGCGGCTGCTTGCGCCGACGGAGGCGGCCGACGTCCTCCTCGGGCTGCTGGAGGAGCACGGTCCCGACCCGGCGTTCGAGCCCGTGGTCCTGGCCGCGGCGCGACGTGCGGGTGACGCCGCCTCCGACCCTGTCCGGCGGTGGCGCCGGCTCCACGAGCTCGCCGCCGCGCTGGCCGGCACCCCGAGCCGACCCACCGGCCACACCGGCTTCGCCCGCGACACCCACGCCGTCCACCCCTTCCCCACCACCGCCACCACCCACACCACCCGCACCACCAACGCCGCAACGACCTGAGCGCGACCCGCAAGCCGTCGTCACCGGGTGGCGACACCCGGCCACGACGAACACGACCACCCGTCCTCCCACCCCACGCGGAGTCTCGATGCCCACCACCTCGACGCCCACCACCTCGACGCTGCTGACCGTGCTGCGGGCCGCCGGCCGAGCCGATGTGCCCGTGCTCCTGTGGGGATCACCGGGGACGGGCAAGTCGGCTCTGATCGGCACGCTCGGCCGCCTCGACGGCGTCCACACCGCGACGGTGATCGGCTCGCTCAGGGAGCCGTCGGACCTGGCGGGCCTCCCGGTGGTCCAGGAGGACGGGTCGGTGGTCCTGGCGCCGCCGAGGTGGGCGCGCGACCTCGCCGAGGCCGGTGGCGGCTACCTGTTCCTCGACGAGCTGTCCACGGCGCCACCGGCGGTCCAGGCCGCGATGCTGCGGGTGGCGATGGAGAAGGTGGTCGGTGACCTGGTGCTCCCACCCGCGACCCGCATCGTCGCCGCGGCCAACCCCGCCGACCTGGCCGCCGGAGGGTGGGAACTCGAGCCACCGACCGCCAACCGCTTCCTGCACCTGACCCACCAGCCCGACCTGGACACCTTCGCCGACGGGCTCACGATCGGCTTCGACCGAGCCACCGAGCACCGTGACGACACGCGGCTACGTCCCGGGACCAACGGGGACCAGGCGCGGGCAACGGCCCAGGTCCTCGGGTTCCTCCGGGCACGCCCCCACCGGTTCGACGCCTGCCCCACCGACCCCGGCCAGGGCGGTGGTGCCTGGCCGAGCCCGAGGACCTGGCACCACCTCCAGCGGTTGCTCGCCTTCCTGCCCCACGAAGCCGAGGAGGCGCGACGCGCGGCGACCGTCGGGCTGGTCGGCGAGGCGGCCGGGCTGGAGTTCCTGACCTGGGTGCGCCACAGCGACCTGCCGGACCCATCGCTGGTGCTCGACGGGGTGATCGCGCTGGACCCCGCGCTCCGGGACGACCAGCGCTTCGCCGTGCTGTCAGGCGTGACCAGCGTCGCCGTCGCCCGCGGGACCGCACAGGCGTGGGCCGCTGCCTGGGAGGTCGTCCGGCTGGTCCCGGTCGACGTCGCCGCGGTCGCGGCCCGGCACCTGTTCGCCGCCCGACCACCCGACGCGCCCGTGCCGGAGGCGATCCTCGACTTCGAGCCCGTCCTGAGCCGTGCCGGGCTGCTGGCGTCGTGAGCGACCCCTCGACCGCCGCCACCACCACCGCGACCACCACCGCCGCGACCACCACCGCCACCACCGCCGCGACCACCACCGCCACCACCGCCACCACCGCCACCACCGCCCGCCGGCCGCCCGACCACCGACGCTTCACCCCCGAGGAACAAGAGAAGCTGTCGGCGGCACGGCTCCTGGCACTGGACTGGATGCCCTACCTGGCCAGCGCACTGTTCGAGGTCGTGCTGGTCCGCAGCCCGGGGCTGGACACCTTCGCCGTCGACGGCCGCTGGCGCCTGTACGTCGGCCCCGAGGCGCTGGCGCGCTGGTCGGTGCCGGAGGTAGCCGGCGTGCTGCTCCACGAGGTCGGCCACCTGCTCCGCGACCACCACGCCCGCCACGCCGAGCAGGCGGTGGCCAACGGGCTGCTGTGGAACCTGGCGGGCGACGCGGAGATCAACGACGACCTGGTGGCGTCGGGTATCCCGCTGCCCGGCAGCCCGGTCACACCAGCCGCGATCGATGCCCCCGACGGGGAGCTCGCCGAGCGGTACTTCGCCCACCTCCTCGACCTCGCCGAGGTCGCCGGCGATCCCGGCTGCGGGTCCGGAGCCGGCGGGGCCGCGCTGCCCGATGAGCTCCCCGACGACGACCGCGCCCACCCGGGACGCAGCGACCTCGACCAGGACCTGGTCCGTCGCGCCGTCGCCGAGGCGATCGCGGAGCACGAGACCGGCACTGGTGTGGAGGCCGGAACCATTCCCGGGGGGTGGCGACGGTGGGCGACCAGGAGGCTGGCGCCGCCGGCCGTGCCCTGGCGGCAACGCCTGCGCCGCGGTGTGCGTCGCAGCTTCGCCGTCACGGCCGGCCGCCTGGACACGAGCTACCAGCGACCGGGTCGTCGTCGACTGCCCCGGATCGTCACACCCGGCATGGTGCAGCCTAAGTTGCGGGTCGGGGTGGTGCTGGACACCTCGTCGTCGATGCTGCCCGGTCAGCTGGAGGCCGCGCTGGCGGAGCTCGACGGGATCTGCCGGCACGCGGGCGTGGGGCGCGATGACCGGGTCGTGGTGACCGCCGACGTCGAGGTCCACGAGGTGCCGCACCTGCGCAGCGCCGCGGAGCTGGCCCTGGTCGGTGGCGGGGGAACCGACCTCAGACCGGCGCTGCGTCACGTCGCCGGCCACCGCCTGCGCCCGGGCACCCTGGTCGTCCTCACCGACGGGTTCACCCCGTGGCCGAGCGCGCCGCCGCCGGGGTGCACGGTGATCGCCGTGCTCCTCGCGCGACACGACGAGCTCGTCCCCGATGACCCACCTCCGTGGATCGACACCATCCGCCTCTGCCCCCACGGCTGACCGGCAGCCGCAGGGTCACCGCGAGCGCCACGAGCGCCACGCGCCGGTGCTCCACAGCGCCCAGGCGACCAGCACCGGCTGGAAGGCGAGCCGCCCCCACCGCGCGGCATCGCTGTCGAGCCCGAACGCCGGCGTCCCGGTCACCGCCTGGGAGATGTTGCCCGGCAGGATCACGACGAAGAACGCCGCGGTCAGCCATCCGACCGTCACCCGCGACCGGGGCAGGACCAGCAGCGCCGCACCCAGCGCCAGCTCGACCAGCCCCGACACGTACACGATGGCCATCCGCGCCGGGAGCCACGGCGGGGTCTGTGCCAGGAACTCCTCGGGCGCGAGGAAGTGACCAGTGCCCGCCGCCAGGAGGAACAGCCCGAGCGCCCAGCGGGCCACGGTCCGAACCGGCTCCGAACGCTGCGGCGAGGTCGTCGACATACCCGCACGGTAGCGAGGCCGAGGACGGACCTAGACTCCGCACCCGGTCGCCGTCGACCCGGTTCGGTGACCGACGGCCGTGCGACCTCCACCGCCCGACCGCGACCGCCCGACCGCCACCGCCCGACCGCCGCCGCCCAACGCAGACGGGATACAGCACATGGTCTCCAAGATCCTCGTCCGAGCTTCCGAGAGCGACCGCCTCCAGGAGCTCGCCACTCAGAGCCGCGTCACGGGCCGGATCTCGCGCCGCTTCATCGCCGGCGAAGCCCTCGAGGAAGCCACCGAGGTGGCCCGGGAGCTGATCGCCACGGGGCGGACGGTCAGCCTCGACCTGGTGGGTGAGAAGGTCCGCGACGCCGCCGACGCCGATGCCGCAGCCGCCGACTACCTCGCCGTCATCCAGGCCATGTCGACCGGGCAGCTCACCAGCGGCATCTCCATCAAACCCAGCCAGCTCGGGGCGAGCGACGACGTCGACGCGGCCCACCACCGGCTGACCCTGCTGGCCGCCCGGGCCGGGGAGGCCGGCCTGCACCTCACCCTCGACATGGAGGACGCCACCACCGTCGACCACACCATCGAACTGGTCGAGGCGCTCCACGGCGACGGCCACACCCACGTGGGCTGCGCGGTCCAGACCGCGTTGTTCCGCACCGCCGACGACATCGACCGCCTCAACGAGCTCGGCGCGAGCCTCAGGCTGTGCAAGGGCGCCTACGCCGAGGCAGCCGACATCTCCCACCAGCGGCGTGAGGACATCGACGAGGCGTACCACCGCTGTGCCCGCAGACTCCTCGAGGCGGGCACCTACCCGCGCTTCGCCACCCACGACCACCGGCTGATCGGTGCGATCCGTCGCGACGCCCGTGAGCTCGGACGCGCCACCGACAGCTACGAGTTCCAGATGCTGTACGGGATCCGCCCCGACGTGCAGGACCGCCTGATCGAGATCGGCGAGCACCTATGCGTCTACGTCCCGTACGGGGTCGCCTGGTACCCCTACTTCGTACGGCGGCTCGCGGAGCGTCCCGCCAACCTGGTGTTCTTCGCCCGCGCGCTGCTGCCCTGAGCCTCACCGCCGGCGCCACGGCCGGCGGCGGGCGGCGGGCGGCGGGCTCAGAACACCAGCCGCGCCAGCAGCAGGCGGCGTGCCGCGGTGCCGTGCACACCGGAGCTGGCGTCGGTCGGCTCGGCCCGACCCGAGAGGATCCGGCAGAACTCGATCGCCTCGAGGTGGAGATCCGTCCCGCCAGATCCCTGCCGGAACCGTCCTCCGGCCGGACCGTCGAGCACCAGGGTGAAGGGCTCGCCGTGGCGACTGGCCCACTCGGCCACGACGTCCTCGACAATCCGACCATCGACCTGCGGCTCGGGCTCGTGTGCCACCGAGGTGGCGCGGGCGATGTCGATCGTGTGCAGCCACACGTCCCGGGTGTAGACCACGTCCATCAGCTGCCCCAGGGGGAAGCTCGACGGCATCCCGGTCGCGGTGGACCCGCCGGCGTCGAGCGGCACGGGCACCCGCCGCAGAGGCCGAGGCAGCCCCAGCCGGCCCGCGACCGCCCGCGGCGCGACCTCCCTGAGCGCCTCGATGCGCTCCCCTGGTGTCAGTGCCGCGTGCTCGCGCACCTGGAGGTCGTTGGCGCCGTCCAGGCTGTTGCCACCGAACCGGGCCGCATGCCGCTTGCCGTGCCACTGCTGGCGCAACGACTCCCGCAGCGACGCACCGGCCTTGCCGGCACCGATCAGGTGCCCGACCATCGCCGCGACGTCCCAATCGGGGCACTCGGTCGGGGCCTCCCAGTGCTGCGGCTCGAGCCGCTCCAGTAGCTCGGCCAGGCGCGCGTAGGCCCCCAGGGCCACCTCCCTGGCATCGGTGTCCCGGGTGATCCGGGTCAGCTGGTCGACCGAGCGCTCGGTGTCGAGGTCCATGGGTCAGCTCCTCATCTGCGGGGGGTGCGGGGCGAGACGTGTGCGACGAACATCTGAGCTGCGGCTCGACTGAGCCGTTGCCACCGGTCGCCGTCGGGGTCGTTGGCCAGTTGCTGCGCAGCCATGCCCGTGGTCAGCGCGGTCAGCAGATCGAGGTCCTCAGGCCGCTCGATCCCCAGCCCCGACAGCAGCTGCGTCGTCCGCTCGAGGGAGCGGACCGACACCGCGTAGGCCTCCGATGATGGCTCCCAGTCGGGCACCGCCCGGGTGAACAGCAACTGGTAGCGAGGAACCGAGGCCCGACAGAAGGCGATGAAAGCCTCGATGGCGGTCGCGATGACCTCGACCGGTTCCCCCTCCACCTCGAGGTCGTCGAAGGTGGCATCGAGCTCGCGGAAGCCGGCGGCGAACATCGCGTCGTAGATCGCGGACTTGCTGTCGAAGTAGGTGTAGAGCGACGGCGCCTGCATCCCGACCTCGCGGGCGAGGTCCCGCAGGGACAGTCCCGCGATGCCGTCCCGGTCGCTCAGTCGCCAGGCGGCGTCCAGGATCTCCGCCCGGGTCTGGGCTCGGCGCCGGCTCCGGACGTCGGTGCCGGATGTGCCGGATGTGCCGGTCACGGCGGCGTCGGCGTTGGCGACATCAGCGGTGTCGGCCGCGACAGCGGTGTCGGCGTCGGCCGCGACAGCGGTGTGGGCGTCGGCGGCCGCGGCGGCGGCGACAACCGGAGCCGCGGTATCGGCTGGGCCAGCTCCAGCAACCACGCTATTCCTATCACTGTTCGTTTTACCTAACAGTGTTCAATCTAGAGGCGATCTCCCGAGCCGTCAACGACCGATCCGCGGCCGCTGACGCTCGCCCGGGCGCCAGCACTACCCTCAGCGCGAGCGCGTCCACCGACGACGCGCTGGAGGCAGGAGGCCACGTGCCCACCTCGCGAGGGTCCGCAGAGGGGCGCCTGCAGGAGGAGGCGATCCCCGCGGTCGTGGTCGCGCTGCTCTCGGTGACCGTCCTGCCCCCCCTGGGCTTCTGGTCGGTACGGATCGGTCGACGCGTCCGGGCCGGGGCCCAGCGCAAGGGCGTGGTCGACCACGGCATCGGCCAGCTCGCGGTCGTGCTGGGCTGGGTCGGGATCGCGCTGACCGGGGTGATCGTGCTCGCCATCGTCATCGCGGCCGCCGCCGCCCTGCTGTCCTCCGACTGAGCTCGGCTCGAGCGGCTGGGCACCATCAGAGCCACCGCACGACGAGCCTCCGCCGGGCGGGACCTCGACGCGTCAGGCACCGACACGCCACCCACCACACCGCTGCCCGCAGCTGTCGTCTCAGAACGACCACCGCCCGTGATCGTCGGGGCGGTGGTCGGCGGGTGAGGCCCATCTGGCGTCGGCCTCGAGCACCGAAACGGCACCGCGGATGAGCCGCACCCAGCGTCAGACGACACGAGCGCAGGGCTGATCGACCTGGAGGTCCCCCCCCAGGTCGATCAGCATCACACTGAGAACCGCCGGGCCTGCTGGTCGGAGGTACTCAGCTTCCCGGTAGCCGGGGCTGCTGCACCGACCGGGACCGGGGCGGATCAGCTCCGGAACCGCTGCCGGAACCGGGGAGGTCGGATCTTCGGTCGGAACGCCCATCCTCGGGTCGGTCGCCGGGGCCCCAGGTGTCGGGCTCCCGACCGGAACCCGACGCATCGGTCCCACGACCGGAATCCGCCCGCGGCTCATCACCCGAGGCCTGGACGCTCCCGAGGCTGCTGTCCGATGACGGGGAGTCGCTCACCGCGGCCACCTCGTCCCCCACGCGCTCGATCGTGACCTGCGTGCCTTCGATCCGGACGGAGAAGGAACCCTGATCGAAGCGACGGTGGTGTCGACGACACAGGAGCAAGCTGTTGGCCAGCGACAGCTTCCCGCCCCGCGTGAAGGACCGGTTGCCGTGAGCGACATCGCACCAGGAGGCCGGCGCATCGCAGCCCTCCCAGACGCAGCCGCCATCCCGGATCAGCAGGGCCCGCCAGAGGCCGACCGGAACCGTGCGCACCGAGGTCGATACCTCGATGGGTGTCCCCTGTTCGTCCAGCACGAGCCGGAACACCTCGCAGTCATCGACGAGGTTGCGGACCTCCCGACCGGTGACGGTCTGTCCTGATCCGAGGA
>PWWI01000309.1 GCA_003561535.1 Nitriliruptoraceae bacterium
CTGTTCGACCCGCGGCTCACCCACCGCTACCTCGGCGTCGGTGACTACGGCGAGGTGGCACGCGAGGCGGTGGCCGCGATGCACGCCCAGGTCGGCGATCTGGTCGTGGACCGGCACGGCGTCGCGTGCCGCGGACTCGTGGTGCGCCACCTCGTCATGCCTGGGCTCGGCGCGGAGAGCGAGGCGATCGTGCGTTGGCTCGCCGAGTTGTCTCCCGACACGTTCGTCAACGTGATGGACCAGTACCGGCCTGACTGGAAGGTGCTCACGACCGACCGGTACCCACAGCTGCGCGGCCGCGTCAGCCGTGCCGAGGTGGACGCGGTGTTCGCGGCGGCCCGCGAGGCGGGGCTGTGGCGCTTCGACCGGCGGTAGCGGTCGCCCCGCGACGAGCGCCACGCCGCCGCAGCGGCGTCGCCGGCGTTCCCGCTGCATCTGCTCGCGCAACGGCTGCTCGCTGTGCTCCTGCAGGAGGGTGGGGTAGGGCGGAAGACGTGGCTCGGGTGGCTCGGAGATCTGTGCGTCCTCGGTGAGGACGTGTCCGCTGGGAGAGACGAGATCGTGACGTACCTGTGTGCTTGGCCGTCCAGTTGCCCGCTTCACGGAACACCCGACCGTGGCGCAGCAGGAACCCGCCCAGCCGCTGGCGGGCACGCCGGCGCTCCTGCACCGCGTCCACCCGGACCCGGCACAGGTCACGGACCGCTTCCTCACGCATCGACGGGACGCGGATCGGGGTCAGCTCCCCAGCTCGTGCCAGCCGAGCGAGTCGGCGGGCGTCACGCCGGTCGGTCTTGACACGGTCGCCCGGCGCGGTGGGGATCAACGACGGGGTAACCACCTGACAGTCGATACCCATCGAGGCCAGCAACCGCGCCAGCCCGTAACCGGTCGGCTCGGCCTCGTAGAAGACCTTGAGCGTGGCCGGATCGAAACGGCCCACCAGCCGGCGGATCGAGGTCTCGTCGTGGAAGATCTTGTCGTGGGTCGGATCATCGACACCGGGCTCGAGGATGCCGGCGCTGATCGAGTCCTTGTGGACATCCAACCCCATGAACGTCAACGGGGGGTCTGCGATACTGGCCATGGACGGTCGGCTCCTTCCTCAATGATGGCTCCGCCTTGCGGCTACGCACCACAGCTTGGTGGAAGATCCACGTAGATGCGGTCGGAGCCGGCCGTTCCATGATGACTAGCCGGAGGTCCTGAGCTCCCCGCCGGCCCGAGGCCACGACACGCCGTTCGCACGGGTGGCCTGCAGCGCTACGGCCTGGTCCCGTTCGACCAGTGCCCTCGCCGAACCAGCCACGCAGGACCTCGGGGCGGCCGTCGAACTCCGAGCCGGGGCGGGTGAGCACGTTGCGGGCGACCATGACGAACCACGCGGTGTGGGGCTCGCCGTTCACGTCTGCCTCCGCCTCGACGTGGGGGAGCAGTCGGTGTTGCTCACGGCACAGGAACAGGATTGAACGGCCGCTGGTGTTCTGCGTCACCTTCAGCCGCAGGCTGACGGGAGCCTGAGTGTTCGCGCAGGCGCCGTGGCGTGACTCCAGGTCGTCGAGCTTGGCCATCAGTTCCTCGTCCACGAGCACGAAGGGTGCGGCGCTCGGGCCGGTGCGCATCTCATCGGCGAGCTCGTCGACCGGTGCCCGAGCTAGCGGTGGAAGATGTCGACGATCAGCCGGCCGGGGGGCGCGTCGACGTACTCGACGAGGTAGCGCAACTCCTCCGGCAAGCCCACGACGATCACGTGATGGTCATCGGCGACGGCTGCGTCGACCTGCTCGATGACCCCGCCCGACGGACCCTCGATCGGGCCCGCGTCCCAGGTCTGCAGCTCGTCGGGGAGCTCGTCGGGCGGCGTGATGTTCCGGATGGTGATCTCCAGCACCCCCTCGCCGGGTTCCTCCAGCCCGAGCACATCCCTCGCACGAGCGTCGTCGACGTAGGCCGTGCTCCAACCGACGGAAGCGTCGCCGGAGTGCTCGACCACGACGCGGTCGAAGCCGTCGTGGGTGCCCACGCGGACGTCATGGACGAACTGGGTGTCGGGGTCGCCCGCCTCCTCCCGGGGCGCGGTGCTCGGGTCACCGGCCAGCGGATCCGGGTCGGGTTCCTCGTGGAAGACGTCGATGACCACGCGGTGCGCGCCGTCCTCCTGCTCGATCCGCTCGACGAGGTAGGGGCGCAGGGCGTCGATGCCGACGTAGAAGCCGTGCTGCCCCGCGGAGATCGCGTCGCCGACCACCTCCTGTACCACGCCGTCCTCGGGGGCCGCCACGCGCTCCTCGTCCCAGACCTGCTCGCGGAGACGCTCGGGCAGGTCCGGCGGCAGCGCCACGTTGCGGATCGCCACCCGGAGGAACGCCTCGCCTGCCACGCTCATCGGTTCGCCGGCCGGGTCGGCGATCGGCTCCTCCTCGTAGCGGATGAACCAGCCTGGCACCCCTTCGCCTTCGACGTGCAGGACCACACGGTCGAAGCCCTCGTGGGCAGCCACCTCGACATCGGTGACCGCGAGCCGACCGACCTCGCCCGGATCCTCGCGGTCCTGCGTGGTCGGTTCACCGGACAGCGGTTCGACCGCGGCCTCCTCGGGCTCTTCGGGCTCGTCGGGCTCGTCGGGGTCCTCCTCCTCGATCTCGGGGGGATCGGGAACCGCGGGCTCATCGGGAGCCGGCTCCGGTTCGCAGCTCGCGAGCAGCAGGCCCGCGGCCAGGCCGGCGAACAGGACCCAGGATGTGCTCGTACGGGGTCGTGTAGGGATCGCGTCCTCCCTGGTCGGGAGGACGAGCGTGCCGCGGTGTGAGGCCGAGATGGCGACCGACATCCCGTACGCGGGACGGTGGTCTGGGCTGCAGCGGTACGTCTGACCCGCCCGCGCACTCCGTTCGTCGTCCGTACGAGACACAACTCGGCGACCTTCGGCCGGGTCCGGGACGGTGCGGGGTGTCGTAGCCTCGAAGGGCGGTGTCGCGCCCTCAGGCGCCCGCCGCCATCGCCGACGTCACGCAGGGACACCGACCATGGAGTGGACCGGGACATGCTCGCAGTGTGGTCACGACCGGGCGGCGCACACCGTCACGGACGCGTCGCCACGCGCTGAGCCCGACGCCGAGCAGTTGCTGCGGTGCGAGGCCTGCAGTTGCCTGGTCACCGCCGCGGGCGAACCGTGGCCACCCCCGGGCACGTGACCGGCCCCGAGCGCCCCCGGTGACCTCGGGCCCCGCCCCGCGGCAGGGCGGCAGGGCGGGGCGGTCACTCGCGGAACGGCCAGATCAGCTCGGTCTTCCAGCTCCCACGTTCGGGCAACGCGGTCGGGTCGATGTGGTGCACCGCCCAGGGTGCGCCCAGTGGTTCGACACCGCGCTGCTGCATCCAGGTCTCCAGGGCCTCGAACGCGCGATCGGCCTCCTCGGGCGCGCCGTGGTGCCAGATCGTCGCGACCGTCCCACCTGGCAGTGACGACAGCTTGACCTCGTCCTTGGGCGTGATGCGCTCCGCGGTCGGCAGGCCAGCTTCGACGTCGAGGTGGCGACCGCGTTCGTGGTAGCGCACGAAGGGTTGGCCGATCACGGGGACCCCGATGCGTTGCAGGTGCAACGTCAACGTGCCGTAGACCCCGGACAGCCAGGAGGTCAGCTCGCTGGCGTCGAGGCGGCTGCGCACGACGGCCGTGTCCTGCTCTTCGAGCGTGCGGGTCTCGATCTCGTCGATGGTGGCACCTCCATGTGGTGTCCACCACCACGGTAGGTGCCGCTCGCCGCCCGCAACCCGTCCGATGGTGGATGGTCGACGCTGGCGAACCTGCGGCATCGCGTGCCCGGACCGCAGCGGTACGGAGGTGTGGTGCGCCACGGGGCCGGACCCGGGCTCGCTCCGAGGACAGCCGACGACCAGCCAGGCCACGGTGGTCAGGCAGCCCTGTCGGTCCTGGGCGCAGCACCGAGGTCCGGGAGATGTCACGGTCGTTCGTCCGAGGCGCCTCAGGCAGCAGACCCTATGGTCAAGATGTCGCTACACGGCGGTGGAGTTGAGGAACCGGTAGCTGGCGATGAGAGACGAGGAGAGACACCGTGCCGAGTGGGAGCTTGCCGCCCGAGAACGGCCTCCAACCCGGGAGGGCGGACCTCGGGACCGACTCGATGTCGCTGGATCCCGACAGCGTCGTCGAGATCATCGCACGTGTCGCCGAGGTCGAGCTGCGATGAGCCAGGACGCAACGCAGGACGAAGACGGCGGCATGCCGTCCTGGCGTCAGCGTTCCCGATGGAGCTGGCTGGTCTGGGCGGCCCTCGCCGTCGCCATCGCGGGGATGGTCGGTCTCGGTGCGTTCGACCCTGCCGAGGAGCTGACCTACACCGAGTTCGTCGAGCTGCTCGAGGACGGTGAGGTCGAGCGGATCACGGTCGACGAGGACGGCCGTGTCGACGGCGAGTTGGGGGACGGCACAGCGTTCCAGACCGTCGTCCCGCCCTTCGCCCAGGACGAGCTCGAGGAACGGCTGCTCGAGGAGGAGGTCGAGGTCGAGGCCGTGGCTCCCGCCGACGGGTTCCTCGCCTCCGTGCTCGCGTTCCTGCCCTTCCTCCTCATCATCGGCCTGTTCCTGTTCCTGCTCCAACGTGGGGCCAGCCAGCAGATGGGCATGATGCAGGGCATGGGGAAGAGCCAGGCGCAGGTCATCGACGCCGAGCGCCCCGACGTCACCTTCGACGACGTCGCCGGCTACGAGGAGGTCCGTGAGGAGGTCCGCGAGATCATCGACTACCTGCGCGACCCGGAGCGGTTCCGCGAGGTCGGTGCCCGCGGGCCAGGTGGCATCCTGCTCCTCGGAGCATCCGGCACCGGCAAGACGCTCATGGCGCGCGCCATCGCCGGTGAGGCCGACGTGGCGTTCATCTCCGCGTCCGGCTCGGAGTTCGTCGAGATGCTCGTGGGCGTGGGCGCGTCCCGGGTGCGCGATCTGTTCGAGAAGGCACGCGAACGGCAGCCCTCCATCATCTTCATCGACGAACTCGACTCCATCGGCCGGAAGCGTGGCAGCCAGACCAACATCGGCTCCAACAACGAGCAGGAGCAGACCCTCAACCAGTTGCTCAAGGAACTCGATGGTTTCGATCCCCGCGAGGGCATCGTGATCCTCGCTGCGACCAACCGCCCGGAGATGCTGGATGAGGCACTGCTGCGACCCGGACGTTTCGACCGGCAGATCGAGGTCCCGCTGCCGACCCAGGACGACCGGGTGAAGATCCTCGAGGTCCACCTGCGTGGCAAGCCGATCGCCGACGACGTCGACCTCACGGTGGTCGCGCGCGGCACCCCGGGATTCAGCGGTGCGCAGCTCGAGAACCTCGTCAACGAGGCTGCCATCACGGCGCTGCGCGACGATCGGACCGAGATCCAGCAGGTCGACTTCGATGCTGCCCGTGATCGTGTCGTGATCGGCAAACGTCAGAGCAGCGACCTGCTCCGTGACGCGGAGAAGCACCGTGTCGCGGTCCATGAGGCTGGTCACGCGATCGTGGCCGCGGTCCAGGACGCCGCCGATCCCGTCGCCAAGGTCACCATCCTGCCAGCCCCCAAAGCGCTCGGCACGACCGAGCAGCTGCCGACCGAGGAGCGTCGGCTCGCTTCCGAGGCGGAGCTGCAGGCCAGTCTCGTCGTCCGGCTCGGCGGCCGGGCGGCCGAGCTGGTCGTGCTGGACGAGATGTCCACGGGCGCGGCGGAGGACCTCGCCCAGGCCACCGAGCTCGCGGGCCGGATGGTGCGCGAGTTCGGTCTCTCGGACCGGGTCGGGCCCGTCGGCTACCCGACCCAGGACGAGCCCGGCGGGCTGCCGGGGGTCCAGAGCCGCCCGTACGCCGAGGACACCCAGCAGCAGGTCGACGAGGAAGTGCAGCGCCTGCTCCGCGAGGCGGCCGAGCGGGCCGAGCACCTCATCGAGGAGCACCGCGAGGCCTTCGACCAGCTCGTGGCTCGACTCCTGGAGCAGGAGCAGGTCGACGGCGAGGAGATCCAGCAACTCCTCGCGTGAGCGGCCGTCGCCGTCCGTGACCTACCGGTGGTCGGTGGTGGTCGTGGTGCTGCCGGTCAGGTGCAGGGTTCGTGCGCGGTGGAGGAGGTGTTGGGCGGCCTCGCGGAGGTCGGGGTCGGCGACCTCGGTGGTGTCCAGGCGTTGGCGGGCGAGGTCGAGGAGTTCTGGTTGTCCGTCGGTGGCTTCGTGGAGGAGGTCGACCTGTTGTGGCTGGCTGTTGCTGGAGTAGGCGAGTCCGAGGGCGTAGGCGGCGACCCAGGCCGACTCGGGGTCGGGGTGGGGGGTCGTGTGGTTGGGGTGGCGGGTGGTGGTCTCGCTCACGGCAGGGCCTTCTCGACCTCGTTGGTGGCCAGGGCGATGCGGTCGAGGTCGCGGAGGTAGTAGGCCGCGGCCCGGTAGGAGCGGCACCGTGGTCCTTCCGGGTCCTCGACCGCGCGGGCGAGTTCGGTGGCGGCCTGTCCGGTGGTCGTGCCGGTGGGCAGGCCGAGGGTGGCTGCAGTCTCGCCTGGCAGGGGCCGTCGTGACGCACGTAACGCCTCGAGGACCTCCCGCAGGGGTTGGGGCGAGGGTTCGTGGTCGTCGAGTTGGATCTCGTCGGTCGCCGTCGGGTTGGCGAGCCAGCGCTCGAACGCGGTCTCGAGTTCGGTGAGCGAGGTCTGGGGGCTGGGGCCGGTGGCTGGTGGGGTGGGGCAGCGTTCCGGCTGGGCCACGGTCGCGTTGGTCAGGGTGTGGGCCAGGGCCTGGACCCGTGCCGCGGCGTCACGGGCCCGTCCGGCGAGGCGGTGGTCGGCACGGTAGTGCCCCTGTAGCGCCCGCAGGTAGCTCACCATCGCCGACAGCTGGGCCACGTGGTCCGGCTCGGGGAGGTCGGCCTCGCCCGGTCGTCTGATGGTCTGGGCCGGGGGGGCGTAGGATGTCGCTTGAGGTGTCGCGCTGGTCTTGGGGTCCGAAGCAGGGATCATCGGCTCTCCAGCAGTGCTCGTCGCTGGTCGGCCGCCGCTTCCTCGACGGGATGCCGGTGACCTTACCGGTCCGGTCGGCGGGCCGGTCGGGCCTTTCGGCCATGGGGGGGGAGCGGCTGCACCTAGGATGACCTGCGGCGATCTTTCGTGGACGACACCGCGGACGAGGTTGCTCGTCTGCCGATGGGTCCACGTGTGAACGACCACCCGACCGAGACGTCGAGGCATCCGGACCGGCGGCGGCTCGCGTCGGCGCTGCGTGATCTGGCCTCAGCCAACGCCGCGGTGGACGAGACCCTGCAGGCCGCGGTCGATCTGTGCCTGGAACTGATCCCCGGATGCGATGTCGCCGACGTCATGTTCCTCCAGCGGCGTCGGGTCACCACGCCCGTGTCGAGCGATCCGCGGGCGGTCCCGCTCGGCCTCGCCCAGCAGGAGGCCGGTGAGGGCCCCTGTATCAGCGCCGCCCTCGAACAGCACATGGTGGTCACCCACGACCTCCGCGAGGACGGACGCTGGCCCGGCTTCGCTGCACGAGCCCTGGACCAGGGCGTGGTCGCGGTCCTGTCCTACCAGCTGTTCCTCAACCGCAGCGAGGGGGACCGCTTCGGAGCCCTCAACCTCTACGGAACGTGGCCGAACGCCTTCGACGACGAAGCGGTCGCACTCGGTGAGGTCTTCGCCGCCCAGTGCGCAGCCGCACTCGCCGCAGCGATCGCCCAGGAAGGCGCCCGAGCAGCCTTGCGATCACGCGACGTCATCGGGCAGGCCAAAGGCATCCTCATGGAACGCCATCGGATCACCGCCAACCAGGCCTTCGAAATCCTCAAGACCGCCTCACAACAGACCAACATCAAGGTCCACGACCTCGCCCAACACCTCACCACCACCGGCGAACTCCCGGACCGGTGACGACACGCCTATGGCGCTATCGGATGAGCGCGCCGTACTCCCGGAACTCGGCAGGCCCCCGCTCTCGAACAGGTCCGGACCTCAGGACGGCGGGAAGTGGCAGAACGGGACGTCTTCGCGCGTCCATCGCGCCCGGGCCGACGAGGGCGATCCGAACCGCCCGTGACGCGGACCGGCCGCTTGGCGTCGTCTTCGGGTCGCTCGGCGCAGGCGCTGTCAGGGCTATCGGTTCGGGCCGGGCAACTCACCGGTGCGTGCGATCTGCTCGGCCAGGGCGGTCAGCTTCAGGTTGTGCTCCTGCGAGAGCCGTGTGAGGACCTCGAAGGCCATGTCGGCGGTCAGACGGTGGCGGGCCATCACGATCCCCTTGGCCTGCCCGATGACGTCACGCGACTCGATCGCGGTCTGGAGCCCGGCCTCGATCAGCGCCGCCTTGAGGGCGACCGACGCCTGCGCGGCGAACACCTGGCCGATGAGCTGTGAACGCCAGCTGAAGGCGTGCGGCCGGCGGGAGTACATGTCGAGCGCCCCCATCGAGTCGTCGGTGACGAACAGCCGGAAGCTGATCATCGAGCGCACCCCGAGCCCCAGCACGCGGGCACGGTAGTCAGGCCAACGCTCGTCAGTCTCGAGGTCAGCCATCACGACCGTGTCGTGCTCCTTGATGGCATCCAGGCACGGCCCCTGCCCGGTGGCGTACTGCGCCATGTCGCTCTCGTACGCCACGGCCGAGGATGAGGCAGGCGTGTCGATCACGCCGCCCCTGCCGATCAGCATCAGGCTGACGCCATCGCAGTGCTCGAGCAGGTCTTCGCCGAACTCGACGATGCGCTGCAGCGTCTCCTGCAGACCGTTCACCTCCGAGAGTGCCCGCCCGATGGCACCGATGCCTTCGAGCAACTCATCCTGTCCGCTCTGCTCGTCGATCAACCCCGCCTCCTGGTGAAGTGCCTCCATGCTAGGAGGCACCGGTGGAACGCAGCGGTCGGGTGCGCCGGACCTCCGACGCTGTCACGCTCTTCCGGCTCGGCCGCGCCTGCCGCTGTCGATCCCATCCCCAGGATCGCGCACGGGGAAGCTCGGCCGGCACACCACCTCGACCGACGTGACCATGGCAAGGCTGTCTCCGGGTCCCGAACGCGGCGCAGACCAGCATGGCGGTGATGTGCTTCTCCGGTGCCGGGACGCCGGGATGGGGCGGCTCTGCGCTGACCGGGCACTAGGATCCACCTACCCGGTCCAACCGGGTGTGGACGCTCCGCGGCGGAGAGGGGGACCGTGTCCGACGTTCCGGCAGCCGTCAGCGGGTCGGTGCGCGACCGTGTCCCCCTGGCCAAGGTGGCGCCGCCGGAGCTGCCGGCCGTGGTCGTGGCCGAGACCCGGGCGGCACGGCTGCTGGCTGGCCCTCCGGCCCCGGTCACCGTGCTCGTCGCGCCGCCCGGGGCCGGCAAGACCGTCACGCTCACCTCGTGGCTGGGGAGTACGCCGACACTCGCCGGCCGGGTGGCCTGGGCCACCCTGGATCGCAACGACAACGACGTGGCGAGCCTGTGGACGACCCTGCTCGCCGCGCTGCGCGCCAACCTGTCGCTCGCCTCCGATCATGGGATCGCCGAGCTGTCGTCAGCTCCGACCGCGGCAGGCGTGGACGAGGCCCTGATCAGGCAGCTCGGTGTGCTCATCGGTCCCCAGGATCCGCCCTTCGTGCTGGTGCTCGATGACCTGCACGAGATCACCGAACCCGATGCGCTGGCGAGCCTGGAGCTGCTCCTCCGACTGCGGCCCCGCGGCCTCGCCCTGGTCCTCGCCGCGAGGTACCAGCCCGGCATCTCCCTGCACCGCCTGCGGCTGGACGCCTCCGTCCGCGAGATCGGTCCCGAGGACTTCGTGCTGAGCCTGGGGGAGGCGGGTCAACTGCTGGCGTCCCTCGGCCACGACCTCGAGGACGAGGACGTCGACGCGCTCTGGCGGCGGACCGAGGGCTGGGTGGCGGCGCTGCGCCTGGCGGCGTCCGAGCTCCAGCGGGGCGCCGACCCGCGGCAGGTGGCACGGACCTTCGGTGGGACGACCCCGACCGTCGCCGAACTCCTGGTCGTCGAGGTACTCGACCACCTCCCCAGCGAGACGCGCGAGTTCCTGGTGGGAACCGGCGCGTGTCGTGAGCTCACCCCGACGCTGGCCGAACGCCTGACCGGACGCAAGGACGCCGGCGCGATGCTCGAGGAACTGCACCAACGCAACGCCCTGACCACTCGGCTCGCCCGCGGTGAAGGGCAGGAGCCCGTCTACCGCTACCACGACCTGCTGCGGGGCTACCTGGGCAACGAACTGCAGCGGACCGATCTCCCCCGATGGCGCCAGCTCCAGGGTGAGCTGGCCAGCTGGTACGCCGACCGGCGGCAGTGGCGGCTGGCACTGGAACACGCGGTCGGCTCCGCCGAACAGGACCGGGTCCACGCCGTGCTCCGCGAGGCTGGCGTCGGGATGGTGCTCGACGGCGACGGCCCGCTCATCGAGCGGCTCCTGGACGACGCACAGGGGACATGGCGCAAGGACCCGGTCATCGGCGGCCTGCTCGCCGCATCTGCGCTGGCCCGGTTCGACGCCGTCACCGCGGACCGACATCTCGCCGCGGTGGCGGTCGCGCCGGCGTCGACCATCGACCCCGCGGGTGATCCCTGGCTGTCGGCCATGCGGGCGACCGTCGACCTGCATCGCGCCCGCTTCTCGTCCGAGGTGGCCACGGCGCTGCGCGACGCGGACATCGCGGGCGTCGGTGACACCGGCGACGTGGACCTCGACCTGCTCGGGCTCATCCAGAGCGGGGTGGCGCGGGTGAGGATGGGCTCCCCCGCGGGGTCACGGCGTGACCTCGAGCGGGCCCTGCATCTCGCGACCTCCACCTCACGTGACTTCCCACGGGTGATGTGTCTCGGCAACCTGGGGGCGCTCGCCACGCTCGCGGGGCGGATCCCCGAGTGCGACGAGCACCTGGAGACCGCACTGCAGATCGCACGGCGACGTGGCTGGGACGGCAGCCAGCTCACCGCCCAGCTCCACGTGCTCGTCGCATGGTGGGCGCTGCTGCGTGGTGACCGCTCCACGGCGCGCCGCGAGATCACTGCCCTGCCGCCGCCGCCGACGCTGGGCAACCCCGACATGCGTGTCGCCGCGGCCGCGCTCACGGCTCTTGCCGACCACCTCGATGGCGCTCCAGCGAGGCCGACCGCGATCCGTCTGCGGTCGGCATGGGACCAGCTCGGCGACGCCGAGACGACCCCCGAGTTGGCCTGCATGCTGATCCCGTGGGAGGCCAAGCTGTGGCTCGCTGCCGACGATCCGGTGGCCGCCGAGGAGGCGGCCCGACGACGTGAGCCGGATCTCGACGGCAGCGCCGAGGAGTTGCTGCTCCGAGTACTCTTGGCACGCGCCAAGGGCTTGCCTGCCGCCAAGGCGCGCCGGTGGTTGACGCCGGCCCACACCGGTGATGTCCGTGCGAGGTTCGCGGTCAACCGCATCTGGGTGTGGCTCCTCGCGGCGCAGCTCGCCGCCGAGGCCGGGAGCACCCAGGCGTCCTACGAGGCGCTCACCCAGGCCGTTCGATCCGCGGCATCGGACCACCTCATCGGTCTGGTCGATGCCTTCGGCCCGGCGGCGAAGGACCTGCTGGCGGCCAACCGTGGCCGCTTCGGCCGCCACGAGGGTTTCGTCACCGAACTCCTCGAGTGGCGATCCACCGAGGTCGCACCGACGGCTGCGCTGGCGCTGACCCCCGTGGAGGAGGCGATCCTGCGGGAGCTACCCACACATCGGACGATGGCGGACATCGCCGAGCTGCGCGGTGTCTCGGTGAACACCGTCAAGACCCACCTGAAGAGCATCTACCGCAAGCTGGCCGTACAGGGCCGGCGGGAGGCGGTGGAGGAAGCCAGGGCGCAGGGCCTGCTCTAGGCCGTTGCAGCGTCGTGCAGCCAGGGGGTGAGCCGGTTCACCCATCGTGGGTGAGGAGGAACGCCAGCCACCTCCGTAACGTTCGGGTCCATCGGCTCTAGCTCCCCCCCCGCACAGGACCTGTGATGCCAGAGGTCATTTCGTCACGCCTCCCGATCCCGCACGTGTTCATGGTGCTCACGATCGGGATCTTCGCGCTCATGACGGTGTCCGCGTTCGCGCCCGCCCTGGCGGACGATCGCGGGGCGACCGCCACAGGGCAGGAGCTGGCGGGCGCGCCCCTGGAACCCGCGGCCCCGGCGGTCGGCATGCTGGCGATCGGTTCACTCGTCGTCCTCCTGGCGCTGCTCGCTGCGAGGATCCATGCGGGTCGGGCAGGAGCCCACGTCTCGGGCCGGCCCATCCAGGGGTTGGTGGCGGGACTGGCGGCCGGCGTCGCTGGAGCCACGGGTCTGTTCAGCCTCGGTGCCATCACCCTCAGCAGTCCGACGTGGGTCTACGCGCCCTTGGCCCTGGGGACCTTGGGCACGGCGGTTGGGCTCACCGGGCCCTTCCGGCGGCGGCTGGCGGCCCCGCCGGCGGTGGCGACGTCCCCGGTGGTGACCAGCCGTTCGGCGTAGGCGCGGTGGTGGCCCTCGAGCGGTCCTCCCTGCCCCGGCGTGACCGCAGCAGGGGCCGGGACGTGGCCAGCCAAGCTGGGTAGGCCGTGGGACGAGGCTGAGGGGTCGCTGGCCAGCGGTGCGCTCAAGCGGGGCGCTGGTCACCTCGCGGATGCTGTTGCGCGAGGCCGCGACGCGCGCTTCGGACCCGCTCGCGCCGCTCACCCAGGCGGATGTCCAACTGCCGCGCCTCGTCCTGGTCGGAGGTTCCCAGCCGCGCGACGACCGTCGCCGCCAGGTCGTTGGTCGCTTCGCGGAGCGCCAACGAGGCCGTGCGCAACTGTCCCTCCGAGAGCGCGTTGAGGCGTCCCAGGTCGTCGTGCAGTCGGTCGCTGCGGGTCCGTACCGCCGGCACACGCTCGTGCTGGTCGACCGAGCCGGGTGGCTCGTTGCTGACTGCCAGCAGCCAGTCCGCGTCGTTGAGAACCTGGTCGAGCAGCGTCTCCTGTTGCTTGCGGACCTGCGAGGAACGCACCGTGGCCACCACAGCGGCGATGACCGCGACGGCTGCTGCGAGCCCCAACACCCGCCACAGCCACGTGGGCACGCCCCCTGTGGCGGTTCCGTCGTCCGCGTCGGGCTCGGGCTCCGCTTCTGTCTCGGGTTCGGGTTCGGGTTCAGGTTCAGGTTCTGGTTCGGGTTCCGGCTCAGGTTCGGCTTCGGCGGCCGCGGCTGCACTGTCGCTCGGCAGCCGATCGCGGAGGGCCTCCCACTCCTCGGTCGTGCACGCGCTCGCCAGGGCTGCAGCCAGCAGCACGCTCGCTGCGACCACGACGCCCTGACGCGTCGATCGAGTGCTCCCTTGTCGACGTGCCATCATCCGGCCTTCCCGACCCTTGGAGGTGCCCATCCCTCGCCCGCCGACGTCGTGTTGGCAGGCCCGGTCAGCCTCGGCGGCTGGCCTGAGGGCGCCGGAGCCTAGTCGGGAGGTGTTGTCGGGCCTCGAAGGTGCTGCGGGCGCAGTTCGGGCTGCCGCCGGCGAGGGACGCGATGAGCTGCGCTGGCCACAGGGTGACAGCGACGGTGCGCGAGCTAGCTAGCGTGGCCGGCATGGGTGTTGCGCCGCGCGAGCGGACGGGCCTTGACGGCTGGAAGGGGCCGACGGTGACCGATGCCAGAGCCGGTGCGGCAGGCAGTGCGTCATCGCGGGAGCGCGGGCTACTGCCACGCTGGGTCGTCGCCGCGTACGGCGCAGGGGCTGCCGGGTGGGTGCTCGTCGACCGCGTGGTGCTGACCTGGTTGTACTTCGTCTACGTCACCACGCCCACGCCCACGGGCGAGCGGCTGATGCTGCCGCTGACCTTCAGCGCCGTGATGTTGGGGGGCCGGGTCATCGATGCCGTCGCGGACCCGGTGATCGCACGCCTCTCCGACAACCACCGGGGGCGGCGCGGCCGTCGGCTGCCCTTCCTGATCGTCAGCGCCGTGCCCTACGTCGTCGTCTACATCGCCCTGTTCCTGCCACCGGTTGCTCAGCGCTCGCCGGTCAACGCCCTCTACCTCGGTGTCCTGCTGGCGTTGTACTTCACCCTCTTCACCACCTACGTCGGCCCCTACCTGGCGCTGCTGGCGGACCTGTCGGCCACCACCGCCGACCGGGTCGACCTCTCCACCTCCAAGGCCGTGGCGACGCTGCTGGGTGCCGGGGTGGCCTTGATCGTTTCCGGGCTGCTGGTGGAGGCGCTCGGTGTGGTGACGATGGTGTGGGTGCTCGGGGCGGTGGCGCTGCTGCTACTGCTGGTGCCGCTGACGATCCCTGAGCGTCGCTTCGCCGCGGCCGTCCCGGCCACGATGCCGCTGCTGCCGGCGATCCGGGCGACGCTGGCCAACCGGCCCTTCGTGATCGCACTGCTCGGCGCGAACGCCCTGTGGTTCGGCTTCAACATCGTGTCGCTGAACGTGCCGTTGTACGCCACCTCGCTGCTGGGGCTGACCGAAGGGGCGGTGGCAGCGCTGATGGGGGCGTTGTTCGGGGTGTGCCTGCTGGTGTTCCCGGTGGTGAACCGGCTGAGCAAACGCGTCGGGCTCAAGCGGATGATGATCGCCTCGCTGGTTGGGTTCGCCCTGGTGTTCCCCTTGATCGCGGCCTTCCCCGACCCACCCCTCGGGCTGTCGCCGCTGGCCTTCGGCGTGCTGGTCATGGCGCTGGCTGGCATCCCGCTGGCGGGGTTCTTCGTGGTGCCCGACGCCATCATCGCTGCCGTCGCCGCCCTCGAGCAGCAGCGCACCGGCCAGCGGCGCGAGGGCATGTACTTCGGGGTCAACGGGTTGGCGCTGAAGCTGAACCTGGGGGTGTCGACCGTGGTCTCCGGGGCGTTGTTGCAGGTCTGGGGCGATCCGCTGGGGCTGCAGCTGACCGGGCCGGTGGCGGCGGTGGCGATCGCCATCGGTGCGCTGGTGTTCCTGCGCTACCCGGAGGCCGAGGTGGAGGCCGCACGGGCGGCGCTCGACCGGTCGGAGGTCGGCCGGTCGGAGGTCGGCCGGTCGGAGGTCGGCCGGTCGGGCCACGATGACTAGCCCGACGGCGCTGCCTGCCCGGGTGCTGCGCTGCGCTGCGGTGGGCCTGCACCTCGATCCGGACCGTGCCACCTCGGCGTCGGGGCTGGTGGACAGCGTCGCGTCGCTGCTCGACCGGGAGCTGCCCGCCGAGCCCGCTGTCGACACCCTGGTGGTACTCCCTGAGCACACCGGACTGCTCGCCATGCTGGTGGGGGAGCGCGGGGCCGAGGCGCGGGCGCGGTGGCGCGACGGCGGGTCGACGCTGGAGATCCTGTTCGCTCTGGCCGGTAGCTACGGCGAGGTGCTCGGCCACCTCTCGCAGCGGTTCCCCGAGGTGGGATCCGCGGGGCAGCTGCTCCACCTCGCCTGCACCGACACGGTGGTCCGGACCCTGGTCGAGGGGTTCGGGAGGCTCGCGGCGGAGCGTGGGGTGTGGCTGTCGGTCAGCGCCGCCCTGGCGCGCTGGGAGTTGGTGCCGCGGCAGGACGGCGACGCGGACGGGGAAGGGGCCGGTCGGACCCACGTCGCCGTGCCCACGGGGCCGGGGGTGCGCAACCGGCAGCTACTGCTCTCGCCGACGGGCGAGCTGGCGGTGATCCACGACAAGGTCGCGCTGGTGCCGCTGGAGGCCGACGGCGAGGCCGGGCTGGGGCTCGAACCTGCGAGCCTCGCCGAGGTGAGCGTCGCCGATCTGCCGATCGGGCGTGTGGCCACGGTGATCAGCAAGGACGCCTGGATGCCGGACGTCAACGAGCGGCTCGACCAGCTGGGCGCAGAGATCCTGCTCCAGCCCGAGGCCTTCGACCGGTGGGGCGAGCCGGACCGTGATCCGGCCACGGGTCGCGTCGACCTGTGGCCACCGGACAAGTTCCAGCGGGGGGGGTGGTGGATGGTGCAGCGCCACCCGAGCTTCCGGGTCAACCTCGCGCCGATGCTGCTGGGGGAGCTCGGCGAGCTGTCCTTCGACGGACAGCCGTTGCTCGCCGTACCGAGCCCTGGCGGTGTGGCGGGCCTCGGGCTCCTCGGCCAGCCCCCCGATGCCGGGTGGGCCGCGGTCGGCCAGTGGTGGCGTGCGGCAGGGGCTGCAGCGGTGCCCGCGCCGGGCGGTGGACGCGAGCCGCAGGCGCAGGACCGGGTTCGCGCGGTGGAGGTGGCCGGCAGGGAGGCGGTCGCTGGGCGCGACGTCGTCGCGGTCGCACGGGTGATGCTGCCAGCACGCCGTCGGCCCGGTGCCGACCTCTCCGCCGCAGGTGCCCACGCCTCGGGCGTGAGCGTTCCGCGCCCTCGCGCCGTCGGGGACAGCATCGAGGTGGCAGCGGCTCCGGGCGATGGAGGCGACCGGACGGCGGCACCCGGTGCGGGCTGCGTCGAGCTCGTGCCGGACCTGGTCGCCGGGGCCGATCAGGCGTGGTTAGCGTGGGTCGCGTGCGACGCCACGGGGCGTCAGCAGCTCCGGCTCACCGCGGGGGACGGACGCAGCTGGGGGCGCGCACAGGAGCTGAGCCCCGGACCGCGCGACCCGGGCGCAGGGCAGGACGGGCTGCCGGCTGGGGCGGAGCGCGACCGGGGGGACCGCGACGAGGTGGACGGCGACGGGGTGGACGGCGACGGGGTGGAGCGCGAGGGGGTGGAGCGCGAGGGGGTGGACCGCGACGGGGTGGACGCCGTCGGCGCCGACCCGGTGACGGCACGGCGGTGGCGGCCGCGGCTGGCCCTCGACCGGGACGGGCCGATCTGTGTCCACCTCGGCTTCCCAGCGGGCAGCTGGGACCTGTTCGCTCTACGCCCCGGCGCGGACACGGCCCAGCCGGTCCGGCTCGACGACGCGGACGCGGACCACGGTGTGCTGCGGGAACGGCTCCACGACGCCCCGGTGGTGGTGGCGGACGATGACGGATTCGTCGCGGTGTGGAGCGATCTGCGCTGGCCGTGGGTGTTCCCCCAGGTTCGGCTCGCCCGGTCGGACGACGGCGGCGCGACCTGGAGCCCGAGCGTGCGGGTCGACGGTGGCAGCCTCACGGGTGAGACGGATCCGCTGGCCGGTCGCAGTGCCGCCGAGACCCGCGGCCAGACCACCCCTTGCGTCGCGGTCTGCGATGGCCGACTGGTCGTCGCCTGGCAGGAGCGCGACGCCGCTGGTGCCCCCAGCATCGCGCTGGCCTGGCCGGACGACCCCGCCGGACCGCCGGTCCGGACCCTGGTGCGTGTGGCGGCCGACGGCGCTGCGGCTGGGCCCGGCGGCGCTGCGGATGGATCCGACGGCGCTGCGGCTGGGCTCGGCGGCGCTGCGGATGGATCGGGCGCGGTCCCGGGACCGGTGCTGGCGGTCGCGGGTGATCGGGTCGCACGACCGGTGATCGCTGCCACAGGTGCCACCCTGTGGGCGGTGTGGGAGGTGTGGGACGCCGCGGGGGGAGCGGCGCTGTGGACAGCTGTGTCGCCCGATGGCGGACACCGCTGGTCCTCGCCACGGTCCGTCGACCCGGCGCGCCCGGTGGGCGTGCAGCAGCAGCGCGCCTGCCTCGTGCCGGTGGGGCAGCGGACGGCCATCGTGGTCTTCGCCGACGACCGCAGTGGCACCTCTCGGATCCTGGCCGTCACGCTGGATGAGGCGGACGCTACGGCACCGATCCGGGTCGACGACGCACCGCCTGGGGCGCACGCGCGGGCACCCACTGCGGCCCGGCTGGGGGCTGAACTGCTCGTGGTCTGGCAGGACACCCGCAGCGGTGCGGATCGGCTACGCAGCGCTCGTCTCCCGCTGGACGTGTGACGCCGGTGGCTGTCGGCGGGCTGGTGCGGGGTGGTTGGGCGGCCGCGGGTGGCCGGCTGCGCGCCCCACGACCCCGTGGGTGGTCGGTGTGGGGTGGTGAGGCGGCCGCGGGTGGCCGGCTGCGCGTCCCACGACCCCGTGGGTGGTCGGTGCGGGGTGGTTCGGCGGCCGTGGGTGGCCGGCTGCGCGCCCGACCTGGCCACGCCGGTGGCCGTCGGCGGCAAGGGACGACGGCCGGCGGCAGCCGTGGTGCTACCTCACCCCCCGCCGAGCCCCGCCACCAGGTCGTCGAGGGCCACGCCCCGGTCGCAGAGGAACGCCTCGGCGTAGCGCACGCCGATCGCCTGGCCCTGCACCCGGGCGCGGGCGGCCACGAGCGCGAGGTGATCGTCGGTGCCGTAGAGCCGCTGATCGATCGGCAGCGTGGGGGCGTCGAACTGGCTCGCGAAGGCGTGCATCGTGGCCAGCCGTTCCTCCCACACCTCGGTGACGTCGACGTGGACGTCGCCGTCGAGCACCCGGTCGGTGGCGAAGCCGAGCGTGGCGGCCACGACGTGGTGCTCGCCGGCATCGAGGTGGAGGTTGCGCAGGGCCGCGGCGAACACCGCCCGCCGTACCAGCTCGTGGGCGGCCCGGTGATCGGGGTGGCGCTCCTCGGCGAGGTGACTGGCCACGATGCGGGGACGGCTGACACGGATGATCGCCGCCAGCCGGTGCACGGCGGCCTCGGTCGCCGCCACCTGGTTGTCCCCGAGGTCGAGGCCCACCCGGAAGGCGGCGCCGTACCCCCGGGCAGCCGCTGCGGCCTCCTGGCGGCGCAGCTCGGGCGTGCCCTTGCTGCCGAGCTCGCCGCGGGTCAGGTCGACCACCCCGATCCGGTAGCCGAGGTGGTGGTGGCGGACCAGGGTGCCGCCCATGCCGTACTCGACGTCGTCGGGGTGAGCGCCGATCGCCAGCAGTTCCACGGGGACAGGGCCGTCGCCGATCGGCAGCTCGGCGTCCGGTTCAGGGGTCATCGTGGGCTCCGGGGCCGTCGGTGGGTGGTCGCGCGGTGGCCACGTCGATCGCGTGAGCGAGCCACCCCGCGCAGGTGGCGAATCCGAGCCCCGTGCGGGGCGCACCGGTGTCCGCGTCGATCGTCTCGCACGCCAGCCCGTGGTCCATCGGCGCCTCTGGCAGCAGCTCCAGCCAGCGATCCTCGCCCCGCAGCAGGGCGTTGCCGATCGCGAGCAGCCACGGGTGCTCGGCGTGGGGGCAGGTGGGGGTGGCGAACCGGCCGCTGCCGGGGCCGTGGGGGTTGTGCTCGGAGCCGATCCAGGCGACCGTGGCCAGGAACCGAGGGTCGTCGGCCGCGACCACACCGCGGTGGGCGAGCAGCTCGAGGCTGCCGGGCGGCTCGTCGAACAGCACGTGGCGGCCCCGTCCGTCACCTGCGCCAGCGAACATCGGTCCGAAGGGGCCGTCGACGACGAGGTGGCGCTCGATCGCGGCCAGCAGGTCCTCGGCGGTTGCTCGCGCACCGTGGCCGTCCCCCTCACCGCCCAGGTGCGCACGCAACCGCCCCCGTGCCCGCAGCGCGGCCACCGCCAGAGCGTTGCTCGCGGTGACGAAGGGCAGGGGAGCGGGGTCGTCGCTGGAGAGCAGGAAGGTCGCGTACAGCCCGCTCGCTTCGTCGTGTGCGCCGTCGAGGGCGGCGTCCACCCGCGCGAGCCCTGCGGCCACGGCCGGGTCGGCCAGCAGTCGCTGGACCGCCTCCGGATCGATCGACAGCAGGGCGTCCAGCGCCAGGTGGAACGCACACACCTGGTCCAGCTCGAACCCCGGGTACAGCGAGCCGCCCGTGATGGACAGGGCGTGGTCGCCCGGGCGGTGGGCGTAGCGCGCGAGTGCTGCCTCCACCCACCGCGCCGCCTCGGCGGGGTCCACGGCGAGCACCGCCGGGAACGCCCACAGCAGGCTGTCGCGGGTCCAGTGCGCGCCGCTGACGTAGTACCGCGGGCTGCGTGAGGTGACCAGCACGAGCCCGTCGGTGTCGATGGCACGGCCCGCGGCGAAGGTCAGGCAGAACAGCCGGTTGCGGTCCCGGACCGCCTGCAGCGGTGCGCGCCCAGGACCCAGGTCCGGCCCACGGCGCGCATCGAACCAGGCTCGGGTGGCCGCGATGCTCGCGGCAGCACCCCGGCGGGCCAGGTCGACCGTCGCCAGGGAGGCGCTGTCGGCCTCTCGCCCCACCCCGAGGTAGACGACCAGGGACGTGGCGTCCCCGCCTCCGAGCTCGGCACGGCGCCGATGGGCCCAGCTCGTCCCGAGCCCGGTGCCTGCCACCTCGCCGGCCTCTGACGAGGTGACCTGCGGCTCGTGGCCATCGGCTGCGCGCACCGCCAGCCCGACCACGGGCAGCCCGGCACCGACCTCCCACACCAGGGCGCGGCTCCAGGGGTCGAAGCGCCACCGGTGCGGGCCGGCCAGCGGCCGACTCGAGAACACGTGGAGGGCCGCCTGGGTCAGGCTGCCGGCGACGACCAGTTCCACGTCAGCTGCGCCGGCCCCTTTCCGGCGCTCCGCGACCACCTCGATGACCACGCCACGCTGCTCGGGCGGACAGGCGATCGTCAGCTGCAGCCGGCAGCCCGCCACCTCGGCGTGCCAGATCGGCAGCAGGCCGCTGGCAACCTCCAGGGTCCAGGCGCCCGCGGGGACCTCCCGCCCGTCGATCTGCACGTCGACCCCCACCAGGGGGGCACCGCGCAGTTCCACGAGGCCGCCGGCGCGGTCGTGCAGGACGGTCAGGCTCGGCACGGTGCCGTCGGCGACCTCGATGTCGGGGAGGGCGACCCACTGGCTGCCGGTCGGCTGCACGGGCACCACCGCATCCAGCACGTCCGGGACGGTCAGGATCGGTTCGCTGGCGGGTCGGTCGTCGGCCTCGGCCGCGCTCACGGCAGCCGGTCCAGGACACGCAGCAGCAGCGGGTCCACGTCGCCGCTGTCCTGGCCACGGTCCATCTTTCGGTCCTGGCGCTGCAGGAGCCGGCGGGTCAGTTCCGCGCCGACCCAGGTCAGGGGCTCGGGCGGGAAGCTCGTCTGCGGGTGGTCGACGAAGCACACCGCCGTGTCCTCGGTGTCGCGGCCGAGGACCTTGTCCCGCAGGATCCGCCCGGCGGTGTGGGCCGGGGCGACGCCGTGGCCGGAGTACCCGAAGGCGTAGTGGACCCGGCCGCCGTCGAAGCTCCCGATGCGGGGTACGAACCGGGCGGTGATCGAGATCGGGCCGCCCCAGTGGTGGGTGAACCGGACCCGACCGAGCTGCGGGAAGCTGGTCACGAGCTCCGCCTCGAGGCGGCGCCGGATCGCCTCGTGGCGGTCACGCCGGGGTGAGATCGGTCCGCCGTAGCGGTAGACAGCATCCGTGCCGCCCCACAGGATGCGCCCGTCACGGGTCGGGCGGAAGTAGTGGACGTAGTTGCGCGCGTCCTCGACGCCGTGGCGGCCCTGCCAGCCGATCGCCTCCCACTGCGCGTCCGACAGCGGCTCGGTGACCACGATGTAGGTGTACAGCGGGGCGCTCCATCCGCGGGCCGCCGGGTGGCGGTGTGCCCAGGCGTTGGTCGCCAAGATCGCGGTCTCCGCCCGGACCTGGCCCTGGGGGGTGGTGGCCACGACCCCGCCTGGGGCCTCGGACAGGTCCAGCACCGGCGAGCCCTCGTGGACCGCCACGCCACGGGCCACGGCCAGCTCTGCCAGCCCGACGGCCAGCTTCGCCGGGTTGACGATGGCGCAGTCGGCTTCGGTGAGGCCGCCGAGGTAGCTGGGGGAGTCGAGCAGTGCTCGCGTGCCGGCCTGGTCGAGCAGGTCGAAGCCCGTGAGCCCGAGCCGCTCGGCGGTCGCCCGCTCCCGCTCGATCCGCGCGAGCTGTGCATCGTTGGTGGCGACCCGGAGCAGTCCGGTGTGCTCGAGCTCGGCGTCGATCCCGGCGGCCTCGACGGTGTCCACGATCTCGCGCACCGACCGCGCGACCGCGCGGTGGGCGTGGCCAGCCTCCGCGTCGCCCCAGTTGCCCGCGAACCGGTGCAGGTCGAAGTCCAGCAGGGTCATGGCGAAGCCACCGTTGCGACCGCTGGCGCCGTAGCTGACGTCGTGGGCTTCCAGCACCACGACGTCGAGGTCGGGGGCGCTCTCCTTCAGCTGGAGGGCGCTCCACAGTCCCGTGTAGCCCCCGCCGACGATCACCACGTCGGCAGTCCGCGTGCCTGTCAGCGGCGGGCGGGGTCGTCGTGGACCGAGGGTCTCGTGCCACAGGATGGTGCTGCCGAGGTGGGCCATGCCGGGTCCGCCTTCCGGGTCGGGTCGACCGGTGTGATCCGGTCGGTGCCGTTGACCCACCAGCCTGCCAGATGCCGACGGCCCGGGCGCTACGGTCGGTCGTCGTCTGCTTCGCTCCGAGGTCGACAGGCGTCGTTCTCGCCGCCAGCCCCAGAACCAGCGGCAGAAGTCCCGGCGTTCGACCAGGTGTGCTCGGGTGCGCGCCGTGGTGGGGAACCAGGCGAGCTCGCGGCCCGCGCCGTGCGCCGTCCGTGCCGAGCGGCACCGCACGCCGTGCAGTCCGGCGGCGAGCCGCGGGTCGGTCTCGGCGAGTGCGTTCATCGTTGTCGTCGGCCGGTCCGTGCCTGAAGGCCGGGGCCACGACCGCAACCACAACCGATCCGCAACGACGCGTGGAACGGTCGTTGCCCGGACGACTACGGTCGCCCTCGGACCGGCCGTGCGCCCGCCGGCGATCCGGGAGACGACCATGCGTGCTGTCCACATCAGGACGCTCGACGGGCCGGACGCGGTCACCGTGGCAGAGGTCGAGGAACCCCGCGGCGACGGGGTGCTCATCGAGGTCCATGCGGCCGGGGTCACCTTCCCCGACGTGTTGCTGACCCGCGGGCGGTACCAGCTCCGGCCCGAACCGCCGTTCGTCCCCGGCTCGGAGCTCGCCGGCATCGTCCGTTCGGCCCCCGACGACACCGGCCTGCGGCCCGGCCAACGGGTCGCGGCGTTCCCAGGGATCGGCGCGTTCGCGGAGCTCGCCCTGGTCCCGCCGTCGCTGGTGTTCCCGATCCCCGACGACCTCTCGTTCGCGGCCGCCGCCGGGCTGCCGATGAACCTGCTCACCGTGCACTTCGCGCTGCGGCGGCGTGCTCGGCTCGAGCCCGGCGAGACCGTACTGGTGCACGGCGCGGCGGGTGGGATCGGGGTGGGGGCCATCCAGCTCGCCAAAGCCGACGGTGCCCGGGTGATCGCGGTCACCTCGACGGCCGAGAAGGCCGAGATCGCCCGCGCCATCGGGGCGGACGAGACCGTCGAGGTGGCCGGGTTCAAGGATGCCGTGCGTGGGCTGACCGACGGCCGGGGAGCCGACGTGGTCGTCGATCCCGTCGGTGGTGACCGCTTCACCGACTCGCTACGGAGCCTGGCCCCCGAGGGTCGGCTGCTGGTGATCGGCTTCACCGGCGGCGAGATCCCCACGGTGAGGGTCAACCGCCTGCTGCTCAACAACCTCAGCGTGGTCGGGGTCGGCTGGGGCGCCTTCTGGCAGCGGGACCCCGGCTACCCGCGGGCGCAGTGGACCGAACTCGAACCGCTCATCGCCCAGGGACTGCTCACGCCGCCCATCGGGGCGCGGCTGCCGCTCGAGCGGGTGAGCGAGGCGCTGCGTGCGATCGAGGGGCGCACGGCGACCGGCAAGCTCATCCTCGATGTCCGGCCGGGCGTTGCGCAGGCTCGATGACCCGGGCTCAGCCCTGTTCGGGGCCAGGCTCGGGCTCGCCCGTGCGGAAGCGTTGCCTGATCTCGTCCACCAGCCGCCGTGCGACACCCGGGACCTCGGTGCGCAGTCGCTCGAACCCGGCAGGTTCGATGACCAACGCCTCGACCGGTGCGTCCGCGGATGCGGTGACGGTCGCGGTTCGTCGTCCCGTCTCGTACTGCGAGCGCTCGCCCTTGGGTGGCACCCACCAGTCGAGGATCGCGGACTCACCGAGCACGCTGCCTGCTCCGAGGTTCGCGAGTATGCCGCCATCGCCGGTGACCTCTACGGACCCGTCGACGATGACGAACAAGGCACTGCTCGGAGCATCCTCCTCGATCAGTACGTCCCGAGGCTCGTAGGTCCGTAGTGCTGACAGTTCGGCGACGGTCTCGAACTGACCCTGCGTGCATCCCTGCAGCAGTGGGATGCTTCTCAAGCGGTCCAGCTTCGGGTCAGCTTTCTTCCTGAACACACGTTCCCTCGCCTCGGGTCGTCGCACCCTACCGGCCTCCCGGGAGACGCTCAAGGGCCCCGATCGGCGTCGCGCGCGCCTGCTGCCCGGGCGAGGTGCCGGGCGAAGACGGTGAGGACGTCGGCCTCGTCGCCAGTGGCGAACAGGACCACACCGTCGGTCCGGGCCTCGAGCTGGATCGACCCCGGCGGGATCTCGCACTCCGGATCGCCGCAGTCGTGGACGTCCCCCATGGCCTGCCACGCCCCGCCGGCGCGCGAGATGCGGACCTCGACCGCGGGGGTGCCGTGCTGGTCCCAGGACAGCACCGCCACGTCGGTGACAGCGCTGAGGGGCACCGAGGTGACCGCGCACTGCAGGCCGAGCTGTTCAGGCAGGGCGGTCATTGGCCGGTGGCGGTCAGCGACCGGAGCTCGCGAGCAGGTGATCCCTGCGGACCCGTACGTCTACCCCCGACGCTGCCGGGTGGCGCCGAAGCGCGCCGCGACGGCGACCAGGAGCACCAGCAGCAGGCTGAACGCGACCGCCATGAACGTCCCGTACCCGTACGCCATCTCCACCTCACCGGAGCCCGCGAGCAGGTAGCCGCTGTGGATGTCCAGCCAGATGTCGATCCACATCAGGACGACGGCGAGCGGCAGCTGGGGCAGGCCGAGCAGGACCGCGCGGGCGGAGGTCGTGGCGACCGGCCAGCGTCGGTTGACGAGCAGCGCCGTCAACGGAGCCGCCAGGAGCAGCAGCGCGGCCCAGGCCGGTCCGACGAACCTCGGTACGTGGTTCCAGATGTCGGCACTGAACAGGAACATGGGTGCGTACACCATCGTCGTCACTGCGACGGTGGCGAGCACGGCCGGGCCGAACCCGCCGTGCGCAGAAGCTCGGCTCGGATCCTCACCAGGGTCCGTCTTGCGGGACGGGGTGTCGAAGTCTGCAGGAACCGGCATGTCGTCACCTCCGCGATCGAAACTGTGTCGGCCGACGTGGCTGAAGGCCAGGTGCCTCAGCGGCCTGTGGTCCCGAGGCGGGCTGCAGCAGCGACCAGGAGCGCGAGCAGGAGCCCGAGGCCCGCCGCCACGGAGGTACCGACGGTCAGCGCCACCTGGACCATGTTGGTGCCGGCGGTGATCTCGCCGCTACGCACGTCCAGCCAGATACCGATCCACATCAGGATGACGGTCAGCGGGAGTTGCGGCAGGCCGATCAGCAGGGCGCGCCCGAAGGTCGTCGCGAGCGGCCGACGCTTGTTCATGATCAGGGCCGTCGTCGGAGCGGCCAGGACCAGGATGAACAGCCAGGCCGGCCCGAGGAACGCGGGCGCCTGCCAGAACGCATCGACTCGCGCCGTCAGCAGCAGTGGCAGGCCGACCACGGTGGTCGCCGCCAGTGGCCCGAGGGCAGCCGTGGCGAACCGCCCGTGCGCAGGAGTTCGGGTCGGATCCTCACTGTGGCCCGTCCTGCGGGGCGGGGTGTCGAAGCCGGTCGGGCCCGACATGTCCTCACCTCCTCGATCGCGTGTGCGTTGGTTGGCTCGCAGTACCTCGCTTCATGGACTTGTCCACACCGCCGCCGAGGTCGACCCCACCGCAGCCCACGACACCGAACACCCCGAGGACGAGCAGCACGAGGACGGCCGCCACCCCCCGCTGCCAGAACCGCGGGCCCGCCGTACCCGGACCGGACCGCACCATCCGACCACCCGCCTGTGGGGCGTCCTTCGACGGTGCCGCGGGACCGGCTTCCGCGCAAGGGGCCGAAGCCACGGCCCACGCGGCGACCCATCTCCTCGACCGCGACGAGGTCACCTCACGATCACAGCTGGGTGGCGAGCACGTCGCGCCTGCGCGCGCGGACCCCGTTGCCCAGCGGTGATCGTGCCGCAGGACGGTCCTTGTGGCTCTGGCGTGGCGGCCCTCGTGTCCCGACACTTGGTGACGTGGGAGCCCGCAGGGGGTGAGTCCTATGAGGGTGCGTTCCGGACGCGAGTGGGTCACGCTGGTCGGGGTCGCGATCGTGGCGGCAGTCGTGGTGACCATCGTCACGGCGTTCCTAGCTTTGACCAACCTGTACAGGGAGTCGTCGCTGTTCTGGACGGCGTTGACGTTGCTGCCCGCCATGGGTGTCGGGGTGGTGGTAGGCGCGGTTGCCGGGATCGAGCGCTGGTGGCTGATGCTGCCAGCGATGTGTGGCGTGCTGGGTGGGTTCGCAGCCTTCGCGTTCGCGGCCGCGCAGGCGCTCGGGTTCCTGGCGATCCCCTTGGTGGCGACCGGGCTGGTTGCGGGAGCATTGTTCGCCGTGGTGGTGGTCGACCTGCTGACACACCGCTCCCTGGACGGTCACGCCCGCGGGAGTGCAACCGGCCGACCCTCCGCACATGGTCGCCGATAGCACTGCTGGTCGGCGAGGTGAGGCGTGGGGGCCCGGGCGCGTCAGGACCGGTGGTTCGAGCAGGGGCTGCAGCCCTCGACGGGGTCGAGGCTGCGAGCTGCGTCGAACGCTGTCAGCCGGACGCGCAGGCCACAGCACTCGTCGATCTCGCCGGCCAGCGCTTCGCGGACCCCGGGCGTTGCCTACGCCACCAACCCCGACCGATGCTCCGGCCGGACCCCGACCGCACCCACAGCACGCCACCGCCGACGGCGAGGTGGAACGGGGCCAGCGGCGATACCGGCAACACGGTCACGCGCTTCCCCTCGGGATCGAAGGGCACCGTCGTCCCGGCCGGAAGCAGCTCCGGGAGCACCGCGACGAGGTGGTCGAGGTCGTCGCGCGGCAGGTTGGGCACACCCGGCGCCAGCCCCGACACCAGGGGCAGCAAGACGAACACCACCGCCGGTGGCACCAGCAGCGGCATCAGGGTGGACGGCTGGCCACCAGCGGGCGCAGGTGGACGTCCTCGAGCAGGAGCATCATGCTGCCTCGCTGGTCGGGCCGCACGTGCTGCACGGCATGTGACCACACGGTCCTCCGGCAGTCTTCGTGGCCGCTGCGGGGCCGCTTCGGTGCCCTCGGTGGGTTCGGGCGGGGAGGGGCGACCGGCCCTGGCCACCCCACCGCCGGGTCGCCAGGCTGAGCGCAGACGCGCCGCCGGCCACGGGACGCTTCACGCCCTGTCGGCACACCCTCGGACGTACAGAGGACCCCCGTGAGCACCCGGCCCCACACCGACCTCGCTGCAGTCCCGGTCGACGGACCCGGGGATCCTGCCGCCACGTCGGATGCCCGGAGGTCGGCCTGGGGAGCGGAACCGGTGACACCGCTCGCGCGGCTCCGGCGTTTCGGTGTCCGGGTGTGCGTGCTCTACACGGTGCTGACGGTGACCAGCAGCGTGCTCGCGCTGGCACAGGGGCAGGAGACCGATACTCACGTCCACCTGCTGGCGCGGCTGGCCTTCGTGCTGATCGGCCTCGGGGCCTTCGAGTTGGTGGACGGACTGCGTCGCCGTTACGCGGGTGTGCCGCCCTGGCTCGTGGCGGCCGCCGGCTCCCTCATCGCTCTCGTGGCGATCATGGTCGGCTTGTGGGTCTTCGCGGCGACGGGAGGCGAGCTGCACCCGAACGCCTACCGGGATGCGTTCTGGAACTTCACGGCGGTGGGCCTGGTCGTCATCGTCGTGTTCGCCGTTCGGGACAGGGTCCGTTCCCGCCGGCGGCGGTGACGTCGGCAAGTGGCATCGGTCCGGAGGTCGCCTGCGGAGTCCGGCATCCTCGATCCGCCGCGCGTCACGGGACGTGACCGGCCGATCCGGGTGCCCGGGGTCCGCCAGGGCGAGCTGCTGGCCCGCGACAGCGGGTACTCGCTGGCGGTTCCCCGACGAGGCGGTGGACGCGCGCCTGCTGTGCTCGAGGTCGCTACGGTCGTCACCCGCCGCGCCGTCCTCGGATCGGGAGGCGAAGCGTCCATGGCCGACGTGCTGCTGTTCCACCACGCCCAGGGTCTGACCGACGGGGTGCTCGCCTTCGCGGACGACCTGCGTGCCGCCGGTCACCGGGTGACCGTGCCCGACCTGTACGAGGGCCGGACCTTCGGCTCCCTCGACGAGGGCGTCGCTCACGCCGACGAGCTCGGCGTCGAGACGGTCACCGCCCGAGGCGCCGCCGCGGCCGAGGACCTGCCACCGCAGCTGGTCTACGCCGGGTTCTCGCTCGGGGTCCTCGCGGCCCAGTCACTGGCCCAGCAGCGCCCGGGGGCCCTCGGTGCGCTGCTCTACCACTCGGCGGTGCCGCTGGGGTTCTTCGGTGACCGTTGGCCCGACGGGGTGCCGTTGGAGGTGCACCTGGCGGTGGAGGATCCGTGGGAGGACCTGGCCGAGGTGGAGGCGTTCACGGCGGCGGCCGGCGGGCAGCTGTGGACCTAACCGGGCGACCGCCACCTGTTCACTGACCGCTCCCTGCCCGACCACGACGCCCAGGCCGCGCAGCTGGTGCTGCAGCGCAGCCTGGCGTTCCTCGCGCGTGTGGAGTAGGGGCCTCAGGCCGGGACCAGGATGCCGCGGCCGTGGAGCCGTTCGTGGTGCAGTTCCTGCATGGCGTGGACGGCCTCGTCGAGCGGGAAGCGCTGGGTGTGCAGGGTCACCTTGCCCTGCCCTGCGAGCGTCATCAGCTCCACGAGGTCGTTGTAGGTCCCGACCAGGCTGCCGACGAAGCTGCGCTCGGTCGAGATGACGTCGAGCGTGGGCACGTCGATGTTCTCGCCGTAGCCGATCACGAACTGGCTCCCGGCGCGCTTGGTCATCACGAAGGCCTCGGCGACGGTGCCGCGTTCACCGACGAAGTCGAACACCACCTCGGCGCCCTTCCCGTCGGTCATCTCCAGCACCTGGTCGACGTGGGCCCCGTCGGCTTGGATGGTGTGGGTCGCGCCGCAGGAGCGGGCCAGCTCCAGCGCCGCCTCGGCGCGGTCGATCACCACGATGTCCGCTGCGCAGAGGGCTGCCAGGGACTGGATCCCGATGTGCCCGAGGCCGCCGGCACCGATCACCACCGCCGTGGTCCCGGGGAGCAGCAGGCCGCGCAGGACCGCCGTCTTGACGGCGTGGTAGGCCGTGAGCCCGGCATCGGCGTGCGCCGCGACGTCCGCGGGGTGGATCCCGTCGGGGAGCTTGACCACCGAGCGTGCCGAGGTCCTGAGCAGCTCCGCCCAACCACCGTCGGTGTCGATGCCGGGGAAGGCGCCGTCCTCGCAGTGCATGTCGTCGCCGTCACGGCACGGGCGGCACAGACCGCAGGTGATCTTCGGGTGCACGATGACCGCGTCGCCGACCGCCATGTTGGTGACCGCCGTGCCCACGGCGTGGACCCAGCCCGCGTTCTCGTGCCCGATCGTGTACGGCAGCTCGATGTGCGTAGTGGGTGCCCACTGGCCCTCCCAGATGTGGAGGTCCGTGCGACACAGCCCGGCCCCGCCGATCCTCACGATCACGTCCAGCGGGCCGGTGATCTCCGGTTCCGGCACCTCATCGATCGAGGGCCACTCGTCGTAGCTGTGGAGTCTGACCGCCTTCATCCTCTCGCCTCCTCGCTCGTCCCTCCCGGTCGCTCGCGACCGGGACGCCACCCTGCCTCGACTGTGCGTCGGCTACCCCGCCGGGTCAAGGGTCACGAGCACCGTCCGAGACACCGTGCACGGTGCGGTGGCGCAGCTGAGAACCGTTCCCGGACGCCGGGGTGACTGCGGGGGCGTGTGCCGACCGGGCGCGGGGTGGTGCACCGGCCGACCGCGGCCGGATGGTTGCCCCGCGTCCGCCTGGTTGGCAGGTGCGGGGCGCTGTGCCGGCCATCGGTGGCCGAGCACCGCACCCACTGACGGCACCTCGACATCGCCGCGGCCGGATGGCAGGGTGGGGAACGGCCCGTACCCACGGCCCGCCCCCACCGCCCGCCCCCACGGCCCGCCCCCACGGCCCGAAGGCCCGCACCCACGGCGCGCCGCCGCGGACCGGCCGCCGCTCGACGGTGGACGGGCCAACCACCCCTCGGAGGTCGCCATGGACACGCTCAGATGGGGGATCATCAGCTCGGCGAAGATCGCACGGGAGAAGGTGATCCCCGGCCTGCAGCGCGCCGACAACTGTGACGTGGTGGCGATCGGCTCCCGCGACCGGCAGGCCGCAGCGGACGTCGCCGAGCGGTGGGGCATCCCTTCCGCCTACGGCTCCTACGAGGACGTGCTCGCCGACCCCCGGGTCGACGCGGTCTACGTGCCCGTGCCCAACCACCTCCACGCCCGGTGGACGATCGCGGCGGCCGAGGCGGGCAAGCACGTGCTGTGCGAGAAGC
>PWWI01000237.1 GCA_003561535.1 Nitriliruptoraceae bacterium
ACTACGCCACCGCCGAGGAGATCGACACCGCGATGAAGCTCGGCTGCGGGTACCCGATGGGGCCCTTCGAGCTGATGGACGTGGTGGGGCTCGACGTGACGTTGGCCATCCTCGAGCGGCTCCAGGAGGAGTTCCGTCAGCCGTCGATTGCGCCCGCGTCGCTGCTGCAGCACATGGTCGAGGCCGGGTTCCTGGGCCGCAAGGCGGGCCGAGGGTTCTACGTCTACGGCTGAGCAGGTGCCGGACCCGACGCCCTTCGACGCCACCCTGCCGCCGCTGGAGGGCTACACCGTGCGTCGGGTCCCGGGCTTCCAGGCCCGCAAGGCCTACCTGTGCCCGGCGTGCGGGTCGGAGATCGTAACGGGGGTCGGCCACGTGGTCGCCTGGCCCGACGAACTCGCCGAGCAGCGGCGGCACTGGCACCTGCACTGCTGGCGGATAGCCGCCCGACGCGGACGGATACCCTGAAAGGTTCCGCACCGGTCCCTGTCCCGCCGTACGTGAGGTTCCCGTGGCCGCTCAGTCCAAGAAGTCCAAGCCCGGCGCCGCGCGTGGTGACTCCAGGTTCGAGCGTCGTACCGCCCGCAACCGCAAGATCATCTTCCTCATGGCCGGTCTGATGTTCCTGTCGGTGGTCGGGGCGGCCCTGGCCGGGCTGATCGGCGATGGCGGACAGGCGCCGTCGCCCGAGATCGACGACCAGGGGCTCGACGAGGACCCCTTCGCAGCGCCCGAGGAGCCGGAGGAGACCGTCGGCCCGTGTGGCGAGACCCCGGACGACGTTCCTGAGGTCACCAGCACCATCTACGACGAGCCCTTCGACCTCACGATCGATGAGACCGCGTCCCACACCGCCACCTTCGTCACCACCTGCGGTGACATCGTGGTCGAGCTGGCCACCGAGGATGCGCCGATCGCGGTCAACAACCTCGTCAACCTGGCCGAGGAGGGCTACTACGACGGCGTGATCTTCCACCGCGTGACCGAGGCCCCACAGGTGATCCAGGGCGGTGACCCGGCGGGTACCGGCTGCGGACGGGAGGACTGCGGCATCGAGTCCGCCGACGAGCCCGCCTTCCCCGGCTACACGATCGAGGACGAGCTCGCCGGCGCCGAGGCCATGGGTGACCAGCTCGCGGAGGATCTCCTGCCGCAGCTGCGCGCCGAGCTCGACGAGCTCATCGAGGCCGGGGTGGACCCCGAGGACCTCGGGCTCCCGGCGGAGCCGACCGATGAGGACCTGCTCCAGCTGATCCCGGGTGGCTACGAGCGGGGCACGGTCGCGATGGCCAACGCCGGTCCCGACACCGCCGGCTCGCAGTTCTTCATCGTCTGGGAGGACACGCCGCTGCCGCCGCTCTACACGATCGTCGGCACCGTGAGCGAGGGCATGGACGTCGTCGACGACATCGCGGCGTCACCGACCCAGGTCGCCTCGGCGAATCCCGAGCGCCCCTACGAGCCGGTGGTGATCCGATCGGTCACGATCGAGGTCCGGTGAGCTCGGCGTCTCGCGCCTACCCTGCCCGAGCGTCATCCGCGCACGACCCCGTCCCCACACGACAAGGACCCCCCGTGGCCCAGCAGTGGAGCTCCCCGCCCAGCCTGACGATCGATCCCTCGACGTCCTATGCGGCGACCATCCGGACCAACAAGGGCGACATCGCCGTCGAGCTGTTCGCCGACGAGTCGCCCCTGACGGTGAACAACTTCGTGTTCCTCGCCCGTGAGGGCTTCTACGACGGGGTGATCTTCCACCGGGTCATCTCCGGCTTCATGATCCAGGGCGGTGACCCGACCGGGACCGGGACGGGTGGTCCCGGCTACCGGTTCCGTGACGAGCTCGAGGCCGCGACCAAGCACGGCTACGACCGCGGGACGCTGGCGATGGCCAACGCCGGGCCGAACACCAACGGCTCCCAGTTCTTCATCACCCACGTCGACGCGCCGCTGCCGCCGGCCTACGCCGTGTTCGGTCGCACGACCGCCGGCCATGACGTGATCGACGCGATCGCCGGGGTGCCGACGGGCTCGGGTGACAAGCCGATGGAGGACGTCGTCATCGACACGGTCGAGATCACCGAGGCGTGAGTTCCGCAGCGGGTGTCGGTGACACCCGCACGACCCGTGTTGTCGTCGGCCTGGTCGAGGCTGCCGAGCCCGATGCGGCCCAGGACAGCGGCTCGACGTCAACATCACCGGCGCGGATCGCCGACGGCGTGGCACGACTCGAGGACGAGCACCCCGGACCCGAGCCGGGAGCTCGTGGGAGCGGTCATCGGTCCGGTCGCACAGGTCGCCGGGATGCGCGAGAGCGGGGCCTCAGGTGGTCTCGGGCGCCTCCTCGCCCCCCCCGTCCGACTCCTCCGCCTCGGGATCACCGCGGAAGTAGTCGAGCACCCGGGCCGTGATCGCCGCGACCGGCACGGCGATGAACGCGCCGAAGATGCCCAGCAGCAGGGCGCCCGCGGTGATGGACGACAGGATCACCAGCGGGTGGAGGGCGATGGCGTGGCCATGGATCAGCGGTTCGAAGACGTTGCTCTCGAGCTGTTCGATGATGATCACGATGACGGCGACGACCAGGGCCATGACCAGCCCGGCATCGGCGGCCGCCACCAGCACGGCCAGCGCACCGGCGACCAGCGCGCCGACGACCGGGAACAGCCCACCGAAGAACACCAGGACCGCCAGCGGGATCGCCAGGGGGATCCCCAGGAGCAGCAGGGCGATGCCGATGAGCGTGGCGTTGATGAGACCGACCAGCAGCTGTCCACGGAAGTAGGTGCCCAGGGTCGACCAGGCGCGCTGCATCACCTCGTGCACGTGGGGGCGGATCCGGGGTGGGGTGGTGTTGGCGAACCCCTCGGCCAGCCGACGGCCGTCCTTGAGGTAGAAGAACAGCACCACGAACATCAGCAGCAGCGCAGCCACGGTCTCGAAGGCCACGAACGCGGCCTCCAGCGCCTGGCCAGCGAGCTCGCCGGTCTCGCCGAGCAGCTCGCTGGCCTGATCGAGCAGCTCGGCCATCCCGCCGATGCCGACCCCGGTCAGATCCTCGATCTGCTGCTGCACCTGCTGGATGCCTTCGCCGGCCGACTCGGCGAGATCGGGGAGTTCGGCGGCCACCAGCGGCACCATGGCACCCAGGACCGCGCCGATGGCCAGGATCCCGACCAACAGCGACAGCGCGGCGGCGGCTGCGGCCGGCACCCCCTTGTCCTTCAGCCACTTCGCCACCGGGACCAGCAGGGTCGCGGGGAACAGCGCGAGCAGGAGCGGGATGAGCAACAGGGTCAGCATCGAGGCGACGTAGGCCGCCACGGCGACGACCCCTGCGCCCGCCAGCAGCGCCCAGCCCGTCCGCCCAGCCCGCCACAGCCGAGCCTGCCCGTCGCTGACCGGTGCGGTCGCCTCCGCGGCCGCCCGCCCCTCGATCTCCTGCTGGGGTGGCGGGTGCCGCTCGTGGCCGTCCGTCATGGGGCATCACTCCTCGGCGTGCTCACCTCCATCTTCTGTGCGCGGGTGCTCGCCGAGGGCGCGGGATCCTGGCCGTTCGACGGGGCCTCCCGGCTCGCCCCGACCGAGTGGGCAGGTCAGGACGCCCCGACGGAGACCGACTGAGGAGTGGGTGGGACGGCCGTAGCGGGTCGATGCGTCGCCGCGGGTTCCCGCTCAGTCCCCGCCGCGATCGTCCTCGCCGCGGTCGTCGTCGCCGCGCTCGTCCTCGGCGGGAGGCTCGCGGCGGTCCGCGCCATCGGAAGCCTCCGGTGGGACCGGAGGTGGTGGCGGCCCGTCGGGGTCACCGCCGGGGTCGTCACCGGGCCAGGGCGGGAGGTCGGACAGCTCGACCCGCCGTGGGGCACGTCCCTGCTCGTAGTCGCGCATCCGCTTCGGGTAGCCGACCTTGCGGGCGTCGTACAGCGGGATGTTGAGGTCCTTGCACAGCGCCGCGGCCTGGCCACGGTCCTTGACCGGGCGGCGCAGGTACTCGCCGTCGTCAGCGACGAGCAGGACGGTCGTGGAGTAGATCGTCGTCTTCGGCTCGAGGAAGGCCTCGACGCCGATCCGGCTGCGGGCGAACCGTTCCAGCTCGGAGGCCGCCTCACGGGAGGCCGCACTGGTCGATGGGCTGGCGGGCCGCTGCTTCGACTCGCCCTTGAGCCAGGCGCGGAGACGATCGGAGAAACCCACGGTGCAGCCTCGAAGGGGTGCGGACGGGACGGGCCAGCAGGCTACCGGTCGGTCCGGTCGCCCTGTCGGTCCCGGTCGGTCACGATCCGTGCTCGTGATGGTCGCCGTCCTCGACCAACTCCACCAGGACCCCGCCGGTGCCCTTGGGGTGCACGAAGGCGATCTGGTGGCCCCCGCCACCGGGGCGGGGGGGCTCGTCGATCAGCCGCACGTCCTCGGCCCGCAGGTGGTCGAGGGCCGCCGACACCGAGCTGACCCCGAACCCGAGGTGATGCAGCCCCGGGCCGCTGCGCGCCAGGTAGCGCGCGATCGGTGAGTCCTCCCGCGTGGGCGCGAGCAACTGGATCGACACCCCCGCGACGTTGAGCATGGCCTCCTCGACGCCATCGGATTCGATCCGCTCCCGGGAGCTCACGGTCAGCCCGAAGGCGCGCTCGTAGAAGGCGATGGCCTCATCGAGATCCTCGACGGCGATGGCGATCTGGTCGATACGGGTGACATCCACGCGGGCCTCCGTGGTCGTGGTCCGTTACCCGCGCAGCCTGCCACCACCGGGGGTCCGGTCCCGCATCGGCGCCGGCGCGCAGCGGTGAGGGCTTCGGTTGTGGGACGAGCGGCGAGCCCGCGTAGGCTCGCGAGCACACGGGAGAGGAGCCTTCGATGCAGGACGTCGTCGTCATCGGGTACGCACGGACACCGGCTGGCCGTTTCGGCGGTGGGTTCGCCGGACTCAAGGCCACTGAGCTGGGTGGGCACGCCATCGCCGGGGCGCTGCGACGCGCCGGGTTGGACGCCTCCGAGGTCGAGTACGTGGTCATGGGCCACGTGTTGCAGGCCGGCCAGGGGCAGATCACCGCACGCCAGGCCGCGGTGGCCGGCGGGATCGGGATGGACGTCGCCGCCGAGACGGTGAACAAGGTCTGCCTGTCGGGGATGACGGCGATCAGCCGGGCCCGGGACCTGATCAGGGTCGGGGACTTCGACGTGGTGGTCGCCGGGGGCATGGAGTCGATGTCGAACGCCCCCTACCTGCTGGACAAGGCACGGTTCGGCTACCGCATGGGTGACGGCAGCGTGACCGACGTGATGATGCACGACGGCTTGACCTGCGCCTTCGACGACTGCGCCATGGGACTGGCGACCGACGACTACCAGCGCTCCAAGGGGCTCGAGATCACCCGGGAGCAGCAGGACGCGTGGTCGGCGCGCTCGCACGAGCGGGCCGCCGCCGCCTGGGACGCGGGCGCCTTCGACGACGAGGTGGTGCCGGTCGAGGTGCCGCAGCGCAAGGGTGACCCGGTCGTGGTGGCCCGTGACGAGGGGATCCGCGCCGGCACCACCGCGGAGTCGCTCGGTGGCCTGCGGCCGGCCTTCAGCAAGGAGGGCACCATCACCGCCGGGAACGCATCCCAGATCTCCGACGGTGCCGCTGCCCTGGTGCTGGCCAGCCGCGAGGCCGCCGAGCGGCTGGGGATGGAGGTGCTGGCCTCCATCACCGCGTGGGGGACCGTGGCCGGTCCGGATCCGTCGCTGCACCTGCAGCCGGCGAACGCGATCCGCGTGGCCGCCGAGCGGGCGGGGGCCGACCCCGGCGGGTTCGACCTGTACGAGATCAACGAGGCCTTCGCCTCGGTGGCGATCGCCTCCGCCCGTGACCTGCAGGTGGACGAGGACCGGGTCAACGTCAACGGCGGCGGGGTGGCCCTGGGGCACCCGATCGGCTGCTCGGGCGCGCGCATCGTGGTCTCCCTCATCAGCGAACTGCGTCGTCGTGGCGGCGGCACCGGGGCAGCGGCGCTGTGCGGTGGCGGGGGGCAGGGCGATGCCGTGACCGTCGAGGTCTGAGCGTGACCCCCGACCTCGACGCGCTCGTCGACGGGCTCGAGCGCGGCGAGCGACGGGCTCTGGCGCGCCTGCTGACCGTCGTCGAGGACGGCAGCCCCGAGCAGCTGCGCCACGTGGTGGCGGCCTTGCACCCCCGGGCCGGCACGGCCCGGGTGCTCGGCATCAGCGGCTCACCCGGGGTCGGCAAATCGACCCTGACGGACGCGGTCGCCACGCAGCTACGTGCGGCCGGTCGTACCGTCGCCATCCTGGCGGTGGACCCGTCCTCGCCCTTCACCGGCGGGGCGCTGCTCGGCGATCGCATCCGGATGCAGGGGCATCACACCGACGCGGGGGTGTTCATCCGCTCCATGGCCTCCCGGGGCCACCTCGGCGGCCTGTCCTTCGCGACCCCGCAGGCGGTGTTGGTCCTCGATGCGGCGGGGTTCGACGACATCATCATCGAGACGGTGGGCGTCGGGCAGTCGGAGGTCGAGATCGCGGCGACCGCCGACACCACCGTGATCGCGCTGGCCCCCGGGATGGGGGATGGCGTCCAGGCGGCCAAGGCCGGCATCCTCGAGGTCGCCGACGTGTTCGTGATCAACAAGGCCGATGCCGGCGGCGCCGGTCGGTTGCAGTCGGAGCTGCAGGGCATGCTCGAGATGGGCCACGCGACGGCGGAGGTGACCGACGAGCCCGGCTGGTGGCCGCCGATCCTGCGCACCGTGGCCGTGAAGGCCGAGGGCATCACCGAGTTGGTCGCTGCGCTCGACGCCCACACGGGCTTCCTGGCCAGCCACGGCCTCGGGGCAGCGCGCCGGCGCGCGCGCACCCGACACCTGGTGCGCGAGCTCGCGCTGGAGTCCACCAGGCGCACCTTCGCGCGCCTCTCAGAGGGTGAGGACGGGCTGCTGGAGGCGCTGGCCGAGCGGGTCGAACGGCGCGACCTCGACCCCTACCGGGCCGCCGACGAACTCCTCGCCGCCTCACGCTTGGCCGCTTCCTGACCGACGAGTGGTCGCAGGTGGGGGTACCGACGGACGGCCGGCCTCCAGGCCCGACAGGGGTCGGACGACACCAGTATCGTGGACCCTGCGAGCGGTGGGCGCTCGCGATCCTCGCGACAGGCGACCGGAGGTCACCGTGAGCGCACCGACCGCGCAGCGCGCCAGCATCCAGCGTGTCAGGCCGAGCGTGCTGGCCGGGCGCTACCCGGCCAAGGGCGTGCTCGGCCGGCCCGTGGAGGTCACCGCGGACATCGTCGGCGACTCACACGACCTGCTCGCCGCCGTGACCCAGTACAAGGCGGCCGGCGACGAGTCATGGGAGGAGGTGCCGCTCCACTACGTCGTCAACGACGTGTGGTCCGGGTCCTTCACCCCGGCGATGCTGGGCCGGTACCGGTTCCGGGTGCTCGCCTGGGTCGACCACGTCGGGACCTGGATCCGTGACACGCGCACCAAGGTGGTGGCGGGGACCCTGGAGGAGATCGACCTGGCGGTCGGTGCGAAGCTGCTCAAGCGGCGGGCCAAGCAGGCCAAGGGCATCGACAAGCACCGTCTGAAGGAGATCGCGGCCGGGCTCACCGACACCGACCTGGATGCCGCCGCCCGGGCCGACCGGGCGACCTCGGAGGAGGTCATCGAGCTCGCCCGCCGGCACGACCCCCGCGACCACCACGTCCGCTCGGACGTCTACGAGCTGGAGGTCGACCGGGAGCGTGCGGCGTTCTCGACCTGGTACGAGCTCTTCCCCCGCTCGGCCGCGACCGAGCCGGGCCGCCACGGCACCTTCCGTGACGTGATCGACCGGCTCGACCACATCGCCTCCATGGGCTTCGATGTCCTCTACCTCCCGCCGATCCACCCCATCGGCCGGGCCCACCGCAAGGGGCGCAACAACGTGGTGGAGCACGGCCACGACGACCCGGGCTCACCCTGGGCCGTGGGCAGCGCCGAAGGCGGCCACCTCGACATCCACCCCGAGCTCGGGACGCTGGAGGACCTCGGCGCCCTGATGGCGGCCTGTGATGACCGGGGGATGGAGCTCGCGCTGGACATCGCGTTCCAGTGCGCTCCCGATCCCCCCTGGGTGAGCGAGCACCCGGAGTGGTTCCAGCGGCGCCCCGACGGTTCGATCCAGTACGCGGAGAACCCGCCCAAGAAGTACCAGGACATCTACCCGATCGACTTCGAGACCAGCGACCCCGAGGGTCTCTGGCACGCGTTGAAGGGTGTCTTCGAGTACTGGATCGCCGAGGGCGTGCGGATCTTCCGGGTCGACAACCCCCACACGAAGTCGTTCCCCTTCTGGGAGTGGTGCCTGGCCGAGCTGAAGGCCGAGCACCCGGAGTGCATCTTCCTCGCCGAGGCCTTCACCCGGCCGAAGGTGATGTACGAGCTCGCGATGCGCGGTTTCAACCAGTCCTACACCTACTTCACCTGGCGGCGCCACAAGCAGGAGATCCAGGACTACTACAGCGAGCTGGTCCACACCGAGGTGGCCGACTTCTTCCGGCCGAACTCCTGGCCCAACACCCCCGACATCCTCACCGACCAACTCCAGCACGGCGGGCGTCCGATGTTCGTGCAACGGCTGGTGTTGGCGGCGACCCTGACCGCCAACTACGGCATGTACGGCCCCGCTTTCGAGCTGATGTGGTCGGCCAACCGGCCCGGTGCCGAGGAGTACCTCGACAACGAGAAGTACGAGATCAAGACCTGGGACGCCGACCAGCAGCCCTGGTCGCTGGCCGAGGTGATCCGGCTGGTCAACTCGATCCGTCACGCCCACCCGGCGCTGCAGCAGGACGCGACGCTGACCTTCCACGAGCTCAAGAACGAACGGCTGCTCGCCTACTCGAAGATCGACCGCTCCGGCCAGGACGCGGTGCTCGTCATCGTCAACCTCGACCCGTACGAGACCCAGGTGGGGACGACCTGGTTGGACCTCGAGGCGCTCGGCCTCGACCCGTCCACCGAACACTTCGAGCTGCGCGATGCGTTCGGCGGAGGGACCTACCACTGGTACGGGCCGGAGAACTACGTGGAGCTGAACCCCCACGTCACTCCTGCGCACATCTTCGAGGTACGGGTACCGCCGCGTGACGAGCACGACCACGACGCGGGCGTGTGAGCGACGACGGCCCCACGACGGCAACCGGAGGAGAACCCCAGACGATGAGCGCCGATCAGCCCGGCACCCTCGACGATCCGCAGTGGTACAAGGACGCCGTGATCTACGAGCTGCACGTGCGGGCGTTCTTCGACGCCAACGACGACGGCATCGGGGACTTCGCGGGGCTGACCGCCAAGCTCGACTACCTCCAGGATCTCGGGGTCACCGCGTTGTGGCTGCTGCCCTTCTACCCCTCGCCGGGGCGCGACGACGGCTACGACATCGCCGACTACACCGCCATCAACCGCGACTACGGCACGATGCGCCAGTTCAAGCGCTTCGTGGAGGAGGCGCACGCCCGCGGGCTGAAGGTGATCACCGAGCTCGTGATCAACCACACCTCGGACCAGCACGCGTGGTTCCAGCGTGCGGTCAAGGCACCACCCGGCAGCCGTGAGCGCGAGTTCTACATGTGGTCCGACACCCCGGAGAAGTGGGAGGACGTCCGCATCATCTTCGAGGACTTCGAGGCCTCGAACTGGACCTGGCACGGCGAGGCCCAGCAGTACTACTGGCACCGGTTCTTCCACCACCAGCCGGACCTCAACTTCGACTCCCCCGACGTGCAGCAGGCCGTCAAGGACGTGCTGGACTTCTGGGCGGAGACCGGCGTGGACGGGATGCGCCTCGATGCGATCCCGTACCTGTTCGTCCGCGACGGCACCAACGGCGAGAACCTGCCCGAGACCCACGCCTTCCTCAAACAGCTGCGCAGCC
>PWWI01000214.1 GCA_003561535.1 Nitriliruptoraceae bacterium
AGAGAAGGTTCCTTCGTGGTCGCGACCGTGCCCATCTTCGACCCCCCAAGCCAGCCCTGCGCCGTCCGCACCCACCTCACACGCTGACCGTTCAAGCATCACTCCAGGACTGCAGAAGCCACGAGAGGCTTGCGACCTCCACCGATCGCCCGACACCGTCGAGCATGACCACGACACGATCCTCGAACCCGACCGCTCTCGTCGGCATCTCCCACGCAGCTGAGTGACCGGCCGCACCACGGCTCACCACGGAATCATGGGGCCACCCGCCCGCCCATCGGAAACCGGAGCAATGCCGGTTGACGCCGGGACGCTCCTCGCTTTCCGCACTTCGCGGAGAGCTTTCGGCGGCATTTACGTGACGGGCCCGTAGACGCTGCTGGGGATGTCGAGGAGGTCGAGGACCTGTCGTTGGAGGTCGGTGAGTTCGGGGTGGAAGGTGCGCAGCACGGTGGCGTCGGGGGCGGTGAGTTCGTGGCGGGCGACACCGGTGAAGATCTCGAGGATCCGGGCGGTGGTCGGGGCGGCGCAGCCGCGGTCCTCGGGGTAGAGCGACAGCTCGGACAGGCCCGCCTGGGCCATGGCTTGGCGGATGGTGCGTTCGATCAGTGAGGAGAGCAGCATCGCGATGAAGTGGCAGGTCAGCAGCCCTTCGATGCGGGCGGGGTCACGGAGCCACATGGGGGCGACGAGCTGGGTCCCCTTGAGCTGGGCGTGACGCTTCTCGAGGTTGGGTTGCCACTTGTAGGCGTCGAGCAGCTCGGCAGCGGGCATGTCGGGGTCGTTGGTGATCAGTGGCCACATCCCGTCGGACGCGGCGTCGTGGGAGACCTGGTCCTCGTCGACGGTGAACCGGATCCGTAGCCGGGTGGTCGAGATCTTGATGTAGGCGGTGTTGGGGCCGGGACGGCCGCGTTTGGCCTGTCGGAACGATTCGGCGGTGTCCTGCTCGACGTGGATGTTGACCCAGCGGGTCGCGTGGACCTCCTCGATCGCTTCGCGGGCTTCGGCCTCTGCGGTGACGGCGGTCTTGATCCGGCAGCGTGGTGAGGACAACCGCATGTTGAGCGCATCGATCGCGGCGATGGCTTTGGCGATGGCCTGGTGGCGGCGGGTCGCGTCACGGCGGGCCTTGGCGGTGGAGTGGATCCAGATGATCCGGTGGCCGTCCGCGGAGGGCAGATGGTCCTGGTAGGTGGACAGCACGTCCTCGGGATGCTCCGGATCACGGGTGGGGCGTCGTTGCGCCTCGTCCCAGTCGGGGGGGTTGGTCACGACCCAGTCCCGAAAGATCCGGTCCTCCTTCCGGGAGGCGGGCAGCACCGACAGGAACCTGCCGCCACGGCTGTGGATGTGGGCCACGTTGTCGAACGTGGCGAGCTTGGAGTCCGCCGTGTAGAGGAAGTCGGTGCGGCCGGTCAGGGCGACCAGGGCGTCCCAGGTGTCGATGTGGGTGGTCACGTCCGCGGTGTTCCCATCGGCGACACGGAAGGCGATCGGCACGGCCCCGTCAGCGGTCACCGTCAGGATCCCCACCAGCTGCTTGAGGTCAGGCCGATGGTCCTTGCTGAACCCGTAGCGGGCGGCCGGGGTGGGTTTGCCGCCACGCTCCCGTCCGTCGGCGGTGCCATACGCACCCGAGAGCTTCAGGGACGTGGAGTCGTTGTGCAGCCGGGACAGGTCGATGTCGAAGTTGTCCACCGCATCCAGGACCAGCCGGGTCAGCAGGCTGGCCCGGTCCGCGTCGAACAGCCGCGAGAGCATCCGCCCGATCCGGTCATCGTTCAGCAGGTCAACATCTGCTGGCGTCAGGCCGACCACTGACGGGTCGTAGCGCCCGGCCCACTCCCCGAGTGCGTAGACCGGGGCGTGGCGGACCACCAGGTTGCGGATCACCACCCCCAGTGCTGCCGCGGGCGACACCCGTAGCCGCGCATCGTCGGGCACGTGGGTCTCGAGGAGGCGGTCGATGCCGAGCCGGTCGTAGAAGGCGTTCACGATCGGCAGGCCCGCCAGCAGGCGGGTCTGAAGATCAAGGTCGGTGACATCCACAGCCACATCCTGCCCGGAGAAGTGGACCTCGTTGCCCACTGCGGTTGCAACGTATACGCTGTAACCGCCCGAACGAAGCACCCTCTACGTCGGAAGCCACGCATGCCAGACGACATCGACATCCCGCCAGAGGTCGACGCCGAACGGCGACGTATCGTCGCCGAGCTCGGCCGACTCGGCCTCACCCTGCCCGGCTCGGTCGTGACCCGGACCGTGACCTGCGGCAAACCTGCCTGCCGGTGCGCCACCGATCCCGACCAGCGGCACGGCCCCTACATCCAGTGGTCCCGGACCGTCAAGGGCCGCACCGTCAACAAGATGCTCAGCGTCGAGCAACTCGAGCGCTACCAGCCCTGGATCGACAACGGACGGCGGCTACGCGACCTCGCCCACCAGCTCGAAACGCTGTCACTGGAGGCCATGCGCACCGCTGAAGGCTGGAAACGCTAAATCAGCCGAAGCCTCTCCGCGAAGTGCGGAAAGCGAG
>PWWI01000052.1 GCA_003561535.1 Nitriliruptoraceae bacterium
CAGCACCCGCTGCACCACCCCCCGTCGGTGGGGTTGGTCGACCTTGTTCGACACGATCTCGATGGCGTCGCCCTGCGTGATCTTCATCCCAGTACCTCCCGTCGGCGTCGATGGGCGGTACCCGCCATGATAGATGCGGCGCGTCGATTCGGTCTGCCCAAACGGTGCCAACGCGGCCAGTCGTCGGCCCTGGTGCCCCCAGCGCTCCCCCGCCGCGCCCCCAGCGCTCCCCCCGGCCGCGAGAACCAGCGTCTATCCGCTGCAACTCACCCACCCCCGGCCCGTCGGCCGACTCCGCCCCGCATCGGGCGCGAGAACCAGCACATAGTCGCTGCTTCTCGCAGGACCACCCCACCCGTCGGGACGATCGGTCGCGCCGGTCGCCCTACTGGGACTCGCCGCGGGGGCGCGTGCGGAGCTCGAAGGGAGCGAACAGCACCACCAGCACCGCGAGCACGACCGCGGGACCGACGAGCCAGACCGGCCGTTGGGCCCACCACGCGGCCGTCGGTTCGGTGAGCAGCTCGAAGCCCAGCGCCTCGTAGACGCCGATGACGGCGACCTTGGCGGTCATGTGCCACACGAACACGGTCAGGATGACCGCGTTGGCTGCGATCACGCTCTTCCACACCCGCCGTCGCTGGAGCCACGAGAAACACCACGGCCGGACCAGCATCGCCAGCCCAGCCTGCAGCAGCGCGACCACCCCGATGACGGCGGTGGTCGGCCACATGTGACTGAAATCGATCTCGCGTGTGGCGACCATGGACCGCGGGTAGACGGGCAGCGCCGTCAGCACGATCAGCCCGGCCACTGCCGCCAGGACGATGGAGAGCTGCCCGCGCCACCCGATGCGCTCCAGCGTGCCGTCCCGGTAGAAGTAGCCGAGCTGGTGGACGAACACCCAGACGAGCGCGCTGTTGAGGAGGCCGAGCTCCTCGATGCCGACGCCCAGGCGCCCGACATCGACCAGGGCGATGACGGCACCCATCACCGTCAGGGTGAGCCCCCCGCCAACGGCGTGCAGCCGCGCCGTGATCGGGACCAGCGCGACCACCCAGACGTAGGCGGCCAGGAACCAGAAGGGCATGATCACGATCCCGCCCCAGTCGAGCAGCCCCCGGTAGTCGGGCACCAGCACCCACAGCAGCCCGTCGAGCACGAGCCACACCCCGGCGAACACCAGCGGCGGCACCAGCAGGCGGCGGCTGCGCTGGGCGAGGAACTCCCGGCCGGCGCCGCCTCGACGCTGGATGGCGGTCCAGGCGGCGTGGTTCGCGAACCCTCCCACGAAGAAGAACAGCGGCATGATCTGCAGGACCCAGGTGGCGAGCCAGGCCCCTGGGAGCGCATCGATCGGGTTGGGCATGACCAGGGCGCCGTCACGCCACTGGGTGATGGACAGGACCCAGTGCCACAGCACCACGACCACGATGCTCACGACCCTGAGCAGATCCACGAAGCGATCCCGTTCAGGCGGTGTCGAGGCAACGAAGCGGTCGAGTTCCGCTGAGAGTTCGCGTGGTCCGCGGGGCACCGGGCCTCCTTCCTGAAGTGCGCCACGACCACGTTGGACCGACGCCGCGGTTGGGGCAACCCGCTGTCCGGCCGGTCCCTCGGTCAGCCGCCGACCTCAACGGTCGCCTCGGCAGGGGGTGGTCCTGTTCGCCGTCGCGGCTGATCAGTCCGACGTGTCGTCGTCCGGGCTCCGTCCCAGGGCACCCAGCAGGAGCAGGCCGGCGAACAGCAGCGCGAAGGCCGCCACGGGGACCCGCAGCACACGATCGACGTCGTACAACCCCTCCTCCAGGATCAGGTAGAGCCCGCCGGCAGCAGCCAGGACCCCACTGACGGTGACGAACGGCCCACCCGGTCGGGGTTCCCCCACCCGCTCGGCCCCACGGAAGACCACGACCAGGGGCACGAGGGCAGCGACGCACAACACCACCCAGACGGGCCGCAGGGCCCACCACGCGGCGCCCGCCGGCTCGACGTCCGGCCACCATCCGACGAGGTAGGTCAGGGCGCCGACCCCCACGAGGGCGCTCATGTGCCACAGGAAGATCGTGATGATCATCGACCCGGTGACCGCCACGGCCGCCCAGGCCATCACGGCCCGATCGAGCCACCGTTCGCAGGGCCCGCGCAGGGCCAGCAGCAGACCGGTCTGCGTCGCGGTCAGCGCGACCATCGCGAGGGTGGGGGGCGCCGCGTTCGAGCGGGTCGGACCCTCCACCCCGACCATGCTCACGGGGTAATCGAACACGGCGACCAGGAGCGCCGCCCAGAGCAGGCCACCGGCCGCCACCCACAGACCCCGCCGACCGAAGGGCAACCGGCCGTCAGCCCACAGGTAGCCGACCTGGTGTGCGATGCCGAACACGAGCAGGTGGTTCGCCTCGCCCACCACCGGCACGTCGATGCGATCGAGCACGTCGACGGCGAGCACCAGCACCGTGGCCACCGCGGGGACCCCCCAGCCGGCCCGTCGATGCAGCCAGGAGGTGAGAGGTGCGAGCACGATGATCAGCGCGTAGACGACCAGGAACCACAGGGGCATGAAGGCCCCCTCGGTCGCGCGCTCGACGATCGGCACCGGCAGCCCGATCGCATCGAGCACGGGACCGAGCACGACCCACAGCAGCAGCAACGGGACCATCGGTCGCAGCAGCCGACGGGTGCGCCGCCGCACCCACATCGAGGTGGTGTCGCCCCGATCCCGGTTCCGCCGCAGCGACCCCGCGTTCACTCGCCCGCCGACGATGAAGAACAGCGGCATCACCTGCCACACCCAGGTCGCCCACTTGGTCCACGGCTCGAGGACGAGCAGCTGGGTCGCGGCGAACCGATCATCGTCGACGATGACCACCGCAACCAGCCAGTGGCCGAGCACGACCATCAGGATGGCGACCACCCGCACCAGGTCAGCGAAGCGGTCACGCTCGGTCAGGGTCTGCTCCTCGATCCGAAGCGCACCGTCGCGGAGCCGGGCCGGAGGTGTGATCCGCGTCTCCTCGCTCGCTGTCCGGGCCATCAGGCGGGATCACCGCACCTGACGCGGGCCGGCAGCTCACAGGTAGCGGTGTCCGGCCTCATCGGGCTCGTGACGTCCGGGGTGCTCACGCATGCGTGCCAGCTGTTGCTGGGCTGCCATCTGCTGCGTCGCGATGGATGCCTGGATGCCGTGGAACAGGCCTTGCAGCCAGCCCGACAGCTGTGCCTGCATCACGCGCAGCTCCGCGCCGGTCGGCGTCGTCTCATCCGGATCGAGGGTCAACCCTTCGAGCTCGGTCCGTAGGTCGTCGGAGACCACCGCTCGCAGATCCTCGACCGCACGGTTGTGGATCTCGGTCAGCCGCTGGCGGGCAGCCTCGTCGAGCTCGGTGGTCGCGACCTCGTCCAGCATCGTCTGAACCGCCGAGGCGATGCGGAGCAGCCGAGCAGGCTCCTCGATCGCGTCGCGGGTGTCCTCCTCGGTGACCTGCTCGAGAGCGGCTGATGGGCTCCCCTCACTTCGACCGTCCCCGGCTCCTGCGGCTGGCGTGTCGCGGTGTGCTTCGCGCTCTGGCACGGTGGCCTCCCTGGAGAGATGGCGGGGGATATCGTTGGGTGGGCCGCACAGCCTCTGCACTGGGGATGAGGGCACCGACCACGACCCTCTTCGAGCGTAGGACCGCGACGACCCCGGGTCCTGACGGCGTTCGGACAGGTCGTACCGCCCGGCGACGAGGTCCGGCTCACGACGGCCGGCGCACCCCAGGATCCCGCTCAGGGCTCGACGAAGCGGCCGACGACCCCGGTGGGATCCATACCCCCCAGGTGCTGCTGGAACAGCCGGAAGTAGGCTGCCTCCTCACGCGTGCGCAGCGGTGGGTCCAGCGCCTCACGTTCGCGCGCGAAGTCCGCTTCGCTGACCTGCGCGCCATAGTGCTCCCGGAGGACGTCCCGCGCACCGCTTCCCTCACCGAACTGGGCCTTCTTGCGCCACAACAGATCGTCGGGCAGCCAGCCCTCGAAGGCCTTGCGCAGGAGCCACTTCTCGGCCCGATCCTCGTGGGCCAGCTTCCACCGGGCCGGTAGGGCGAGCCCCAACGCGACCACGTCGAAATCGAGGAACGGGATCCGTGCCTCGATCCCGTTCGCACCCGCGACGCGGTCCACCCGCTGCAGCCCCCCGGTGTGGAGGCCCTTGATGGTCTCGAGCAGCGCCGCCCGCAGCTCCTCATCGCTCTCGATGTCGCCGTAGTGTGCGTAGCCGGCGAAGAGTTCGTCGGCGCCCTCGCCGATCAACACGGCCTTGACGTGACGGGCAGCCAGCTTCGCGACCAACAGGTTCGGCACCGAGCTGTGCACCAGCTGCGGATCGAACGATTCGATCACGCCGATGACCTCCGGGACCCAGTCGATGAGTTCGTCCTCGGTGTACACGCGCTCGAAGTGGTCCGTGCCGACGTGCGCGGCGACCCGCCGCGCTGCCGCGAGGTCCTCGCTGTCCTCCAACCCGACCGAGAAGGTCGGCAGTCGCCAGCCCTGGCGCCTGGCCACCTCCGCCGCGATGGCGGTCACGAGGCTCGAATCCAACCCGCCCGACAGCAGCGTGCCGACCCTGACGTCGGCGATCATCGATCGCTCGACGGCGAGGATCAGTGCGTCCCGGATGGCCGCCAGGATCGCCTCGGGTGGTTCCACGGTGTCCCCGGCCTCCTCGATCAGTGCCTCGATCGCTGGGCTGTGCGGCTCCGGCAGGGTCCGGAACGGCTGCAGACCTTCCTGAGGGGTCCAGGTGTGGCCAGGGGGGAAGGGCTCGACCTCGTTGCGTCGGGCCAGGTCGAACGCCTTGAGCTCGCTGGCGAACAACGTGGTGTCCCCGTCCTGTACCCAGTACAGCGGGGCGATGCCGAGCGGATCGCGGCAGACCGCGAACCCTCCGTCCGCCGCCGCGCCCACGAACGCGAACATCCCCCACAGTCGGGCCAGGGCGCTCAGGCCCTCGCGCGCCACCAGCCGCAGCACGGTCTCGTGGTCGGAACCCGTGCGGAAGGTCTCACCACGCTCCTGGAGCTCGGCGCGCAGGCGGCGGTGGTTGTACACCTCGCCGTCCCCGACCAGCCAGAGATCCCGGCCGGGATCGTGCAGGGGCTGCTCGCCGCCCTCGAGGTCGACGATCGCGAGACGGCGGTGGCCGAGCCAGGCTCGACCGACCTGCACGGTGCCCGAGCCGTCCGCGCCACGGTGGGTCAGGCGGTCGAGCATCCGTTCCCCTTCCGCGGCGTCGAACGGTCCGTGGGCGGCGACGATCGCGGACATGGTCGAACCTCCGGTCATGCGGGGCAGGATCGTGCGAAGCGTGGTCGGGCGGTGCAGCCGTTCAGCCGATGAACCCCTCAGCGCGCAGGAGATCCTCAGCGACCTCCTCCGGGAACTCGCCTTCCGCGTCGACGCGGGCGTTGAGATCCTGCATGGTCTCCGTGTCGAGCCGCGCGGCGATCTCCGCGAACATCTCGCCGAGCTGCGGGTACTGCTGGTACAGCTCGTCACGGACCGTCACGGAGGGGTTGTAGGCGGGGAAGAAGTCGCGGTCGTCCTCGAGCACCACCAGGTCGAGTGCGGCGATCCGACCATCGGTCGCGAACACCTCGCCGAGGTTGCAGTTGTCCCGCTGCTCGACCTCGCTGTAGATCGCGCCCTCGTCGAGCATGACCAGGTTCTCCTGGGGGAACTCGATGTCGTAGTGCTGCTCCATGCCCGGCAGACCGTCGTCGCGGGTGACGAACTCACTCGCGACGCAGAAGGTCGCTGCGTCCGGGCTCTCGTCGAGGAGGCGCTGCAGGTCCGACAGCTGCGACAGGTCGAACTCCTCGGCGGCGGACTCGTGCACGGCCACGGCGTAGGTGTTGTCGAACGGTGCCGGCTCGAGCCACCGGATGCCGTTCTCCTCGAGATCGCGTTCGGCGACCGCCTCGTACTGTGCTTCGGCGCCTTCGACGGGCTCGGTCTCTCCGAGGAGGGTGATCCAGCCGGTGCCGGTGTACTCCCAGTACAGGTCGATCTCCCCGGCCTCGAGTGCCTCGCGGACGATCGCGGTGCCCGCCAGGCCGATCTCGTCCTCCACGGTGGCGCCGGTGCTCTCCAGTGCGATGCGGGCGATGTGGCCGAGCACGAGCTGTTCGGTGAACTCCTTGGACCCGACGGTCAGTTCCGCGCCGGAGAGGTCGTAGTCCTGGGCGAGGGAGCCCTCCGCCTCAGGGTCATCGATGATGACGTCGGCCTCACAGGCGGTCATCGCGAGCGCCGCGACGAAGAGCGCAGCGAGCCACCTTCGCAGTCGACGTTTGGTGGTCCTCATCTTCGGACTCCTCTGTGTCGGTGTCGGATGTCGGTACGGGGTTCTGGCGAGCCGCGACGTCCGCGCACTGCGCTCCGGGGGCTTCGCCCCCTCACAGCCCGCGAGGGCGCAGGACCTCCTGCGCGATCCCCGCGAGCCAGTCGATGAGCAACGCCAACCCTGCGGTCAGGACCGCTCCGGTGAGCAGGATGGGCGTGCGGTTGTTGACGATGCCCCCGTTGATGATGTCCCCGAGCCCTCCGGCGTTGATGAACGTCGCGAGCACCATCGTCCCCACCGTGAGGATCAGAGCGGTGCGGATCCCAGCCAGGATCACCGGGACCGCCAGCGGGAGCTCGATGCGCAGCAGCACGGATCCGGTGGTCAGGCCCATCCCACGGCCGGCCTCGATCAGGGCGTTGTCGACCTGGTCCAGGCCGACCATGGTGTTGCGCAGCACCGGGAGCAGGCAGTAGGCGACGATCCCGACGATCGCCGTCCTCGGGCCGATCCCCAGCAGCGCCGGCAGTGCCAGGAAGAACAGCAGCCCCACCGACGGGATCGCCTGACCGATGTTCGCGATGCCGATGAAGATCGGCGTGAGACGGCGGGCGAAGGGGCGGGTCAGCATGATGCCGAGCGGCACGGCGATCCCGACCACGAACAGCGTGGCGATGAGGCTGAGCTGGATGTGCTCCACGAGGGCTCGGGTGACCCGCTCGGCGTTCAGCCACCGCTGCTCGATGCTGTCGAGCTCCAGCCCGCTGACCCACCGGTAGACCGCGAACCACGACCCGACGACGATCAAGGGGATACCGACGTACGACCATGCCCGGCCCGGATCACGCAGGAGGCGGCCGAGCGCGGAGGTGGTCGGCCCGTCGACTTCCTCGGTCGCTGGACCGGCGAGCTGCGGGTCGGTGGAGGTCACGGACATGTCAGGACCTCGCCTCTTCGACCTGATCGCTCGGCACCGCATGCCACGATCCGACGGCGAGGCGTCCGCGCAGCTCCTCGCGCAGCGTGTTGACCGCCGTCATCACGGTGTCGATGTCGACCACGCCCTGGTAGGCACCCTCCTTGTCGACCACGATCGCGCAACCGACGTTGGAGGTGATCATCTCGTCGAGCGCGTCGTGGAGGGTCCCTTGGGGCTCGACCAGCGCCGTCGCCGGCAGCCCCCGGCCGCCCATGTCCTCCCCAGCCCGGTCGAGGTCGCGGGAGCTCACCCAGCGGCTCGGTCGTCCGCGGTCGTCGACCAGCAGCAGGAAGCTGTAGCCCTCGGCCTCCTCGAGCTTGCGCCGGAGGGTGTCCCTCCCCTCGTCGATGCTGGCGGCCGGCCACGGGGTCAGGTCGACCTCGCGGACCCGCCGCAGGTGCAACCGCTTGAGGGCGGCGCCGGAGCCGAGGAAGTCCTCGACGAACTCGTTCTCCGGGTGCGACAGGATCGTCTCCGGACGGTCGAACTGCTGGATCTTGTGGTCGTCACCGAAGATCGCGATCCGGTCGCCCATCTTGATCGCTTCGTCGACGTCGTGGGTGACGAAGCAGATGGTCTTCTGGACCTCGTCCTGCAGCCGCAGGAACTCGCTCTGCAACCGTTCACGGGTGATCGGGTCGACCGCCCCGAACGGCTCGTCCATCAGCATCACCGCCGGGTCGGCCGCGAGCGCCCGCGCGACCCCGATCCGCTGGTTCTGCCCCCCGGAGAGCTCCTTCGGGTACCGATCGCGGTAGATGTCCGGGTCCATGCCGACCAGCTCCAGGAGCTCGTCGACCCGGGTGGCGATCCGGTCCTTGTCCCACTTCAGGGCCCGGGGGACGGTCGCGACGTTGGTGGCGATCGTCTGGTGGGGGAACAGCCCGATCTGCTGGATCACGTACCCGATGCGCCGCCGGAGCTTGTCCGGGTTCATGTGGGTGACGTCCTCACCGTCGATGAAGATGTTCCCACTCGTGGGCTCGATCAGACGGTTGATCATCTTCAGCGTGGTGGTCTTCCCACACCCGGATGGGCCGACGAACACGACGATCTCGCCCTTGGGGATGTCCATGGAGACCTCGTCGACGGCCACCTGCCCAGGGAAGCGTTTGGTCAGCTCCTCGAGCTGGATCATGAACTCCACATCGCCCTCCCGGTCAGTTCTGGATCCCCTTGGGGACGGTGAGCTTGTTGACGAGGATGAAGAACGCGTCCAGCAGGAACGCGACCAGCACCACCCCGAGGGTCCCTGAGATGATCAGCGGGAGCGCAACCACGCTGCCGCGCCGGGCGAGACCGTCGAAGATCCAGTTCCCGAGCCCCCCCGCCCCGATGTAGGCGGCGATCGCCGCGATCGACACGATCAGCATCGTGGCGACCCTCACCCCGGTCAGGATCACCGGCCAGGCCAGGGGCAGGTCGATGCGGAGCAGCCGCGAAGCGGCGCTGAGACCCATGCCCCGCGCCGATTCAGTGACCGCCGGATCGACCTCCTGGAGCCCGGTGACGGTGTTGCGCACGATCGGCAACAGCGCGTAGGCGGTCAACGCGATGATCGCCGAGCGGTCGCCCAACCCGACCCAGACCACCATCAGCGCGAACAGCGCCAGGGATGGGATCGTCAGGATCGTGGCGGTCACCGAGGTGGCCAGGGAACTCAGAGGCGGGGAGCGGTAGACCAGCACCCCGATGGTGACCCCGATCACCGTGGCGAACACCACCGCCGTCAGGACGAGCAGGAGGTGCTCGACCGCCAACTCCAGCAGTTGCGGCCAGCGGCGAACCAGGAAGTCCACCACATCCTGCATGGCGAGCCTTCGAGCGTCTCACGGTGCCAGCTGCGACGCGCGCGCACCGCGGGTCGGTGCTCCCATCTCCTAACCGAGCGACGGTAGCTCTTTCCACCGTAACGCTCGGCGGAGGTCCGCACCCGACGTCCGGCCATCGTCCGCCCGCCACGGCAGGTCCTGTGGACCTGTCAGCGCCGGTGCCCGGCGCGGCGCGGGCGGGGCCGCTGGCCGAGCACCCGCGGACCTACTTCCCGGTCCTAGGCGGTGCCTGGGCCGGCCCCCACCCACTCCAGGGCCGTTGCGAGAGCGTCGGGCTCGAAGCTCTCGGCCTCGGCGAGGGTGTCCGGCAGCGTTGTGACCCAGGTGTGCCAACGCTCGTCGCCGACCACCGCCAAGCGCTCGACGTGACCGACGAGGTCGGGTGTCATCCTGAGCTCCCGCCACACCGCAGCGGGCTCGACGCCTTGCAGGCGATCGGCCATCACCAGCAAGCGGACCGAGTCGTGCTCCTCGATGGCCGCGGACACCTCGGCGTGGATGCCTTCGACATCCTCTGCCGTGAGTTCGACCCCGAGATCGTAGGCGAGGACGTCGCTGGGGGTGTCCGACAACCTGCGGTACACAGCATCCCTCCCGGACGGCTGTCAACGACCCCAGGGTCCGCCGGTCAGGAGCCCTTCTCAGCGTCGTCCACGTAGAGGTAGTACTCGGCGTCCTCCTCCTCCCAGTCCATCTCGACGACGTCCTTGGTGACCGCCGCCTTGCAGAACTGGAGGAACCCGGAGTAGCCGAGGTCCTTCTCGGAGAAGTCGG
>PWWI01000312.1 GCA_003561535.1 Nitriliruptoraceae bacterium
AGCACGACGGCAGCGAGGGCGAGCAGGGCGATGGGTCCCGAAGCTCGGTGTCGGCGCACGGCAGGCTCCTGTGGGACGGCAGCGGGCAGCGGCGGGGTCGACGCCGTGCACGAGGCAGGCGGGATACCTGCACTGGGAAGGTTCGTACACCAGGGTGCCCTGTGTCGGTCGTTCCGTGGACAACGGGGCGCGCCGTGCGGTCAGCGCGTCACTCGCCGCGTGCGAGCGCCTCGCTGCGGAGCTTCGCCGCCTCGATCGCGTCCAGGAACGCAGCGCGCACCCGGGCCGACTCGAGCGTGCGGATCGCGGAGATGGTGGTCCCTCCCGGCGAGGTGACCATCTCGCGGAGCTCGACCGGGTGCCGGCCCGTGTCACGGAGCATCTTGGCGCTGCCCACCATCGTCTGCACGATCAGCTGGGTGGACACGTCCCGGGGCAGGCCCAGCAGGATGCCGGCGTCGATCATGGCCTCGGCGAGCAGGAAGAAGTAGGCGGGGCCCGACCCCGACAGGGCCGTGACGGCGTCGAGGTGCACCTCGTCCATCCGGATCACCTGACCGACGTGCCGCAGGATCTCCTCGGCGACGTCGAGGTCGCGGTCCTTGGCGTGGGTCCCTCCGCTGAGCACCGACATCGCCTCGTCGACCTGGACCGGGGTGTTGGTCATCACCCGCACGACCGGGACCTCGCCCTCGATCGTGTCCTGGATCGTCGACGTCGTGATACCCGCCGCAACCGAGATCACGGTCTGCGCGGGGTCGAAGGCGTCACTCACCTTCCCGATCACCTCGACGAGCACCTGGGGCTTGAGTGCGATCAGCACGACGTCGGCCGCCTGGATGGCGCTGCGGTTGTCGGTGGTGGCCTGGACACCGTGCGCCGTCGCCACCTCCTCGCAGCGGTCCGCCGAGGCATCGGTGCAGACGACCTGCTCCGGTCGGAGCCAGGAGGAGACGAGCAGGCCGCGCAGCAGCGCCTCGCCGATGCGGCCGGTGCCGATGATCGCGAGCGTGCCGTCCATGCCAGTCCTCTCCGGTGGGCAAGCAACGCGCGGAGCCTAACGGTCCCTACCTCTGGTCGGGACCGGCCGGACCGCCGACGGGGTTCGGCGGCAGCCCCGCCTTCGCGCGCCACCGCTGTTCGGCCTCCAGATAGCTGGCGAACCCCGCCCTGAGCACCTGGTTGAAGGTCTCGTCCGAGACGGTGAGCACCTGACCGAGGAGCTCGTCGATGACGTCCGCATCGATCGCCGCGAGCGGGATGGCGCCGGTCAGGATCAGGTCGCCCTCGTCGTCGAGGGCGAAGTGCACCGGGCCCGGGCGTTGGTTGCGCTGGAGCAGGATCCGGTAGACCTCCTCGTGACCCTCGTCGGGGACGCCTGAGAACAGCGAGGTGACCGTCAACCGCCGGTCGCCGAGATCCAACAGGACCGGGATCGTCCGTTTCCAGTGACCCTCCAGCATCGTCATCCAGCGGTCGTCGCCCACCACCGTCCACTCCAGACCGGCAGCCGACAGCCCGTCGAGGACGACCTGCCGTGCCTGCTCCCCCGCGTCCTGGGTTCCCTGGGTCATGGCACCTCCCGGTGATCGATGGGTTGTTAGGGTCGCCGCCCTGCGTAGCGTCACGGCCTGTCGAGCGGCCCGGGACGCTGCGAGACTAACGAGGAGCGGGCCGGTGACCGGCCGAGGCCCTGCCACCAGCGACGATGGAGCAGCAGCATGAGCGACGGCACCTTCCGGGTCCCAACCCCGGTCAACGAGCCCGTCAAGGGCTACGCGCCCGGCAGCGCCGAACGTGCCTCGCTGGAGGCCGAGGTCGCCGCCCAGCGCGGCACACGCGTGGAAGCACCCAACGTGATCGGTGGCGACGATGTCACCACCGGCGACACCTTCGTCCAGCGTGCCCCCCACGACCACGGCCTCGAGCTCGCCGAGGTGCACGCCGCCGGCGTGCCCGAGGTCGAGCGCGCGATCGAGGCCGCCGTCGCGGCCCAACCCGGGTGGGCGGCGATGTCCTTCGCCGACCGCGCGGCGGTCTTCCTGCGGGCGGCCGACCTCCTGGCGGGGTCCTGGCGGGACACCATCAACGCCGCCACGATCCTCGGGCAGTCCAAGTCGATCCAGCAGGCCGAGATCGACGCCGCCTGCGAGCTGATCGACTTCCTGCGCTTCAACGTCGCCTACGCCGAGCGCCTGCTCTCCGAGCAGCCCGAGTCGGTCGACGGCGAGTGGAACCGCCTGGACCTACGTCCGCTCGAGGGGTTCGTGCTGGCGATCACCCCCTTCAACTTCACCGCGATCGCGGGCAACCTGCCGACGGCACCGGCCATCGTGGGCAACACGGTGGTGTGGAAGCCGTCGGAGAAGCAGGCGCTCGCCGCCCACCACACGATGCGGCTGCTGCAGGCGGCGGGGCTCCCCGACGGGGTCATCAACCTCGTCCACGGCGACGGCGCCAGGGTCGCCGAGGTCGCGATCGCCGACCCCCGGTTCGCCGCGCTGCACTTCACCGGCTCCGAGACCGTGCT
>PWWI01000198.1 GCA_003561535.1 Nitriliruptoraceae bacterium
ACGAGCGACTGAAGCACGAGACCGGGATGCCGATCCACACCACGGAGAACCCCCTGTCCTCCGTCGCCATCGGGTCGGGGAAGTGCCTCGAGGAGTTCGAGGCCCTGAAGAAGGTCCTGGTCGCATCTTCGCGGCGCTGAACGGGCACCATCCAGCCAGGGCAGTGACGACCCTCGTTCGAGCCGACCAGCAACAGTGCCGACCCGCCGTCAAGCCACGGTGCGCCAGGCAGCTCGACCCAGCTGCGCGGCCGCGCATCGGCAGTGGCCCAGCCATCTCTCGCGGGTCGGGGGGAAGGTCTGGCCGATACCACGTTGGAGGGCAGCGTCATGGCCGGGCTTGGACACGATCATGCTCCCTTGACTTCTGGTGACTCTTCCCGGATTGTGATGGCGTCTGGTGAGGGCGCTGAGGAAGTGATGGGGCCAGGACAGACCATCGGGGCCATGTGGCTCCGACCTAGCAGCGTCTCGCGGCAGCCAAACGCAGTTGTCGCAAGGGGTAGGTGTTGTTCGGGAACCAAGCGCGAGAGGAATCCCATGTCACCCGCGGCTCGTACTGTCCAGGTGTTCGGCCTCTACATTCTCTTCGTCGGGTTCATCCTGGTCGTCATCCCCAACGTCCTGCTCGGCGTGTTCGGCATCCCGGCGACCGACGAACCGTGGATCCGGATCCTCGGCTTGGTCTTGCTGGCACTCGCTGGCTACTACCTCGTCGCTGCCCGCAGCGAGCTCACCGCCTTCTTCCAGGCGACCGTCGCCGGACGGCTCTTCATCGGAGCAGGCCTCATCGTCATGGTGGCTCTGTGGGGCTACTGGACAGCTGTGGTCTTCGGCCTCGTCGACATCGCAGGTGCCTTGTGGACGCGAGCGGTCCTCGCGAACAAGCAGCCGAAGCGACAGGCGACGCCGGCGGGGGCCAGCGACCCCATCTGAGGCGACAACCGGCACACCTGCACACGACGCGACGCATTCCCGGTCGGGGGGTGGGAGGTTGATGCGGTCATGCCCACCCCCGACCGCACCACACAATGACCGTCAGCAAGCACGGTCCTTGCCCGAAGGACCCCACTGGGATCGGTGATGACTGCGCGTCGTTGTGCGCGGCGCGGGTCACCGGCCGTGGCGCGCACATTCGCGGTTGCCGAGCGGTGCATCCGTTGTCGATACCGAGCGCTTGCACGGCGCTCGAGTGGCGTGCGCACGCTCGAACTCGGAGGGCGGGCGCAGGCTCGGTGCGCCTCGGGGCGAGCGACGTGCGGTGGCAGTTCTCTAGTCGTGCGTGAGCTGGTCGTGCAGGAACTGAGTGGTGAGCGATGTGACAGCTGCGGGGTCGTCGATCATCGGCCAGTGCCCGAGACCGGGCAGGTGATGTATCTCGGCGTTGGGGAAGATCGTCGCCTGGACCTCGGCGAAACGGGCCGGGATATAGGCGTCCTCGTCACCCCAGATGACGAGCGTGGGCACCGCGTCGCCGCGAAAGGCGTCGGCCAGCGGCTGGGCGACGCTGTCGATGTCCTTGCACGCCCGGTAGAGGGCGAGGACGGCGCGTCGGTGGCCCCAGTCGGAGTGCGACCAGATGCGGTCGACGAACTCGGCCGGGAACTTATGGGGGTTGTCGCGGTTGAGGAGGAAGCGTAACGCCGGCTTGATCGTCGTGGCCTGGAAGATCTCACCGAGGATCGGGGTCTGCCAGATGCGCGCGAACTTGTGCCACGAGTAGTCGACCAGGATGCCGGTGTTGATCAACGTCACGCTGCCGAGGCGGTCGCGGTGATCCGCAGCCCACCGGAGGCCCCATTGACCGCCGAAGTCGTGCAACACCAGGTGCGCCGTGTCGACATCGAGCTGATCGAGGAGACCGCCGAGGTGAGCGGCGGAGCCCTCGACGGTGTAGTCGAAGTCTCTTGGTCGGTCCGAGTCGCCGTAGCCCGGCATGTCCATCGCGATGCGGCGAACGTCTTCGCCGAGATCGGCGAACAGTGCGTCGTAGTCATCGAGGGGGCCGGGATTGCCGTGGACGAACACAACCGCCTCACCGTTGTCGCTCGGTCCGGCGGAGACGACACGCGACCGCACACCGTCGACATGGAGGTACTCGGTCTTCATCGGGCGATACTAATGCACGGCGCCTCGCCGAGGTGATCGACGTCGACACGCCTTTGCGGTCACACCGCGCCGTGGCATGAACGACGATCACATGTCGTCTTCGGCAGGCACCACAGGAACCCACGCATATCGGTCATCTCCTCAGTCCCGGCGGACCGAGCAGTTCTGCACTTCCGATCGGTCGATTGCCCCACTCACAACAAGGTCTATCCAGCACGTCAGTGAGCAGTCGGTCGTGGGCACCCTCCCCAACTGGGCGGCGCCCCCTCCTGTAAGGCATGTCGGTCAGCGGATCTCGGCGAAGGACCGCGTTCCCACATTGCCGCTTCCCGCGTTTGCCTCCCTGGACGGGGCACCGACGGCGGTTATGGGCGGCAGGGCTTCGACTCGTCGGCGATCGGAATCACGGCTCTCGTGTGC
>PWWI01000208.1 GCA_003561535.1 Nitriliruptoraceae bacterium
CCGATCAGGAAGGTGGCCTCGCGCATCTCCCAGCACTCGTAGATGTTGGGGCACGCTGCCTGCGCACAGACCGTGTTGAGCTCGAGCCCCTCCATCAGCTTGGTGACGTCGGTGAAGTTGTCGCCGTAGCTGGCCTTGACCTTCAGCCAGTCCGGCTTGCGGCCGCCGGGCAGCTGGGTGTCGACCGACTTGCGGACCACCCCGGCACGCTGGGTGCGTTCCCTGGTCAGGCCGTTGGGCAGCACGCTCAGCGTGCGGGCGCCTTCGGGGATCACGGGTTGGCGGACGTCACCGGGTGAGGTCACTCAGGAAGCCTTCGGGTGCGGGGCCGGGGGCTGCGCCGCGTCCTCGGCCGGCAGCAACCGGTCGCGCGGCGTGTCGACGAGGGTAGCGGCGAACACCTCTCCGAAAGCCGTGGCGACGGTGTCGATCACCGTGGCCGGATCGACGTCCACCCCGAGGCTCGCCAGGGAGCACACCCCCCGGTCGGTGATGCCGCAGGGGACGATGCCGGTGAAGTCCGTGAGGTCGGGTGCGACGTTCAGCGCGAAGCCGTGGCTGGTCACCCCGCCGCTGGCCACCCGGACCCCGATGGCGGCGATCTTCTCCTCACCGACCCACACCCCGGTGTAGTCGGGTACCCGCTGTGCCGCCACCCCGAGCGCTGCCAGCGCTTGGACCAGGACCTGCTCCAACGCCCGGACGTAGTCGACCACGCCGCGGACACCGGCCAGGGCCAGGACCGGGTAGCCGACCAGCTGCCCGGGGCCGTGGTAGGTGACGTCGCCACCCCGGTCCACCTCGACCACCTCGATGCCGCGCGATGTGAGCTGGGCACGGTCGAACAGCACGTGGGAGCGGTCGGCACGCTTGCCGAGGGTGTACACCGGCGGATGCTCGAGCAGGAGCAGGGCGTCGGTGCCCCGCCGTGCCTGGCGGGTGGCCACCAGGTCCCGCTGGAGCTGCCAGGCCTCGAGGTAGCCGACGCGGCCGAGCCGGGCGAGGGCGACCGGGTCCGCCGCGTCTCGGCGCAGCGACGGCGCGGCGGTCGGTGGCGGCCGGCTGACGGTCATGGTGTCCTCATCGCCCCTTCGACCCGGGGGTCGGTGGTGTCGCTGGTCGTTCGGACCGTCGACACCACCCAGACGAGCGCTGCCTCAGACCCCGAGCTCGGCGGCGAAGTCGTGGGTCTCGAGGACGTACTTGAGATCCTGGAGGAACCGTGCCGCGTCCGCCCCGTCCACCATCCGGTGGTCGTAGGACAGGCACAGGTAGCTCATCCACCGGATGGCGATCGAGTCCCCGTAGGCGTCGGAGACGACCACGGGCCGCTTCTCGATGGCGGCGGTGGCCAGGATCGCGACCTCGGGCGGGTTCAGGATCGGGGTGTCGAACAGCGTGCCGACCGAGCCGGTGTTGGTGATGGTGAACGTCCCACCGCTGATCTCGTCGGGCTGCAGCTTCCTGCTGCGCGCCCGCGATGCCAGATCCCCGATGCGGCGGGCGAGCGCGGCCACGGTCAGGTCCTGCGCGTCCTTGACGTTGGGGACCAGCAGGCCCCGGTCGGTGTCGACCGCCATGCCGAGGTTGATGTTGCGGTGGTAGGTCACGGTGCCGGCGTCGGTGTCGATCGAGGAGTTCATCACGGGGTGGCGCGGCAGCACCATGCACGTGGCGCGGGCGATCAGGGGCAGCGGCGAGAGGCTGGCCCCCTCCTGAGCCTTGAAGGCGTCCTTCTTCGCTGCCCTCAGGTGCATGATCGACGTGAGATCGACCTCCACCGCGGCGGTCAGCTGCGCCGTGGTCGACAGCGACTCCATCATCGACCGGGCGATGGCCTTGCGCACCCGGCTCAGCTCCTGGGTGACCGAGCGCTCGCCACCGAACTCCACCTGGGTCGGCGAGGCCGGCGGGCGCGAGCGATCCGCGGGCGCCGCCACGACCACCGGCGGCGGGACGACCGAGCCGGGCTGGGGCGCCTCCGCTGCCGCCTCGCGCTCGGCAGGGGCCTCATCGTCGCCGGCGGGGGCCGCCTGCCGCTCGCCGCCACTGGCGATCGCGCGCTCGGCGTCCTCGCGGGTGATGCGGCCGCCGGGCCCCGATCCCTCGACCTGTTCCGGGGTGAGGCCCGCCTCGCGGAGCATCCGGCGTACCAGGGGGGAGGTCAGCGCCTTCTCGCCGATCACCTCGCCACCGTCGCTCTTCGCGGCTGCCGGTTGGGACGCCGGCGGCTGCTGGGCTTGGTCGGTCTGCTCGGTGTCAGCGGCGGTGTCGTCGTCGCTGGGGGTGTCGGCGGTGTCGTCGTCGCTGGGGGCGTCCTGGTCGTCGGTGTCGCCGTCGTCGTCGTGGTCGTCGGTGGCTGCCCCGTCATCCTCGCCGATGACGGCGATCACCGAGCCGACGGCGACGGTGTCGTCGACCTCGGCCTTGAGTTCCTGCACGGTGCCGGCGACGGGGGAGGGGATCTCGGTGTCGACCTTGTCGGTGGAGATCTCGACGATGGGTTGGTCGACCTCG
>PWWI01000008.1 GCA_003561535.1 Nitriliruptoraceae bacterium
CAATTCTGAGTTCAGGTTGGAGACGAAAGCAACAGGGGACAAAGCGCTTATGGCCTCCGCCTCGCGTGGAAGGTATGTTCCCGGATATGCCGCAGAGGCCGGGATAGACGCAAGGCTACCAGAAACGCCAACGGGTGACGGCGTTGCACGCTGGGGCTACTTCGACACCGTGCCGAGTACACAGGTCATTAATGACGGTGCTTTTTTTGGTGTAGACACCGGAGGAATATTCGTCGCCATATATAGGAATGGAACGCAGGAAATGAAAACGTACCGCGAGGATTGGAACCTTCAGCCGAACTACGACATCGACCCTGCAGCCGGGAATATATATCAGATACAGTTTGCATATTACGGTTACGGCCCGGTGTGGTTCAGAATAGTCGACAAAAAGGCCGAGAAGATTGTAACGGTCCACAAGTACATTACAGCAGAAAATACGACATTCTCGAACTCCAATTTACAGGTAGCAGGACAAGCGTGGACTGATTCCACGGGCGATCCTTTTGCCCTGTATTTAAGCGGAAGGCAATTCGCCGTGCTTGGCGCCCCAGTATTCAAAGAACGCGTGGTGTCGCACTTGAGAGAAGGGGTTACTGTTGGCACAACTGGGTATACACCCATTATGTCGTTCCGCAGGAAAGAAGGCAGGCGAGCGGTACCGATTTCAGCACACCTGTTCGAGTGTATAACGAATAACGACATAGCTGTCCAGTGGCGAGTGGGCTCCACGATAACCAGAGAGACCAACGGAGCGGATCTAGACTGGATTACCCCGTCCGATCATGACGAGGACGAGACAACGATTGAGGTAAACGAAAACGCTGACACTATAGACATGGAAACTGGCATTAAGGTAGACGAGGACCTTGTAGCTGGGGGAGCAGGACCAACCCCGCGGCAGTTTGCCGAAGATGCAACCGTGTCAGATATTCCCGATGAGCACATCGTTGCATTGTGCGCCAAAGCGTTGGACACAGAGGCAACCATTGATATTATCGGCAAGATGGTAGAGGAGAGGTGATGCTGAGTGTCTATTACTACCGATCCCACAACTGACGTCGGCAAGGTGCGTATGCTGACCGGCGACAAATACGAGGAGGCGTTATTTTTTGAGGATAACGAGGTTCAAGCCTTCCTGGATATGTACGATGACGTTCGCATGGCCGCTGCAGCCGCCCTAGATAGCATGGCCTCTATGAGTATACAGATATTCAAGGTAGTCAACCACCTTGACCTCAATATTAATTCTTCTCAGATGGCCTCAGCCCTCCGGGAACATGCCGCAGAACTAAGGCGAGAAGTAGAGGAAGAACCAGCCTTTGCCGTGGCCGAACAGGTCCACGACGCCTTCTCTCACCGCGAGTTTGTGTGGAACGATATGCAGGGGCGGGGTGGGTAATATGGCAGAGAGACCGCCTCTGATCCATCCAAAAATGAAAGACTTCCTGCCGGAACAATACCCGGATCTATGTACCATACAGGAGTTGACCGAAGATACAGACGAATGGGGCGAGACGACGTATGAATGGCAGAACCTTGCGGGGCATATTGGACTTCCCGCACTCATAGCACCGAGCGGGGGCCGTGAGGTTAAGCAGGATGATAAGACTTATACCGTGAGTGATTTCTATATTTCGCTAAAGGGTTACTACCCCGGCATTGATGAGACCATGCAGGCTGTGGTGAGTGGCCAAGAATATAATGTCCTGCTGGTCGAGCACGCCAGTAGGCAGACGAGAACGAGGCTTACTGTGGAGGTGGTGCGGTGAAGCTGACCGGAGCCAAAGAACTACAACGAAAACTTAATACCCTCAGCGAAGAAGTACGGGGGCAGAAACTGGAGACCGCGGCGAGAGCCGGGGCTATGTTGATCGAGAACGACGCCAAACGCCGTGCGCCTTACCGCACTGGTACACTCCGCAGGTCTATCCATTCCGAGGTATCGGAGCGGACCGCCGACAGCGTGAGCCTTGCTATCGGTACCAACGTCGAGTATGCGGCGCGGATCGAGTTTGGCTTCTCCGGCGTTGACGAACTTGGCAGGCGCTACAACCAGCCGCCTATGCCCTACCTACGGCCCGCTATGGATGAGAACATTGGCAGGGCGCGCCGTGAAGTCGTGCAGGCGTGGAAGGACGTAATGAGAGGGGTGACTATTTGAGCTTTGAGATAAATTTAAGAGCGAAATTAATAGCTGATGTGGAGTTAAACGACGGCAGGGTGTATCCGCAGAACTTACCACATGACCCCGACTTGCCAGCCCAGACTTATAACATTATATCCAGCACTAGAACTTACAGCCACTCAGGAGACTCAGGGGCACCGAGGAAGCGGGTGCAGATCGACAACTGGGCCGAATCATATGGGCAGGCCAAACAGATGGCAGAGCAGACTATTGAGGCACTGTCCGGCTTCATGGGTGTTATGAACCAGGATACCACCGTTGGGATGAGTCACATGGAAAATGAGATGGACGCCAGACACCCGGAAACAGGGTGGAGCCATATC
>PWWI01000128.1 GCA_003561535.1 Nitriliruptoraceae bacterium
CTCGTGGTCATCTTTGCAGAATTCGTAGCTCCCTATAATCCGAATCAGCGCAACACCTATTACCGCTATGCGCGGCCGCAGATCATCCGCTTTGTCAGCGAAGACGGCTTTCAGTTTCGGCCTTTCGTGTATGGTCTCGAGCGAGAAATGGACCCTGTCACTCTGCGGCGTTCGTTTCACGAAGACCCGAGTCAGGTGGTGCCGCTGCAGTTTTTTGTGCGCGGCCATGAATATAAACTTCTCGGTTTGATACCCACGGATCGGCATCTATTTGGTGTTGAGGATGACCAGGTCGTGTACTTATTTGGTTCGGACGACCTGGGCCGGTGTGTGTTTTCGCGTATCGTTCTCGGAGCACGCATTTCCATGACCATCGGTCTCGTTGGTGTGTTTTTGAGTTTCGTTCTCGGCCTCTTTTTCGGCGGGTTGTCGGGATACTACGGCGGCATTGTCGACAAGGTTATAGGGCGAATCATGGAGATTCTCAGGAGCTTTCCTCAGATACCGCTTTGGATGGCATTGTCTGCTGCTCTTCCGGATCATTGGCCCATAATCCGGACGTACTTTGCCATAACCCTCATTCTCTCGGTCATCGGCTGGACGGATCTAGCGCGAGTGGCTCGGGGTAAAATCTATTCATTGAAGAACGAGGACTTTGTGGTGGCGGCCCGTCTAGCGGGGACGAGCGAACCTCGCATCATTTTGGAGCATCTCGTACCCTCATTCATGAGTCACATTATCGCAGCGATCACGTTGGCGATTCCAGGGATGATCTTGGCTGAGACATCCTTGAGGTTTCTGGGAATCGGTCTGCGGCCGCCAGCCATCAGCTGGGGCGTACTTCTGCAGGCAGCCCAGAACATCCATACGATCGTTCTAGCTCCTTGGCTGATGCTCCCAGGAGTCTTCGTTATCATCTTTGTGCTGGCATTTAACTTCTTGGGAGATGGTCTGCGCAATGCGGCTGATCCTTACTAGGTGGGAAGGCGAGGTGTGATTCGTGACAGAGACAGCTTCGACAAACATCATTGATGTACGTGATCTCCAAGTAAGCTTTTTCACCGATTCGGGCGTCGTAAGAGCCCTGAATGGTGTGGATTTCGCCATACCCCATGGGAAGGCGGTCGGCGTTGTCGGTGAAAGCGGGTGCGGCAAGACAGTCACATCCTATGCTGTGCTCCAGCTGCTGGCCAAGACGGCGAAGATCACCCAAGGGACGATTCACTTTGAGAAACGCGATGGTTCGCTGGTTGATCTAACACAGTATAAGCCGGATTCCAGCGAAATGCGCCGTATCCGAGGCGGGGAGGTCTCGATGATCTTCCAGGAACCAATGTCGTCTTTGAGCCCCGTTCATACTGTATATAACCAGATAGCGGAGAATCTGTTTCTGCACAAAGGGATGAACGAGAAGCAGGCTCGGGAGCGGACTGTCGAACTCCTCCGCCTGGTCGGTATTTCCAAAGCCGCGGAACGGTTGGACGAGTACACCTTTCAATTCAGTGGTGGCATGCGCCAGCGAGTGATGATCGCGATGGCCCTTGCTCCTGAACCGCGAGTGTTGATTGCCGACGAACCGACGACTGCCTTGGATGTGACGATTCAAGCGCAGGTCCTGAAGTTAATCAAACAGATGCAGGAGGAGTTCAGCCTATCTTTGATGCTGATTACCCACGATCTCGGTGTCGTGGCTCACATGGTAGACCAGGTGTACGTCATGTACCGCGGCCGCGTTGTCGAAGACGCGCCGGTCATGGAGGTCTTCTACAATCCCCTCCATCCCTACACCCGCGGGCTTTTGAACTCCATTCCCAAACTACGGGGACCGCGCGGGAAAGTGACATCGATACCAGGTACGGTTCCGGATTCTTACAATCTGCCGTCGGGATGTCTGTTCCACCCAAGGTGCAGTGAATTCATCGGTGAGATATGCCGGCGGGACGTACCCGAAACGCGCGAGGTGGGCCCGAACCACCGGGTCAGCTGTTTCCTTTACAACGAGGAACCAGCAGGACATGAGGAGGTGTGACGGTGGAGACCTTAGCGGAACATTTGATCCTCGCAGTACGTGGATTGAAGAAGTATTTCCCTATTACCAAGGGTTTTCTCAACCGGACGGTCGGCCATGTGCGGGCCGTTGATGATGTTGATCTCTCCTTGGTTTCCGGAGAAACCTTGGGCCTAGTTGGCGAGAGCGGCTGCGGCAAGACCACGACCTCGCGCCTGATTCTGCGGGCGCTAGAACCGACGGAGGGCAGTATCCTTTTTCGCAGTCAGCTGGGTGTGAAAGAACTCGCCACCATGACGAGCCATGAACTAAAACCCATTCGACGCGACATGCAGATGATTTTTCAGGACCCATTCTCATCCTTGAATCCCCGCATGCCGATTTTAAAGCTAGTGTCCGAACCGCTTCGCAACCACGGGTATCGTCGGACCGAACGAGAGCAGCGGGTCGCTGAACTGCTCGAGTTGGTGGGTCTTGAGGCTGGACACATGCATCGCTATCC
>PWWI01000286.1 GCA_003561535.1 Nitriliruptoraceae bacterium
CTCCACAACAAGGAGGTCCTGCGTCGCCTGACCGATCTCGGCGTCGATGCGAAGAGCCACTCTTCGTCCATCGACGGTGCCGACGCTGCGCGGTTCCGCGAGTCGCTCGGCAAGACCGACGTCGAGCGCAAGGCGGAGCAGGAAGCCAAGCGACGGCGGGAGCAGGCCGAGCTCGACCGCTACCGCTCGATGCAGGCTGCCGCCCCGCCGGAGCGCAAGAAGGCCGCCAAGGTCCTCCCGCCTCACCTGCGTGAGCAGCAGGCGGCCACCCCGCCCCCGGTGACCGCGCCGAGCGAGGGCGACACGCCCGCGCCAGCGGACCAGGGGAGCGGGGACGCCACGGCGCCGGCCCCGTCGGCACCGACCGAGCCCGAAGCTCAGGACGGTCAGTCGGTGCCGCCGACCCAGGAGCCCGCAGCGCCATCCGAGGGCGACGCGGGGGCCAAGCGGATGCCGGGTGCGCCACCGCCGCGGCTCAAGCCGGGCGAGGCGCCCCTGCGTCCCCCGTCCCAGCGTGCCCCGCAGCCGCCGCCCACGGCCACCGGAGACGCACCCGAGCTCCGGCGTCGCGGTGACCAAGCCCTGCCGCAGGAGGGCTCGGGCCGCCGCGCCATCCCGCCACCGTTGCGCAAGGCACCCGCTCGACCCCAGCCCCAGCCCGGCGCTCCCGCCGGCGGTCGTGGTGGGCCTGGTGCCCCCGGCGGCGCCGGCCGTGGTGCACCCGGTGGCGCTGGGCGCGGAGCACCACCCGCTGGAGGTCGTGGTCCCGGGTCCTCCCCCTACCGCCAGCCCGTCGGGCGTAGTGGCCCGGGTGGTGCCGGTGGGCCGAGCCGTGGGCCCGCGGGGCCCGGTGGGACCGGCGGACCCGGCAGCGGCAAGACCAAGCGCAAGAAGAAGCGCGAGCGGCAGTCACCTGCGGAGCAGGAGCTGCAGAGGGGTCCGATGCGCCGGGACGTGCCGATCGAGGAGCAGATCCAGGTCGAGCGCGTCGAGGTCCTCTCCGGCATCACCGTCGGGGAGCTCGCCGACAAGCTCGGGGTCCCCGGTGCGGCCTTGGTCAAGAAGCTGTTCGACATGGGCGAGATGGCGACGGTGCAGCAGACCCTGCCCGACGACACCGTCGAGATCATCTGTGCCGACCTGGGCGTGGACGTCTACTTCATGTCGGAGGAGGAGCTCGAGTTCGGCATCGAAGCTCCCGAGGACCCGGGGACGCTGGAGTCGCGCCCACCGGTCATCACCGTGATGGGCCACGTCGACCACGGCAAGACCAAGCTCCTCGATGCGATCCGCAAGACCGACGTGGTCGCGGGCGAGGCCGGTGGCATCACCCAGCACATCGGTGCCTACCAGATCACCAAGGACGGGCGTCGGATCACCTTCATCGACACCCCCGGTCACGAGGCGTTCACCGCCATGCGGGCCCGGGGCGCCCAGGTCACCGACGTCGCGATCCTGGTGGTCGCGGCCGACGACGGGGTCATGCCCCAGACCCGGGAGGCCATCGCGCACGCGCAGGCCGCAGAGGTGCCGGTGGTGGTCGCCGTCAACAAGATCGACGTCGAAGGAGCCGACCCCAACCGCGTCAAGGCGCAGCTGACCGAGCACGACCTCGTCGCCGAGGAGTTCGGCGGTGACGTCCCGATGGTCGAGGTCTCCGCGCTGCAGCAGATCGGCCTCGAGGACCTCCTCGAGGTGGTCCTGCTCCAGGCCGACCTGCTGGAGCTACAGGCCAACCCCGACAAGGCCGCACGTGGTCGGGTCGTCGAGGCGAACCTCGACCGCGGTCGTGGTCCGGTCGCCACGGTCCTGGTCCAGGGCGGCACCCTGCATCGCGGGGACATCCTCGTGGCCGGGACCGCCGACGGCAAGATCCGGGCCATGTTCGACGAGAACGGCCAGCCGGTCGAGGAAGCCCAGCCCTCGCGTCCCGTGCAGGTGCTGGGGCTGAACGAGGTCCCGGAGGCGGGTGACGAGTTCCGTGTCGTCGACGCCGAGCGGTTCGCCCGCGACGTGGCGGAGCGGCGCTCGGCACGGGAACGCCGCAAGGAGCTCGCCGACCGCCGACCGACCACCCTGGAGGAGTTCACCTCCGCGGTGCAGGCTGGTGACAAGGCGCAGCTGAACGTCATCATCAAGGCGGATGTCTCCGGCAGCGCCGAGGCCCTCGAGGACGCCCTGCTGAAGCTCGAACTGGACGAGGTCCAGGTCCGGGTGATCCAGAAGGGCGTGGGGGCCATCACCCAGGGTGACGTCCGCTTGGCGGAGGCCTCCGACGCGATCATCGTCGCCTTCAACGTGCGCCCCGGTGCCAACGCCCGCGAGGAGATCGACCGCTCCGGCGTGGACGTGCGGACCTACCGCATCATCTACGAGGCGATCGAGGACATCGAGCGGGCCGTCAAGGGGCTGCTCGCGCCCGAGTTCCGCGAGGAGATCGTCGGTGAGGCGGAGGTCCGTGAGGTCTTCAAGACGCCCAAGGGCTTCGTCTTCGGCTGCATGGTCATCAAGGGCGAGGTCCGCCGCGACGCCGGGGTCCGCGTGATCCGCGACGGCGTCGTCGTCGCCGAGGACACCATGACCTCGCTCCGCCGCTTCAAGGACGACGTCAAGGAGGTCCGTGAGGGCTTCGAGTGCGGTATCGGGCTCGCGAAGTTCCAGGATGTCAAGGAGGGTGACGTGCTCGAGGCCTTCGAGACGGTGGAGGTCGCACGCGACTGAACCGAACCGAGCGACACCGGTGAGCGACGACGACGCCAGGGGGCGGGTCCACTACGGCATCGCCCGTGTGGACCTGCACCTGCCGGGCGCCGACAGCCTGAAAGCCAAGCGCACGCTGCTGCGCCGGGCGCAGGCGGCGCTCGGCGACGAGCTCGGCGTCTCGGTCGCCGAGGTCGGCGCCCAGGACCGGTGGCAGCGCGCGGTGCTCGGTGTGGCCGTGGCCGCGTCGACCGCCACCGGAGTGGACCGCGTCCTCGATCGGCTGACCGCCGTCCTCGAACGCGATCCGAGGGTGGAGGTGCTGGCCGTCACCGACCTCGCCGACCATCTCGACGCCGACGCGGGCGAGCAGCAGCTCCCGGAGCTCGATGGGCGCTGACCGACCACCACAGGTAGGAGCGACCGATGGCACGCAAGCGCAACCCACGGGTGGACGAGCAGGTTCGGGCCGCGGTGGCCGACCTGCTCCAGACCGACATCGCCGATCCCAGGTTGACGTTCGTCACCATCACCGAGGCCGACGTGACCCCGGATCACGACGTCGCCACGGTGTACTACTCCACCCTGGACCCGAGCGTCCTGAGCCGTGATCCCCGCCGCAGCGGCGGTGACCACATCGCCGACCCTGCCGACGTGGCCGAGGCCCTGGTGGCGGTGGCGGGCCGGCTGCGTGGACAGGTCGCCCGCCGGGTGGGGCTCAGGACCACACCCGAGCTGCGGTTCGTCCCCGACCCGGTGGCAGAGCAGGCCTCCCGGGTCGAGGAGCTGCTGCGCGGTATCGAATCCCGCGGTGAGGTCCCACCGGGCACCGGCGGCATCGAGGACCGGGAGGATCCGCAGGCCGAGGACGGGACCGCCGGATGAGTGACGCGGCGCCCGCGACGAGCTCGACGGTGGCACCTTGGCCGTCGCCGGCACCGTCGTGGCGCGCCCAGCTCGACGAGGCGACGATCGACGCCGTGGTCGACCGCCTGGCGAGCGCCTGCCGCGAGCACCGCACGGTGGTACTCGCCGGCCACGTCAGCCCCGACGGCGACGCGCTGGGCTCGGCGCTGGCGCTGCACCTCGCGCTGGGCGCCGCGGGTGCCCGCACGCTGCCGACGATCGGGGAGGAGCCGCTCGAGCTCGAGCCCGCGCTCGCCCTGCTGCCGGGGGTCGAGGCGCTGGTGCCGGCGGCCGAGCTGCCGCCGGCCGGCGAGGTCGATCTTCTCGTCGCCCTCGACACCGCCGGCCCCGGACGGCTGGGCACCGTGGCCGGTCACCTCGACGCCGGCGTCCCGACCATCGTGCTCGACCATCACGAACGCAGCGTCCCCTTCGGTGAGCTGTCGCTGGTGGCCCCCGGTGCAGCGGCGACGGTGCAGGTCGTGGCGCTGCTGCTGGACGAGCTCGACCTGCCGCTGACCCGTGACATCGCCACGTGCCTGTACGTCGGGCTCGTGACGGACACGGGCCGGTTCTCCTACGAGGCCACCGGGCCCGACGCCCACCTGCTCGGTGCCCGGCTCCTGGCGGCGGGGGTGGACCAGGCCACCTGGAGCCAGCGGCTGTTCGAGACCCGCCGCCTGGACGACCTGACCCTCCTCGGGCGTGCGCTCGAACGGGCGGGCTTCGTCCCCGAGGTCGCCCTGGTGCACACCCACCTCTCACCCGAGGACCTCGCCGTCGCCGCCGAGGGCAGCACCGAGGGGCTGATCGAGCTGCTCCGGACCGCCGACGTCGCCGAGGTGGCGCTGACGCTGCGGCCGGCTCCCGACGGCTCCTGGCGGGGATCGCTGCGGTCCCGCGGCAGGGTGGACGTCGGCCGGGTGGCGGCGGCGCTCGGGGGCGGTGGCCACCGCCTCGCGGCCGGCTTCGACGCTGACGGCACGGCAGAGACGGTGGTCGAGCAGGTCGTCGCGCTGCTCCGGGAGGGCTGATCCATGGGACGGCGCCCCCGGCCCCGTGGCCCGGTCCACGACCTCGTGCTCGTGGTCGACAAGCCCGCCGGGCCCACCTCCCACGACGTCGTCGCCCGGATCCGCAGGGTCGTCGGGCACTCCCGCGTGGGCCACACCGGCACGCTGGACCCCGCCGCCACCGGCGTGCTCGTGGTCTGCCTCGGTCGGGCGACCAAGCTCGTGCGCTTCCTCCAGGCCGGCTGGAAGACCTACGCCGCCCGGATCCAGCTCGGTCTCGAGACCGACAGCCAGGACACCACTGGGGTCGAGCTGGCCCGGATCGATGCCAGCCACCTCGACGAGCACACGGTGTGCGAGGCCCTGTCGGCGTTCCAGGGCTCCTTCGAGCAGGTGCCGCCGATGGTCTCCGCGGTCAAGGTCGGCGGCGAACGGCTGCACACCAAGGCCCGCCGTGGCGAGACCGTCGAGCGCACCCCCCGCGCGGTCGAGGTGTCGTCGCTGGTGCTGGACGGCTTCACGCCGGGGACGGTGGCCGAGGTCAGCGTGCTGCTGACCTGCTCAGCCGGGACCTACGTGCGCACGATCGCCCACGATGTCGGCGCGGCGCTGGGGGTCGGTGGGTGCCTCGCCTCGCTACGCCGCATCGCCAACGGGCCCTTCACCGTGGACGAGGCCGTCACGCTCGATGCGCTCGACCGCGCCGGTCCTGAGGACGTCCTGGCCCGGGGCATCGACGTGGTGGCTGCGGTGCGACGCACCCTCGAGGTGGTCGAGGTCACCGACGACGAGGTGGCCCGCCGCCTCACCCAGGGTGGCTCGGTGCCGCCGGTCGGCCACGACGGGCCGGTCGCACTGGTGCGCCCCGCCGCAGGCGGCCGGAGCGAGCAGCTGCTCGCTGTCGTCGCCGACGACGCGACCGCGGGCCGCGCGCGCCCAGAGCTGGTGTGGACGCGACCCGAGGAGCTGCGATGACCATCGTCGCTCGCGGCCTGGACGCCCTGCCCCACGACCCGTCGGTGGTCACCATCGGCAACTTCGACGGGGTCCACCGGGGCCACCAGGTGCTGCTCCGCCGCGCGGTCGCCCTCGCAGAGCGCAATGGGGCGCGGTCCGTCGCCGTCACCTTCGACCCCCACCCGGCCGTGCTCCTGCGGGCCGATGCCGCGCCGCCACGGCTCCAGTCCCTCGAGGACCGGGTCACGGCCCTGGCGGCGGCCGGCCTGGACGCCGTACTGGTGCTGCCCTTCACCCACGAGCTGGCGAGCTCCACACCGGCGCAGTTCGTCTCGGAGGTCCTGGCGGGATCCCTGGCCGCGGTCCGGGTCGTGGTCGGCACCAACTTCCGTTTCGGCGCGAAGGCTGCCGGCGACATCGTGTCCCTGCTGGAACTCGGGGAGCAGCACGGCTTCGTCCCCGAGGCGGTCACCCTGCTGGAGATGGACGGGCGCCGCATCTCCTCCAGCGCGATCCGCGAGCACCTGCAGGACGGCGACCTGGCGTGGGCCACGGCGGCCCTGGGGCGCCCCTACCAACTCGGTGGGGTGGTCGTCCACGGCGACGGCCGGGGGCGGGGCATCGGCTTCCCCACCGCGAACCTCGTGATCGACCCGGATCTGATCGTCCCCGCCACGGGGGTGTACGCGGGCCATGCCCGGCTCGACGGTCGTTGGATCCCGGCGGTCGCCAACGTGGGCGTCAGGCCCACCTTCGACGGCACGACCCGCACCGTCGAGGTGCATCTACTGGACGTGGACCAGGACCTCTACGGTCGGAACCTCGCCTTCCGGTTCCTGCACCGGCTCCGCTCGGAGCAGCGCTTCGACGGCGTCGAGGCGTTGGTGGCCCAGATCGGAGCGGACGTGGCGCGCGCCCGGGGGTTGCTGTCCCAGGGCTGAGGGGGTCGATCGCCGGTGCCTCGTGTTTGCCGGACCTACGGGCCTGTGCCACACTGCTACCGACGACCCGGCCCCGGGTCGTTCCCACCGTGCCCGTTCGGGTGTCGGGATCCCTGGAGCGCCACCGCCCCGCCGGCCGATGGTCGAACGAGGCGGCGGTCGCGAGGTGTCGGTGCGCGCGTCGTGGCGAGCACCGGGGCGGGACCCCAAGGTGGCGGTGCACGGCACCGCCCCATCCGGCGCGGCAGGGCCGACCACGATACGGAGTAGCACTGTGGCGATCACGCTGCCGAACGACAAGCAAGCCATCATCGAACGCTTCGCCCGCGAGCCCGGCGACACCGGGTCACCCGAGGTCCAGATCGCACTGCTGACGCAGCGCATCAGCCACCTGACCGAGCACCTCAAGGAACACAAGCAGGACCACCACTCGCGGCGTGGCCTGCTGAAGATGGTCGGCCAGCGACGTCGGCTGCTCAACTACCTGAAGAGGATGGACATCGAGCGCTACCGTGCGCTCATCGCGGAGCTGGAGCTCCGCCGCTGAACCCTCCGGGCCGGGATCGCGTGGAAGCGACCCCGGCCCGCGTCGTGCGGCGACCACCGCCGTGACGGCGCACCACCGTCACCGGAGTCGGTCGTCAGTGGGGACGGCTCGCCCCTCGAACGCAGCGAGCCGCCCCCACTGATGAGCCGGAGGCCGGTGACCCACCGCCCGCACACCTCGTGCGTGGCACGTAACCGATGAGGAGGCCCAACGTGGGCAAGCTCGGGATCCACGAGCACACCGTCGAGATCGACGGTCGCAGCATCACTTTCGAAGCCGGCACCCTGGCCGCCCAGGCGGGCGGGGCCGTCGTCATCAGCCTCGGCGACACCAAGGTGCTGTCGACCACCACCGCATCCAAGCAGCCGAAGGACTTCCTGCCCTTCTTCCCCCTCACGATCGAGGTGGAGGAGCGGATGTACGCCAACGGGCGCATCCCGGGCTCGTTCTTCAAGCGTGAGGGTCGCCCCTCGGAGAACGCGATCCTCGTCTGCCGTCTGACCGACCGCCCCCTGCGGCCCACCTTCGCCGAGGGGCTGCGCAACGAGGTCCAGGTCGTCAACACCATCATCCAGACCACCCAGGTCGACCCCTACGACGTGGTCGCCATGAACGGCTCGTCGCTGTCGACGATGCTGTCCGGTCTGCCCTTCTCCGGCCCCGTCGCCGCGGTGCGCTACGCGATGCTGCGTGACGGCTCCTGGGTGCCCTTCCCGACCTTCGAGGAGCTCGAGGAGGAGGCCGTGTTCAACATGGTCATCTCCGGGCGTGTCGAGGACGACGGGGAGGTCGCGATCCTCATGATCGAGGCCGAGGCCACCCCTGACAGCTGGATCAAGATCGACATGGGTGCCCCGGCGCCGACCGAGCAGGTCATCGGTCAGGCGATCGAGGATGTCAAGCCGATCATCAAGCAGCTCTGCGAGGCCCAGCAGGCCTTCGTCGACGAGGTCGGGGTCCGTGACGCGGGCGAGTACCCGCTGTTCCTCGACTACACCGACGAGGTGTTCGACGCGGTGTGGGCCGAGGGTGAGGCCAAGGTCCTCGAGGTGTACCGCCAGGCCGAGCTCTCCAAGGAGGGCAAGGACGAGGCCATCACCGAGGTCAAGGCCGCGGTGGTCGACGCGGTCGTCGCGGCCGGGGTCGGCGACCTCGACGAGGACGCGCTGCGCAAGCAGGCATCCGAGGCCTTCCGCTCCACCGAGAAGAAGGTGGTCCGCGGGCTGATCGTGGACGAGGGCTTCCGGATCGACGGCCGCAGCGCGACCGAGATCCGCTCCCTGACCGCCGAGGTCGGGATCCTGCCCAAGACCCACGGCTCCGCGCTGTTCCAGCGCGGCGACACCCAGGTCGTCTCCGTGCTGGCACTCGGGACCACCCGGGAGGGTCAGCGCCTCGACACCCTGGACCCGGCGGACGAGAAGCTGTTCCTGCACCACTACAACATGCCGCCCTACTCCACCGGCGAGGCGGGCCGGGTCGGCAGCCCCAAGCGGCGCGAGATCGGCCACGGGGCGCTGGCCGAGCGGGCCCTGATCCCGGTACTCCCCGAGCAGGATGAGTGGCCGTACGCGATCCGCGTCGTGTCCGACGTGCTCGCGTCCAACGGTTCCACCTCGATGGGCTCGGTGTGTGCCGCATCGATGGCACTGATGGACGGCGGGGTGCCCACCCACGCCCAGGTCGCCGGTATCGCCATGGGGCTGGTGTACGAGAACGGCAAGTACACCACGCTCACCGACATCCAGGGCGTCGAGGACTTCTTCGGCGACATGGACTTCAAGGTCGCGGGCCCGGAGGGCTTCATCACCGCCCTGCAGCTCGACACCAAGCTCGCCGGCATCCCGGCGAACGTCCTCCAGGACGCGTTGCTGCAAGCCCGTGAGGCCCGCCTCGACATCCTGGACGTGATGAACGACGCCATCTCCGAGCCCCGCGACGAGGTCGCCGATGGCGCCCCGCGGGTGGAGATCGTCCACATCCCCCAGGACAAGATCGGTGCGGTCATCGGCCCGCGCGGCGCGATCATCAAGGAGCTGGTCGAGGAGACCGGCGCCCAGATCGACGTCGACGAGGAGGCCGGTCGCGGCGTCGTCAAGATCTACGCGAACTCCCGCGAGGTGGCCCAGGATGCCCTGGACCGCATCAACGCGATCGCCAACCCGCAGCTGCCGGAGAAGGGCGAGCGCTACCACGCCACGGTCGTCAAGACCGTGGACTTCGGTGCCTTCGTGTCCCTGACCCCGGGGACCGACGGGCTGCTCCACATCTCCGAGCTGTCGAAGATGAAGGGCAAGCGCCTCGGTCACGCCGAAGAGGCCGTCGAGGTCGGCGAGCAGGTGCTCGTGGAGGTCCTCGACGTGCTCGACGGCGGGCGCAAGTTCAAGCTGCAGTACGTCGGCGAGAAGGCCGGCGAGACGGCAGGTGCCGACGCCCCCGCCGACGCCCCCGCCGATGCCCCCGGTGACGACGCCGGTGAGGAGCGGCCGCGCAGCAGCGACCGCGAACGTGGCGGTCGGGAGCGGGGTGGCCGCGGGAGCGGTGACCGGGGCGGCCGCGAACGTGGCGGTCGTGACCGGGACAGCAGCGGTGACAGCGGTCGGGACAGCGGCGGTGACAGCGGCGGTGACGCCGGTGGTGACACCGGCGGCCGGACCCGTACCCGGACCCGCAGCCGGTCGCGCGACCGCGACTGAGCAGACAGCGGTGACAGCGGCGGGCGGCCTTCGGGCCGCCC
>PWWI01000225.1 GCA_003561535.1 Nitriliruptoraceae bacterium
CTTCACCCTGGCCAGCTACCTGATCGAGGGTGGTCCGTCCCGGTCCTACACGCGGACCAAGGCGCTGATGTTCACCGATGAACTCACCTGGCACCGCCTGCTCGACCGGCTCGCGTCGATCACCCTGAGCAGCCTGCAGGGGCAGATCTCCCGGGGGGCCAGCGCGGTCCAGCTGTTCGATTCCTGGGCCGGGGCGCTGGCGCCGGAGGACTACGACCGCTTCGTGCTGCCCCATAGCGGCCGCGTGTTGGAGGAGCTGGAGGGCATGGGGGTCCCCCGCATCCACTTCGGCGTCAACACCGGTGAGCTGCTCGGCTCGATGGCCGCCGCCGGGGCCGACGTGGTCGGGGTGGACTGGCGGACCCCCCTGGACGCCGCGCGACGGCGGGTCCCGGACGGCGTCGGCCTCCAGGGCAACCTCGAGCCGGCGGTCTGCCTGGGTCCCTTCTCGCAGGTCGCCGAGCGGGCGCGCGACGTGCTGGCGCGGGCCGGTGGCCGACCCGACCACGTCTTCAACCTCGGCCACGGGGTCCTGCCGGACACCGATCCGGGCATCCTCGCCGACCTCGTCGACCTGGTCCACGCCGAGGGCCGGGTCCTGGAGCCGACCGATGACCGCTGAACTGGCCATCGCCCTGCTGGGCGGCCGGGGCCTGGACCGTGCGTTGTCGGAGCGCACGGGGGTCCCGGTCACCGCGACCGTCACCGACGACCACCTCGACGTCGCGGAGCGGCTCGGCCTCGACGGCGCCCTGGTCGTCGGGATGTCGGTGGTGCCCTGGCCCCACGCGGCCGAGCTCCATGCCCAGGGCTCAGCCAGCCTGCCGGCCTACACCGGGGTCGTCTCCTGGCACGCGCTGCCGTCGCTGGCGGATGCCCTGGCGGCCGCCATCGCACCCGGCGCCCGGACCGGGGCACACGTGATGCTGACGGCGCAGGATCCGGGAGCGGACGCCGACCCGGGGGACGTGGTGTTCCTCCGGGAGGTGGCCGAGGCCGTCGCGGACCGGGTGCCGCTGGCCTCCCGGTCGATCGCCTGGCGTGGGACCACCCGCACCCCGACCGCCGCGGATGCACTGCGCTCGGTGGTCGAGGTGCACGGCCACCGTGACGTCATCGAGTGCCCGGTCGCCCCCGGGACCGGCGGCGATCCGGCGCTGCTGGCGCTGGCCGAGGAGCTCGGCTGTCGCCTGACCACCGTGGACCTCGGACGGGCGAGCCTGCTCGACCTGCTCACCGAGGTCATCGCCACCGTCGCCGACCACGAGCTCGGGGACGAGGCGGACCCCCTGCCGTGAGCGGGCCCCGGGTCGCGGTGATCGGTGGTGGGCTGACCGGGCTGGCCACGGCCTGGCACCTGCGTGCAGACGCCGAGGTGGTCGTCCACGAGGCGTCCGACCGGCTCGGTGGCCAGGTCGCCACGGTGCCCTTCGCCGAGGGGCCCCTCGACGTCGGTGCCGACGCGGTGCTGGCACGCCAGCAGGCCGGGCCGGAGCTGCTCGAGCAGCTCGGGTTCGGGGCCGAGGAGCTCGTGCACCCGGCCACGGGTGCGGTCCAGCTGTGGCTGACGGACCGGCTCCGGCCGCTGCCGAGCGGCACCGTGTTCGGCGTCCCGACCGACCTGCGCGCGGTCGCGGCCAGCGGGGTGCTCAAACCGGCCGACCTGGCCTTCGTCGCCTCGGAGCCCCTGCGCCCCCGGCGTTTCGTGCCCGGCGACCGCAGCGTCGCCGACCTGGTGGGGGAGCGGTTCGGGGCGAGGGTCGTGGAACGGCTGGTCGAGCCCCTGCTCGGCGGGGTCTACGCCGGCGATGCCCGACAGCTGTCCGCCCAGGCCACCCTGCCGCCGGTCTGGGCTGCGGCCGAGGAGCACCGGTCCCTGTTGCGGGGCCTGACGGCCCACCGCGCCGGTGCCGCCGCTGACGACCGGCCGGTGTTCGTGACCGTCCGCGGCGGGCTCGGCCGGGTGATCGAGCGGCTGGCCGGCGACCTCGGCCCCCGGGTCCGGACCGGCAGCCCGGTCCGCGCCATCTCCGCTGCCGACCACGGGCTCGCCCTCCACCTCGATGGCCGCACCGAGGTGGTGGACGCGGTCGTCCTCGCGGTCCCGGCGGCCGTCGCCGCCACCTTGCTGGCGGCGGGGTGGCCGAAGGCGTCCCGGGAGCTCGCCGGGATCCGCACCGCCTCGGTGGGGGTCGTTGCCCTGGCCTACGACCGCGGGGACGCTGCGGCGCTGCCGGCCGGCAGTGGGGTGCTGGTCCCCCGGAGCCAGGACCGGCTGGTCAAGGCCATCACGATCAGCACGAGCAAGTGGCCCCACCTGGCCGATCGCCGCCGCCTGGTGCTCCGGGCGTCGGTGGGCCGGGTCGACGACGACCGGGCGCTCGCGTTGGACGACGCGGCGCTGGCCGAGCGGGTCGACCGGGAGGTGCGCGCCGCGCTCGGCCTGCTCGGACCCGCCCGGGAACGGTTGGTCGTGCGCTGGCCCGACGCCCTGCCCCAGTACTTGGTGGGCCACCACGCCAAGCTGGATCGGATCCGGCACCTGTTGGAGCAGGGCCCGCCGGGGGTCCACCTCGGCGGCGCCAGCTACGACGGGGTGGGGTTGTCCGCGCGGGCCGCGGATGCGGTCCGGCTCGCGAACGACGTCCGCTGGCAGCTCGCCCAGCGACGGACCGAGGGAGCCACGCCGTGAACCTGCCACTGACCACGGTGCTCGTGCGGCATGCGTGGGCGGGGGAGCGCGGCACGGTGCCCGATGACCGCAACCGGCCCCTCGACCTGCGCGGACGTCGCCAGGCCGAGGCCCTGCGAGCTCACCTCGACCTCGCCCTGAACGCCCGTGGCCTGCGACCCCTCGCCGGTGACCCGTCGGGCGTCGTGCTGGTCTCCAGCCCGCTGGTGCGCTGTGCCGCCACCCTCGAGCCGATGGCCGAGGAGCTCGGGGTCGCGGTCACGCCCGACGATCGGCTCGCGGAGCTGCCCGTGCCCCTGCACTCCGCCGACGGCTGGCCCGACGCCGCCTACCTCGGTACCCGCGCCCTGGGCGCCCTGGCCGACGCTGCCGAGCGGTCCCCGGCCGACGGAGCGCTCGTGCTGTGTGCCCACGGTGAGGTGCTGCCAGCCCTGATCGCGGCGCTGGCGGGCGAGGGGCGGCTGTCCTCGCCGGTGCCGGTGGACCTGACGGCCAAGCGGCTGCCGAAGGGCGCCAGCTGGCTGCTGGTACCGGCACCGGGGGGCGATGAGCCGGGTGTATCCCGGAGCGTCCAGGAGCTCGCGCCACCGGCATGAGTCGGTGCCCTCGCGGGCCCCGTGGGGCCACGTCCTCAGTTCGAGACGGGCGAGAGCAGCTCAGGGCCGTCGTTGCGTACGTCGTTGACCGTCGTGCCGATCGGGGTGGCCCGCAGCCGCGGGGCTCCGAGGGCCGCCACGGCCTCGAGCAGGTGGGGAGCGTCCTCTGGGGTCGCCCCGGCCCAGTCGTCCCACAGCGTCGGCGGGAGCAGCACCGGCATGCGGTGGTGGAGGTCGGCGATGGCCCCCCGAGCCTCGGTGGTCACGATCGCGGTGGAGAACACCGGGTCGGCCGCCTCGTCCTCCGGATCCCGCCAGGAGGTCCAGACGCCCGCGAAGACCAGGGGCTCACCGTCGGGATCGGCGAGGTGGTAGGGCTGCTTCGGGCCTCCCTCGGGGTCCTCCTGCCACTCGTAGAAGCCGTCCGAGGGGACCAGGCAGCGCCGGTGGGCGAAGCTCCGGGCGAACATCCGTGAGGTCGCCAGGGTCTCGATGCGGGCGTTGATCGGTTGTCTGCCACCGCGCCGGCTCTTGGCCCAGGAGGGCAGGAACCCCCAGCGCAGCCGACCGAGCCGTCGGCTGCCGTCCCGGTCGATCGTCGCGTAGATCTCCATCGACGGCGCCACGTTGTACCGCGGCGGCAGAGGATCGGTAGCGACCTCGTCCACGCGGAGGTGGTCGACGAGGTCGTCGAGGTCGGTCAGCGACAGGAAGCGTCCGCACATGACGCCACGGTACTGGCTCCCGGACGCCCGACCGGGGTCAGGTCCGTGGCTGGAGCGCTGCCACCCCGTACCGTTGGCACGTCCGAATGGTCGCCGTGGCGACCGCGCCGTGGTCCCACCCCCCCCGACGGGACCAGGACGGGAGGAAGCAACCGTGTCGATCGATGCGCGTGAGTCCGCCCTTCGTATCGTCGTCGAGGTCTTCGGGCCCGGCGAGGAGCCCCCGGCCGAACCGACGCCCGCGGCGGCGGAGGATCGGGCCATGGGTGCCGCGCCGGTCGTCGAGCGCCCGGAGCCGGCTGCTGAGCGTGACGAGCCGGTTGTCGAGCGCCCGGAGCCGGCTGCTGCTGAGCGCCCGGAGCCGGCTGCTGAGCGTGACGAGCCGGTCGTCGAGCGCCCGGTGTCGGCCGCCGAGCAACGGGCCCGGGAGCTGGTCTCGGAGGTGTTCGACCCGCCCGCCCCGGAGCCTGAGGTGCCGCGGCCGCCGACGCCTGCGGAGCTTGCGGGTCGCCGGATCGCGGCCGAGGCCGAGGCCGCGCAGCGTGCCCGCGCCGAGGAGCGGGTCGCGGCGGCGGCCGCCGCGCGGCAGGCGGCGCGCGAGGCTGCCGAGGCGCAGGAACGCGAACGCGCTCGACTGGCTCGCGAGGAGTGGATCGCGCGTGCCCGGGCTGAGCAGGAGGCTGAGCAGGAGCGGGGACGCGCCGAGCAGCTCCAGCGCGAGGCGGAAGCGGCCCGAGCCGCGGGCCAGGCGCCCGCGGCCGACGAACCGGAGCCGCCGTCCGCGACCGTCCCGGCGAAGACGGGCCAGGAGGCGCTGTTCGAGGGCGGGCCCGACCCGACCGCGGTTCCCGACGACCACGACGTGCTGTTCGAGCCTGCGACGGCGGGGCTGCCAGAGTCGCTGACCGAGGACATGGCTGGTCCTCCGGCCCCGCCGGCGGATCAGCTCCCCCTCCAGTTGGCCGCGACGCCCCCCGCCCCACAGCTCGCCGCTCGCATGGTGTCGGATGTGCTCGAGGAGCGGTCCGGTCGTGACGAGCCGGTCGCGGCTCTCGACGGATCGGCGACGCCGATGGCAGCCGAGGAGGTGGAGCGTCGCCAGGCGGTGGCCCGATGGCTCGTCGTCACGGTCCTGGCGGCCGTCAGCCTGGCGGTGCTGTTCCCGCTGGCGGTGCGGGCGGTGCTGCAGCTGGTGTCGCTGTCCTGAGCGCCACCGGACCGGTCACCAGCCCGCCCAGACCTCGGTGAACCAGGGTGGAGTCTCCGGTACCGGCCCCGGCGCCGGGAAGCTGCGGTCGGCGTCGGGCACCAGGTCGTAGGTGAGGACGTAGCCGACACCGCTCGGGAAGCGGACGTCGAGATCCGGACGGCGTCGGAAGCCGAGCTGTGCGTACATCTGCTGCGCCCGGTCCATCCACGCCATGGTCACGATCGCGATCCGGCGACGGCCGTGGGTACGCCCTGCAGCGATGCAGGCGCCGACCAGTGCCCGGCCCACCCCACGGCCCTCGGCCTCCGGGTCGACCGCCAGGATGCGGAACCCCGCATCACCCTCCGGCTGGGCCCGACCTTCCCACTGTTCGTCGCCAGGGAGGACGAAGGTGACCGTGCCCACCACCTCGCCGTCGAGCTCGGCGACCAGTAGCGCCGTGCACCCGTCCCGCCGGCGCAACGGGTCGCCGAGGTCCTGCCGGTAGGGCCCGTCGATGCGTCCGTAGGTGTCGTAGGCCGCCAGGGTCAGCTGCCCGACCCGGGCGGCCTCAGCGGGCCGCATCGGTCGTACATGGACCGGGCTGGTGGGTGTCGAGGGGTCGGGGGAGGGCAGCGCAGACATGCCTCACAGGGTACGGGCGATGATCTGCTTCATGATCTCGTCGGTGCCGCCGCCGATCGGTCCGAGCCGTGCGTCCCTCCAGGCCCGCTGGATCGGGTACTCCATCATGTAGCCCGCGCCTCCGTGGAGCTGCACGCCCTCGTCGGCCACCTCGAAAGCCAGCCGTTGGGTGACGAGCTTGGCCATGGCCACGGTCCGGATCACCTCGGCCTGATCGACCGGCTGTCCCTGCTCGGCAGCGACCAGCAGCCTCAGCCCCTGGTAGGTCAGCGCCCGGGCTGCCTCGATGCGAGTGGCCAGGTCGGCGAAGCGGTGACGCCACACCTGGAAGCTGCCGATCGGGCGTCCGAAGGCCTCCCGCTCCCGGCCGTAGCCGAGCGTGAGCTCCAGGGTCCGCTCGGCCGCCGCCACGGCGCCGAGCGCCAGGACCAACCGCTCCCAGGCGAAGGCCGTGGTGATGTGGGCGAAGCCGCTGCCCACCTCGCCGAGGCGTCGGTCGTCCTCGACCCGGACGCCCTCGAAGGTCAGCTCGCCGGTGTGGGAGGTGCGCCACCCGAGCATCTTGAGCCGGCGCCGGGACAGACCGGGGCTGTCGCCGTCGACGACGAACAGGGTCAGCTGGGCGTGGGGGCCGGTATCGGGCGCCCCGTCCTCAGGGCTGACCTTGGCGGCGACGACGAGGTGGTCCGCCCAGGGACCGTTGGTGATGAAGACCTTGGCGCCGTCCAACACCCACCCGTCACCGTCGCGGCGGGCGCGGGTCGTGATCCCGGCGACGTCGCTGCCGGCGCCCGGTTCGGTGATCGCCAGGGCGCCGATCCGCTCGCCGCTGAGCAAGGTCGGGAGGAACCGCTGGCGCTGCTCCTCGGTGCCGGCGTTGTCCAGGTAGGTCCCGGCCAGGTCGGTCGTCGCGCCGAGGTCAGCGGCCAGCCCGCCGGACAGGCAGCGGGACAGCTCCTCCACCCAGACGGCCTGGGCGCGCAGGTCCGGGCCGGAGCCACCCACCTCCGGGCCGAACCTCAAGCCCAGGAACCCAGCCGAGCCGACGGTGCGGAACACCTCGCGGGGGAACTCGCCGGCCCGTTCCCATGCCTCCACGTGGGGGGCGAGCTCCCGCGCGATGAAGGCGCGGGCGCTGTCGCGCAGCGCATCGTGCTCCGGGGAGAACAGCTCCAGGGCTGGCACCGACGCGCCGTCGGGCACCGGCACCGCCTGCCGGGCCCCCGCCCGGGCGGCGAGGTGCCGCGCGACGATCTCGCGCTGGACCTCGTCGGCCCCACCGCCGATGCGGTTGAGTCGGGCGTCGCGCCAGGCCCTGGCGACGGTGAACTCCTCCGAGTAGCCGTAGCCACCGTGGAGTTGGAGCACCTCGTCGGCGACGTCGAACCCGAGCTGTGCCGAGGCCAGCTTGCACATCGCGATGCGCTCGGTGGGGTAGGCGCCACGGTTCCACTCATCGCAGGTCTCGTACACCAGCGCCCGGACCGTGCTGATGCGGGTCGCCAGGTCCGCCAGCTTGTGCTGGGTGACCTGGAAGTCGGCGAGGTGGCGACCGAAGGCCTCTCGCTGGCGGGTGTAGGTCAGTGCCTGCTCGTAGAGCACCTGGGCCGAGGCGACGGAACCGATCGCGGCGATCAGCCGCTCGCCCTGCAGTTGCCACATGATCTGCTTGAAGCCCTGGTGCAGCTCACCGAGCAGCGCATCCCCCGGGACCCGGACGCCGTCGAGGTGCAGCAGGGCCGTGTCGGAGGCGCGCATCCCCACCTTGTCCAGCTGGGATGCGACCTCGAAGCCGGGCAGATCGGTGTCGACCAGGAACAGCGACAGACCGCCCCAGGGGTCCTCCGCGGTGGCATCGGCGGTTCGGACGACCATCGTGACGAAGTCGGCCCGCACCCCGTTGGTGATGTAGGTCTTGGACCCGTCGATCACCCACCCGTCACCGTCGCGGTGGGCACGGGTGCGCACCCCACGGACGTCGGAGCCGGCATCGGGTTCCGTGATGGCGATCGCGGCCACCTTCTCGCCGGTGAGCGCTGGCACCAGGTAGTCACGCCGCTGCTGCGCGGTGCCGAACTCGCGGATCGGTGGGGTCGCCATGTCGGTCTGGACGGCGATGGCCATCGCCAGCGAGCCGGAGCCCGCCCGCGCCAGCTCCTCGGCCAGGACCACGGTCGACCAGTAGTCCCCACCCTGTCCGCCGTCCTCGACCGGCACGCTCAGCCCCAGCAGCCCGAGCTCCCCGAACCGGCGGAACACGTCGTCGTCGATCCACTCCTGCTCCTCCCAGTGCTGCGCCCGCGGGGCGAGCTCCTCGGCGACGAACCGCCGGATCGAGGCTCGGAGCTGCTCGTGTTCGGCGGTGAAGGGGGGGGTCCGCACGTCGCAACCTCGGGGTCGGTGCCGTCTCCACGGCGCGGTCGGCGGATGGAACGATACCGGCGAGAACGTTCCATCGGTCGGTGCGCAACTCACGATGGCAGCCGGTCGGCGCTCCGCGTGCGCACCGGGTGGGTCCTGCCGCGCCCGTGCTGGTCGCCGCAGCGGCCCTCAGCCCTCCTGCTGGAGCTGGAGGCGCAGGGTCTCCTCGGCGTCGCTGAGCAGTTCCGCGACCAGTTCGAGCCGGGCCACGGGGTCGCCAGTGACCAGGACCTGCTGGGCGTCGTAGGGGGTGAGCGGACTGAGGACGGCGGCTTGCCAGCCCGCGACGGCAGGATCCTCGGTGAACTCGAAGGTGGCCGGCACGTTGTCCTGACCGAGCTCGGCCTGGAGGGCGAGGACCCGCCGCAGCTGTGGTCCGAGCCGCGCCAGGTGCTCGTCGATCTCGGGTCCGACCGGGTCGTCGTCGAGGTCGGCCACCTCGGCTCTCGGGTAGGGGTCGTCGGGCAGCCAGCCCTCGACGCGGATCCGCCGGGTGCCGACGGCGATGACGAACCACCGGTCCTCGTCGAGCGGCTCCGCTTGGATCACCCGGGCGACGGTGCCGACGTCGGTGCGCACGTCCCCGCCCCCGACCTCGTGGCCACGGGAGATGAGCACCACGCCGAACTCGCCGTCGCCGTCGAGCACATCCTGAACCAAAGCCCGGTAGCGGGGCTCGAAGACGTGCAGGGGCAGCACCATGTGGGGGAACAACACGCTGCCGAGCGGGAACATCGGGAGCTCTCGCACACTCGCTCCGGTCTGGTCGATGGGTGCGGGGGTCGGAGTATCCGGCACCACTGCCGGACCTCCGTCATGCCCGGTTCGCGTCCACCCCGCCCGTGGGTCGGTTCGGGGCGTCGCCGCATCCGATGTCGCGGCCGGGGGCGAACCCACCCCGTAGGCTCCGCACGGCACCCGCGACGCGAGGAGACACCCCATGAGCACGCTCGATCACGACACCGTCCGTGCCCGGCTCGGCGACCTGGATGGCTGGGAGCTCGACGGTGACACCATCCGGCGCGAGTTCACCTTCGACGGCTTCCGGGCCGCGATCGACTTCATCAACCGGATCGCCGACCTGGCGGACGAGGCGAACCACCACCCCGAGCTCACCAACGTCTACGCCACGGTGACCGTGGTGCTCACGACCCACGATGCCGGTGGGGTCACCGAGAAGGACCTCGCGCTGGCCGGCGCGATCGACGGCGTCGCCTGAGCTGGGGCGTCACTCGGCCACGCCGGCGGTGGTCCCCGGCGGGTGGTCCCCAGGTGGCAGCCTCGGGGGCAGCCTCGGGGGCAGCCTCGGGTGCAGCCTCGGGGGCAGCTCGCCGGATCGCAACGATGCGACCACGTTCTGGCCGATCGGTTGCGATCCCCGGTCAGTCTCCGGGGGCAGCCCGTCGGATCGCAACGATGCGACTGCGTTCTGGTCGATCGGTTGCGATCCTGGGCCTGGCCCCGGCCGATCCTCGGCCGATACCCGGCCGATACCCGGCCGATACCCGGCCGATACCCGGCC
>PWWI01000148.1 GCA_003561535.1 Nitriliruptoraceae bacterium
CCACCTTGCCAAGGTGGAGGTCGCGGGTTCGAATCCCGTCATCCGCTCCATCGCGGATCCGGCCCTCTTGGCCGGATTCTCGTGTTGTGTGCCCGTTCCTCGTCGTCGGGTGCTGGGGTGTCCCGGACGGTCGTGCCCATGAGCGCCCATTGTTCGCCCATGGGCCGATGGCGAGGAGCGGGATGATGGCGAGAGGATCGATCCGTCAGTGCGGCCCGGGCAGGTGGGAGCTGCGCACGTATGCCGGCGTGGATGAGGTGAGTGGCCGGCAGCGCTCTGCCACCCGCACGGTGCACGGTGCACGGTTCGCGTCGCGCCGCGGTGCGTGCGCTGGAGGACTTGGCTGCGGAGGTCGACAACGTGCGGTCGCATGCCGGCACGGTCGCCGATCTGGTGCAGCGCTGGTTCGCGGCCGCCTCGCCCGGGTGGGCGGCAACGACGGTGGCTCGTACCCGCTCGATCATCGACTGTCATCTGGCCCCGCACCTGGGGCATCTCGACGTGGCGAAGCTGGCCACGGCCGACATCGATGACTTCTACGGTCATCTGCTGCGCTGCGGTGGTCGTGACGGGCGGGGCTTGGCGCCGGGCACGGTGCACGGTCCACAGCGTGCTGCATCGGGCGTTGGTGCAGGCGCTGCGGTGGGACTGGATCTGGATCAACCCGGCAGCGGCGGCCAGCCCACCGCGGGTGCGGCGGGCGGAGCTACGACCTCCCACCCCGGCCGAGGTGAACGTGCTGCTGCGCGTGGTGGTCGACCGGCCGCTGCTGTGGTGCCTGCTGCGTCTGGCGGCCACGACCGGGGCGCGTCGGGGTCAGCTGCTGGCGCTGCAGTGGCGGGATGTCGATCTCGGCCGAGGCGTGATCGCGTTCACCCGCGCACTGGTGGTCGGACCTGATGGCCCGGTGCTCGGGGCGACCAAGACGGATGCGACGCACTGCACCGACCTGGATGCCGAGAGTGCCGAGGGGTTGCGCCGTTGTCGTGCCGCCGCCGAGCAGCGCGCGGCGGAGGCAGGAGTGACGCTGCCCGGTGCGGGGTTCGTGTTCAGCGATGACGCCGACGGTCGACGGTCGACGGCCGTGGCCACCGGACCGGGCCACCAGGCAGTTCATCGCCGCCCGACGTGCGGCCGGCCTGCCCCATTTTCGGCTGCATGATCTTCGCCACTTCATGGCGACCGAGATGCTCGCTGCTGGGGTGCCGCTGGCGACGGTATCCCAGCGGCTCAACCACGCCCGCATCTCCACCACGGTCAACTTCTACACCCACGCGATCCCGGCGTGGGATCGCCCTGCCGCCGAGAAGCTCGCCGACCTCCTCGCCTGCGACAACGTGCCGGAGCCCGCCCGGTGATGTTGAGACCTGGGCTCGACGTGCGGCGACGTCGGTCTCATCCGAGCAGCGGGGACTGGTCGGCGACGGTCCGCAGCTCGCGGCGGAAGAGGCTGTGTCGGGGGTAGCGGGCGTGCAGGTCGTCGAGGAACCCGCCGGCGTCCTCAGGGCCGGCTGCGAGCCGGATCGCTTCGGCGCAGGCCGCCGCGAGGTGGGCGACCCGGGCATAGGCGGCACGGTGCTGGCCGCCGACGACCTCGTCGATGCGAACGTCGACCAGCCTGCGGCCGGTCGACAGCCACCGCTGACGCGCGGCTGCTGACGGCGGGTGACGCTCGAGGCTGTCGGTGAGCAGCGTGGACAGCAGCAGGTCGGCGGGCGGGATGGCGCGGTAGCGGCCGATGGCCTCCGGCACGCCGTCGTCTGTGAGGGTGGTGCGGAGCGTCTCGAGGCCGTCGTCGGCTCGGAGGCGGTCGTAGCGCCAGCCGGTGTTGTTGGCGCGATCGAGCAGTTCGAGCAGCAGCGAGTCGCCCCACTCCTCGTGGCGGGCCGCGTCGCTCGCGCCGGTCAGTAGGAAGGCGACGACCACCGGGGCGGGATGGCGGCCGCTGTCCCATCCGCCGTCGTTCGTCGCATCGACGAGGCGGATCGCGTCGTCGACCCGGCCGGCGAGGAACAGCAGACCGGCGGCCAGGTCGCGACGCCGTGCGAGTGGCTCGCCTCCGGCACGGTCCGCCTCTTCGGCCAGTACGGGGGCGAGTTGGTCGAGAGCGGTGGCCACGTCGACGAGGGCCAGCAACCGGTCGAGCGTCGGGGCGGCCCGCCACGCGGTCTGTCGGGCGGCCAGCACCCCTGTGTCGTCCCCGCCGGCCGCAGTCAGGAGCGCTGAGCCTCCGACGGTTCGCTCGTGGCACCCCCGATCCTGAGGGCCCTCGACCGTGCCGTCCGCCGGATGTCGGGCAGCGGACGCGACTCACGAACGGCTCACACGACCGACCGCAGGTCACGGCCGTGAGGCCGTCGGCGTGAGGCGCCTGGGCGGTGCCGTAGGCTCGGTGACCATGCCGTGAGCGAGGCGGACGGGAGCGTGGACGTGGAGGACGACGGCCAGCCCGGGGGCCCCAGGGATCCGGCGGTCGCGGCGGCGCTGGACCGTCTACGGGCCCGCGATGCGGACGCGGCTGAGGCTGCTGCGGCGGCGTGGGGGTGGGTGGCGCCTGATGGTGACGCTGCTCGGGTGCATCAGCGGTTCGTTCAGGACTTCGTTTGGTACCGGCTGCCGGTGAAGTGGTGGACCGACCGGGACGAGCATCTCGAGATCGCGGCCGGGCTGGCCGGGTTGTTCGACGAACTGGGGATGGGCCGCTACGCCGAGCTGTGCCGTTCGGCCACGACCCGTACGGTGATCGGAGCGTGGCACCGTGACGAGAAGGCCGGGTTGGCGGCCTACCGCAAGGCGGTGGACAGCTCGGGGATCGATGCGCCCGACACCGAGGTGCTGGTATGGGGTGAGGTGATGACGCCCGAGGAGTCCGACGCCCGCGATCACGTCGCGATCACGCTGGAGCGGGCGATCGCCGACGGGCTGCTGGTGCCAGGCGGGCGCGGCTGGCGGGCACAGCATCGCGAGCTGACGGTCGCTGCGCTGTCGGAGCAGGTGCCGGGGCATCCGGCTCGGCAGGACTGGCTGGGTCTGGTCACCACCGCGAGGATGATGCGGTGGATCGAACAGCGGCGCTCGCCCCGACGCCGTGAGCTGATCGGCCGGTGGGAAGCGGAGCTGTTGCATCCGATCCACCCGCCCGACGAGGTCGCCCGTGTGGTCGCGCCGCTGCGGTGGCTGCTGGCGCAGGCTGCGAACGGGGGAGTGGCGCTCACGAGCCAGCACAACCTGTCGCGACTGGTCGTGCAAGCGATGTCTGTGGCGTTCGGCTGGTGGGACACCCGTCGAGGTACCGCACCGATGCGTGAGGACGACGTGCTCGAGGTCGCCGTGGTGCACGAGCTCGCCCGCGAGCAGCGGTGGGTGCGCCGCCAGGGCCGCACGCTGCAGGCGACGAGGACGGGTGCCGTGGTCGCCGCCGACGACGTCGTTGCCTGGCGGGCGCTGGCGGCGGCGATCGCGGCGCCGGGCGGGTTCGAGGGGTTCGCCCGCGAGTGTGCGCTGCTGGTGCTGCTCGACGCCGAGCAGGTCGGGCGCCGCGAGCTGCTGGTCGGGCTGGCGGAGCTGGCGGCCGAGGCGGGTTGGCACGACCGCATGTCGGGGCGTGGTCCGACGCCCGAGGAGCTGGGCGCTTCCGTCTTCCCGCTGCTGACGGTGCTCGAGACGTTCGGGCTCCACGTCGAACGTGACGTGCCGCGGGAGGGCCGGTTCGACCGGCTCACCGACGCCGGACGTGCCACCGCTCTCGAGGCGCTGCGGGTGCGGGCGACCGGCCCGCAGCACAGGCTGCTGGACTGAACGGACCCACGATGGCGGCACGCAGGCCGGCGATCTACGGCCCCGAGCTGTGGACCGAACGGCACGGGCAGGTGTGGTCGCACTGGGACCGCTGGTTCGCGCTGGTCGCCGTCGTCGACCACGACGGCGACCTCACCGGTCTCGCCGCAGCGCTCGACGACCATCCGGCCGGCTACCTCGGTGAGGACGCCCAGGCGAAGCTCGCCCACCTCGACGACCTCACCGTCCGGCTCATGACGACGGGGATCGATGCGGCGGGGCTGCTCGGCGACGACGAGCCCGACAAGACGGTGCTGGCCAAGGCCCGGCGCAAGGTCGTGACCCAGGCCCTGTCGGGTCGGGATCTGACCGGACCGATGCGTCACCCGCCCCGGCGGCAGCTCCGGGAGCGGGCGCTGCGCGGAAGCTGGCCGGCGTTCCCGGGCGACCCGGCCGAGCCGTACCGGCTGCTGGCCGAGCTGTTCGAGGACCGGTCCGACATCTGGGCCCGCCAGACGTTCGAGCTTGTGCGGAACCTCGAGGCGCTCGTGGCCGGGCTCGTCGAGGACGCGGGCGACCATCCGGCACGGGTGTTGGCGGTGCGCCGGGCCTCACTGACCGCCGTCGCCGAGGCCGCCGAACGAGCCGACGACTCGTACGGCGAGATCGGCCGGCTGGGTCTGGAGACCTGGCAGGCCTACGTCGCCACGCCGTGGCGCGAGCTGCTCGACCCCGCGACCTACTGGCGGGACGTCTGTGAGCTGGTCGCCTTCGACGACTACGCCCACCTCCACCAGCACGAGACCCTGCCGTTCCGGCGCGCCCGCGCCAACGAGACCGACCTGCTTCTGGGCATCCTCGACCGGCTCGCCCGCGAGTACACCGCCGCCAGGTTGCGGTGGCACGCCGACGAGGTCCGCCAGGCCGTCCTGTACGTGCTGGTCGCCACCCGCAGCTTCGACGGCTTCGTCGACGCAGCGGCCGGTCTCGGGCGTGGGCACTGGCGGCCGGTCGCGTTACTCGCTGAGACCGCCCTTGCCGCTGGACGTCGCGACATCGCCGCCGCCGTGTTCGACGCCGCCGACCAACCGGGCCACCTCGGCGACCACCTCCGAAAGCTCCGCCGCCAGATGCTCGGGGGCGGCACCTTGAACGTCCGCCACCTGCGGGCCGTGGATCCGGACGATCCGTAGCCTCCCGATCTCCGACGGCGCCGCTGGCGTCCTCAGACCACCTCGATCGAGAAGCCGAGCCGCTGGCCGACCTCGCCGACGAGCGGGAGCAGCTGCGGGTGGTGGAGTGGGCGGGACAGCTCGATCTGTCCGCCCAGATGCGGGCTGCTGGTCTCGTTGAGGGCGGCGGCGACCGCGCGACCTCCGGTGGCCGGCGTGTAGAGCAGCCCGTGAAGTTGGGGGTAGCGCCGTCGGATGGCCCGAGCCCAAGGTTGGCTGCGCTCGTGCGGTGCGGTCGACAGGTGGGTGCCGGTCCGGGTTCGTTGCGCCCACGGTCCGCGGAGGTCCAGTAGCCGGAGGTCGCCCGAGGTGCGCCAGACGGTGAGGGTGAGCCCGTCGGTGATGGCGAGGACGTCGCCGTTCTGGACGGCCTCGCTCAGCACGACGTCGAGCGCCGTCCCCCCCGCACCACCGACGGGCGGCGGTGACGTCGTGGGGTCGTCCAGGGCGGCGTACAGCACGCCGTGTTCGGGAGCGTGGTCGGCGGGTGGTCCGGGCGGGTGGTGGTCGAAGCGGCCTCGGCCGGGCAGGGGCCCGAACCAACGAAGCTGATCGTGCGCTGTCGGGTGGTGACCACCGAGGTCGTGGAGGCGTACGAGCGCGGTGCCGGCAGGTACCGCCACGAGGTGCTCGTCCTGCAGTGGCGGCAACGACGCGGGGACGTCGGGGAGCTGCTGGGTCACGGAAGCACGCCGAAAGCGGCTGCCTCGTCGAGGAGCGGACGGACGTCGGCCCCCTCGGCGAGTGCGGTCGCCCGCGAGTATCCCCCGAGGTCTGCCTGTGGTTCGGTCAGCCAGGCCACGAGTGCGACGGGGCTGGTGGCGTCCGCGGGGGGCAGCGCTTGGATGAGCCGCGCCCAGCCGTCGAGCTCGTGCAGACCCAGCTCGAACTGGAAGCTCGGGAGCAGCCACTCGCGGCGGCCCGAGTGGCGGTGGAAGCCGAGCAGCGATCGGCGCTCGCCTTGCAGGCGCTGGCGGATCCGGGACGGTTCGCGCCCGAGAAGCTGGGCGACCTGCTCAGTCGTCAAGGAGGCCTGCTCGAGCTGGCGCCGCCGCAGCACGCCCGCGACCAGCGGCGACCGTGCGGTGCGGTCCGGGTCGATCCCGAGGTCGTCGAGCACGGCGCGTTCGTGCTCGGAGAGACTGCCGCCACCGGGCCGCGGCAAACTGCGCAGTGCCTGCTCGATGTCCTCGATCGTCAGCCCGCGCTCGTCCGCTAGCTCTTCGAGGGTCGCCGTCGCCATCGCCGGTCCTAACGTGAGCTAACGCATAATACCACGATAGTCCTGAGTGCGAAGCGTGCTCGGCCGAGCAGGTGCCGAACCGGCCCGATCGGGAGCGGCGAGGCACCCCAGGCGCGCTCTCCACGGCGGGTGCCGACACGGGCGATGAGGAACACTTGAGGAACGAGCGGCGCGGCGACGTCTATGGACAGGGGCTCGACGCCGATGGCTGTCCGCGGACGGAACCCCTGGTCAGGCCGGGTTTCTGGGCGATGTCGATGGACCGCTGCGGACCGTGCTGGACCCCTTCCAGTCCCTTGCCGAGGTGGAGGTCGCGGGTTCGAATCCCGTCATCCGCTCAGCGTCGGAGCCGGCCCTGGTGGCCGGCTCTTCGCGTCCCGCCAGGTTCCCGCCTGCCGGCGGTAGGTTGGTCGTCGAGGTGTCGGGCAGGGTGGGGTGGGATGACGGGTGGGCGGTCGCCGGTGTGTGGTGACTGTGGCGGCCCGGATGCGCGCCACAGCATCGGTGGCACCTCGCGGTGCGACGCCTGCCTGAACGCGTTCCTCAGCGCCCGTACCGGGTGGCCGGCGCTGCCGGCCCCGCCGCCGGTCGAGACGGTCGACGCTGCGGATGGCCGGGCGGTGCGTCTGCGGTACCGGTTGACGTGGACGCCGTCTGGGCTGATGTGCGCTGAGGCGGAGGAGGCCGATCTGCCGCCGGGGGAGGGGTTCCGGTTCGTGGTGTACGGCGAGCGGGATGCCGATCCGGAGGAGGTGCTGGGACGCCTTCGCCGGGTCGTCCGTCGAGAGGTCGCACACGCGTACCTCGAGCCGAGCGACATCGGCGCGGACCGGTGGGCGATCGCCGGGACGGAGGTCGTGGGCCGGGTGGACTGGTCGGGGCACGATGCGGACCCGCTTCCGTCGGTGGTGGTCGATGGGCGCCGGCTGACGTGGGAGGAGCTCGGTCGGCTGGTGGCGAGCTTCGAAGGTTGGGGGTTCTCGATGCGGTTCGATGACAGCTCGGACGGTGTCGGTGGCGGTGTGGACGGCGCCGATGCAGAGGGCGACGGTGGCGGGCGCACGGAGGCCGTGCCGGGCCCGGACGCGAGTGGGGAGGCCGAGGTGATCGAGCTGTTCGGTGCCCGCGGGTCGGTCGGGGAGGGGCGGGACGTGGGGCGGTCGATCGATGAGGCGTTGGCGGGGTTCCTGGCGGAGCAGGAGGCGAGGCTCGCGGCGTCGACCTTCGCCCGGTACGACGACATCATCGACCTGCTGCGGCTGTGTCTCAACGGTTACGGCCACACGAGCCTGTCCGGCCGTGATGCGCAAGCGTGGCAGGAGGCGTTCGACGCCGGGGACGAGGAGGCGTTCACGCGGTTGTTCGGGCCGGAGCGGATCGTGGAGGGCTACGGGGAGGTCCTGGGCTACTTCATGGTCCGCAAGGTGGCGGCGTCCAAGCAGCAGTTGAAGGATGCCGGCACCGTGACCAAGCGGCTGGCGAGGTGGCTGGCCGAGCAGGGGTACGTCACCGCCGATGCGGCCGAGGTGGCGCGTGGGCGGGCGGCGGACGCGGGCCGGGAGCTCCCGAGGGCGGACGAGCTGGGCGAGCAGCTGTACCTGGCGGCGCAGCGGACCCGGCTGCCGGTCCACGCGGACGACATCCCGGATGAGGACTGGGTCGAGGACCTCCTGCCGATCACCCGCATCGAGGACGGACGGCTGTGGTTCGATCGTCTTGGGCCGGTCGAGGTACCGACCGTGGCCAGCGATGCTGCCGAGGTCGGCTGGGAGGTCACCGTCGCCCTCGCGCGGCTGGACGGAGTGTGGCGGCTCGTGGAGGTCGGCGCGGTCTACCCGTGACGCCGATCTGAAGGACGCGCCTGGCAGCGGGCGCGCATCGGTGTCCCTGTGCGGTGACGCGATCCCGCCTGTCGCGCTCGAGCCGTGAACGCAGCGCCGACGCCTCCGAGCGTGATGAGGCCCTGATGTCGCCGCGTCGCGCGGACCGGATGGTGGTAAGAAATAGCCAAGTTCGCTATCGGCGCTACGCTGGTGGGGTGATGTGGTCGGGGAGGTGTGCCGTGAACGTGTCGTTGACGCCGGAGCTCGAGGCGTTGATCCACGAGCGGGTCCGTAGTGGGCGCTACACCTCGGCCAGCGAGGTCGTCCGGGAGGCGTTGCGGCTGCTCGAGGACCGTGACGAGCTGCGGCGGGTGCGTCTCGCTCGGTTGCGCACGCAGGTCGCAGCCGGCCTCGACGCGCTCGACCAGGGCCAGGTCCAGGACGGCGATGCGGTGATCGACGAGATCCTCGATGCCTCACCCGCTGCGCACCGGGGCTGAGCGTGCCGCGGTTCGTCCTCTCCGAGGCGGCTGCGAGCGATCTCCGCGACATCCACGAGTACATCGCGGCTGACGATCCTGCGGCGGCGCGTCGGGTCCTTGAGGACCTACGGGTGGCCATGCACCGGCTTGCCGAGCATCCCGGGCTCGGTCATCTCCGTGAGGACCTCGCTGATGAGGCCCTGCGGGTGTGGACCGTCCACTCCTACCTGGTGATCTACCGCCCCGATGCGCAGCCGCTCCAGGTCGCGCGGGTCCTGAGCGGCTACCGCGACATCGCTGTCCTCTTCGAGTGACTCCCGACCGGCGAGTAACGGCCAGCAGCCATCTCCGCTGCTCGGCCGGGGACCGGTCCCACGACGCCTATGAGGAACGCATGAGTAACGGACGACGCGAAGACGTCCAGAATCCGTACTGGAGCGGGAACGACGGGGATGGACGTTTCCCCTGGTGAGAAGGGGTTTCGGCCGAATCACGGTGGATGGGGCTGAACCCTGCTGGACCCCGTCCGGCCCCTTGCCAAGGTGGAGGTCGCGGGTTCGGATCCCGTCATCCGCTCTTCGTCGGAGTGCTCCGGACCTCGCCTTCTGGCGGGGTCCTATCGCTTTCCTGGTGCATGATGCTCGTGGTTGCAACGGGCTTCGCAACAGGGCGGTCATGGCGAGCATCCAGAAGCACACCGGAAGTCGGGGCAACACCTACCGAGTGATGTGGCGCCTTCCAGATGGGCGGCAGCGCTCGAAGTCGTGCAAGCCCCACGAGGACGCCAAGGCGTACCAGAGGCAGTTGGGTGAACTCGACCGCCGTGGGCGAACACCTGACCTCAACCCGCATCCTCCCGGTCTTCGCAGAACGTCCTCTCTCAGATCTCGCCCGTCTGGACATCCAGCAGCGGGCAGTGTCGGCGCCCGCGGTGAGCGGGATCGTCGCGGCCACTGCTCCCTGTCCTGATGGGGGTCAGCGCCGGAGGCGCTACCACCTGACCTGCTGGCGCGCCGCGTGGCCGCGCTGGCTGCGGGGACCTAGCCTGCTGGTATGGATCTCGATGACGTTCTCCGCGTGCTCGACGCACTGGAACGTGAAGGTGTCCGCTACGCCGTCTTCGGCGGGCTGGCCATGGCCGCTCACGGGTTCGATCG
>PWWI01000066.1 GCA_003561535.1 Nitriliruptoraceae bacterium
GAGGCGACGAGGTCGACGGAGGTGACCTCCTCGGTGACCGTGTGCTCCACCTGGATGCGGGGGTTCATCTCGATGAACACCGCGCGGGCGTCGGGCTCGGTGGCCCGCTCCACCAGGAACTCCACGGTCCCGACGTTGCGGTAGTCCACCGCCCGGGCGAAGGCGACGGCGTCGGCGCACAGCCGGTCGCGCAGGGCCGGGGGCAGGTTGGGGGCGGGCGCGAGCTCCAACACCTTCTGGTGGCGTCGTTGCAGGGAGCAGTCCCGCTCGAAGAGGTGCACCACCTCGCCGTGGGCGTCGGCGAGGACCTGCACCTCGATGTGTCGGGGGCGGGTCATCGCCTGCTCGAGGAAGACGCTGGGATCGCCGAAGGCACCCTCCGCCTCCCGCATGGCGGTCTCCACCGCGCTGACCAGGTCGGCCGGATCCTCGACCCGGCGCATCCCTCGGCCGCCACCGCCGGCGGCGGCCTTGACGAACACCGGGAAGCCGATCCGCTCCGCGTGCTCGACCGCCTCGGTGGGCGAGGTCAGCAGCGGCGAGGCGGCCAGGACCGGGATGCCGGCGCGCTCGGCCACGTCGCGGGCCTGGGTCTTGCTCCCCGTCAGCTCCAGCACTTCGGCGGGTGGCCCGACGAAGACCAACCCCGCCTCGGTGACCGCCCGCGCGAGGGCAGGCGACTCCGACAGGAAGCCGTAGCCGGGGTAGACCGCGTCGGCGCCGGCCCGGACGGCGGTGTCGACGATCGTGGGGACGTCGAGGTAGGCGCGGACGGGGTGGCCGGGCTCGCCGATCTCGTAGGCCTCGTCGGCCTTGATCCGGTGCAGCGAGTCACGGTCCTCACGGGCATGCACCGCGATGGTCCTGATCCCGAGCTCCGTCGCGGCCCGGAAGGCCCGGATCGCGATCTCTCCACGGTTCGCAACGAGCACCGACTCCACGATCACCCTTCCTCCGCGCCTCACGCTCAGGCGTCCGACGGCACGTGCGCGGCGTGCGACGCGCCGCGGTGGATGCTATGCCGGCGCGGCCCCGTGCGCCGGGTGTCGCTCCGGATGGCGGCGCTGGATGATCCGGCGACGTTGCACGGTCGCGCTGGGCCCGACCACCGGGCGGGTCCGGTGGGTCGGTGGCCGGCCGTGATCGGCCCCTTCGGTCCGGCGCATCTACCGGCATCGGCGCCGCAGCGGGCGTAGACTGGCGGACCGGCATCGCGGGGACGAGCGGGGGAGGGCAGCCTTGGGGCCACGCTTCCGGGTCCTCCACGTCGACGACGATCCCGAGGTCCTGCTCCTCGTCCAACTCATCTTCGATGGTGAGCCCGACCTGGAGCTGGTGTCCTGCAGCAGCGCCGATGAGGCACGTTTCGCAGCGACCTTGGTGACGCCCGACCTGTTCCTGATCGACGTGATGATGCCCGGTACCGACGGGCCGACGCTGCTCGAGGAGCTGCGGAGCCGGCGGGAGTTCGTCCGCGTGCCCGCTCTGTTCGTCACCGCCAAGGCGCATCCGAGCGACCTCGAGGCGCTGGCGAGGACCTCAGCAGCCGGGGTGGTCCGCAAGCCGTTCGAAGCGCCGACGCTGATGTCGCAGGTGCGGGCCAGCCTCGTGGCACGGGTGGGCTGATGCCGCCGACCGTGGCTCACTCCGCGGGGTGGGCGACCGAGCCGTCGGTACGCTGACCGCCGGATGCACGCCGTGGTCGCAGGCCCGCGACCCGTCACCCACCACCGGCCCCATCCGGCCACCGACCGAAGCGAGTTGCCGATGCCACGCATCGCCGTCGACGTCCTCCTGAAGCGTGAGATCCTCGACCCCCAGGGTCGGGCGGTCGAGGAGGCGTTGCCGGGTCTGGGGTACGACGGGGTGAGCGAGGTCCGGGTCGGCAAGCACCTCGAGCTCGTCGTGGACGCGCCCGACGACGAGCTGGCGGCGCGGGGCGATGCCATGTGCGAGGGCTTCCTCACCAACCCTGTGATCGAGTCCTACCGCTGGCGCGTCATCGACGACGCCGAGCGCGCGGATGCCTGAGCCACGGACCGTGCCCACCGGGAGCCGGCGTGGCGCTGGAACCGAGCCCACCGACCTGCCGCCGCTGCAGGGCGACGGCCTGCCGACCCTGCCGACCGGGGAGCCGGTCCTGCAGCGCTGGTTCGTCGTCGTCCTGCTGGTGATGGTGCCCGTGACGCTCGCGGTGACTGTGTGGGCGTTCATGGCGATCGACCGGGAGCCGCTGTCGGCTGCCGAGCGACGGCCCGCGGGCGGGCCCGAGGTCACGATCGCCCGTGGCGAGGCCATGCTGTCGGAGACCCGGGACGCCGAGCCGGGTCCGGGTTGCTCGCAGGCCATCCGCGTCGTCGGCGACCCGGGGTCGCAGACGGCGGCCCGGGCGGCGCTGGAAGGTGTGTGCGACCTGATCGACACCGGTGACTTCCCCGAGCTCCGCGAGGGGCTGGTGACGTGGATCGCAGGTGACGGGCAGCTCCGGGTCGCCACCTTCGAGCTGTCCGGCGTCGAGTCGTCGGCTCGGGTCGAGGACGACCGCCTCATCGTCGAGCTCAACGCGAAGTTCCAGTTCGAGGATCCCCGCCGGGGGTCGCCGGCCCTGGTCCACCAGTTGGTGCTCCTGACGGATCCGGGCTGGCCCGGCGAGACGGTCGGCGTCACGACCGAGTTGCGCGCCGCAGCCCTCCAGCAGCGCGCCTGCGACGTGCTGGAGCTGGGCGCGGGGGAGTCGAGGGGCTGTCGCGACGCCGCCGAGCTGCTCGCTGCGGACGACCCTGTCGCGGACCTGCTGGACGTCGGGTTCCGCGATGACCGCTGACACCTCGGCGGCGGCCGGCGGTGGCCCTGAGGAGGGATCTGCGGACGACGCTGATGCGGGGCCTGCCCAGGACGGCGAGGTGGCACGCCTCCAGCGGCTGCAGCGCCGGACCGTGCGGGTGCTGGTGGCCAGCCAGGTGCTGGGTGGCGTCGGCGTCGGCTCGGGGGTGGCCGTGGTCGGCCTCCTGGCCTTCGAGCTCTCCGGGACCGCAGCGCTGTCGGGTGTGTCGGCCACCGCCTCCACCTTGGGCGCGGCGATGGCGGCGATCGTCATCGCCCGCCTGTCGGTGGCCCGGGGACGCCGCCCCGGGTTGGTGACCGGCTACCTCGTCGGAGGGCTGGGTGCTGCGGTCGCCGTGGTCGCGGCGGTGCTCGGGGTGTTCTGGCTGCACGTGCTGGCCTCGGCGGCCTTCGGGTGGGCGAGCGCCTCGAACCTGCAGGCCCGGTACGCCGCGACCGATCTGGCCCAACCGGCGACCAGAGCCCGGTCCCTGTCCACGATCGTGTGGGCGACGACGATCGGGGCGGTGCTCGGCCCCAACCTGACCGGCCCGGGTGCGTCGGTGGCGGCGGTGTTCGCCCTCCCGCCGCTGGCCGGGGCCTACCTGTTCTCACTCGCCTCGTTCCTCGGTGCTGCGCTGGTCCAGTTCGTGTGGCTCCGGCCCGATCCCCTGCGCATGGTCCGGGAGCAGGCGGCGGTGCCGGCGGTCGCCGCGACCGGTAAGGACACGATCCGGCTCGCTGTCGCCGCCATCCGTGCGAGCCCCGAGGCGACGGTGGCGGTGCTGGCGATCACCGCAGCGCACGCCGTCATGGTCGGGATCATGGTGATGACACCGGTCCACATGGAGCACTACGGCGCCGCGCTCCAGCTCGTGGGCTTGACCATCAGCCTCCACATCGCCGGCATGTACGCCCTCAGCCCGGTCATGGGGGCGCTGGCCGATCGGCTCGGCCGTCGGAACGTGGTCCTGTTCGGGCTGGTCCAGCTCGGTGCCGCGGCGCTGCTCGCCGCGACGGGCGACCCCACCGGATCGGTGTGGTTCCAGGGTGGCCTGGTGCTGCTCGGGACCGGCTGGTCCGCCTGTCTGATCGCTGGCTCGGCGTGGCTCACCGATGCGGTGCCGGTGGCGGACCGGCCGGCCGTGCAGGGGACCAGCGATCTGGCGATGAACCTGGCGGGTGGGGTGGGCGGGACGTTGGCCGGCATCGTGCTGGCGATCGCCGGCTACCCGGCGCTGGCCTTCGGAGCGATCGTGCTGCTGGTGCCGGCGGCGGTGGGCGCGTGGCGGCTGGGTGGGGTGCGGTCGCGGTCGTCCGCCTGAGCCGGGGCCGCGTCGGGGTGGGCAGCGCCTGGCGCGCCTGCCGCGCCTGCCGCGCCTTGGATCGCAACGATGTGACCTCCAGCGGGTCGATCGGTTGCGATCTGCGACCACCGCGACCGGGGCCGCGCCTTGGATCGCAACGATGTGACCTCCAGCCGGTCGATCGGTTGCGATCCGCGACCACCGCGGCCACCGCGGCCACCGCGACCACCGCGGCCACCGCGGCCGGCCGCGGTGGTCGCGAGGTGGCCGGCTGCTGATCCGACCTCGGCCGCTACGCTCCGGTGGCCCCCCCGCGACCGGCAGGACCTACCCGTTGGCCGGGCGAGCGGTCAGCAGCCCAGAGGCTGGAGGGACGCGGTGCGGATCGGTGTGGTCACCTTCCCGGGTTCGCTCGACGACCAGGATGCGCGGCACGCCGTGGAAGTTTGCGGCGGTGACACCATCCCGCTGTGGCACGCCGAGGCCACGGTCCAGGGCGTCGATGCGGTGATCCTCCCCGGAGGGTTCTCGTACGGGGACTACCTGCGCTGCGGTGCGATCGCGCACCGGGCACCGGTGATGGACGCGGTCGCCGAGTTCGCGCGGGAGGGCGGTCCGGTGCTCGGGATCTGCAACGGCTTCCAGGTGCTGTGCGAAGCCGGCCTGCTCCCCGGCGCGCTGACCCGCAACGCCAACCTGCGGTTCGTGTGCAGGGACGTCCCGCTCACCGTCGAGGCCACCGACACGGCCTGGACCGGACGGTTCAGCCAGGGTCAGACGATCGTCATCCCGGCCAAGCACGGTGAGGGCCGCTACGTCGCGGACCCGGTGACCCTCGACCGCCTCGAGGACGAGGGTCGGGTCGTGGTCCGCTACGCGTTCGGCTCGAACCCCAACGGCTCGGAGCGGGACATCGCGGGTGTGACCAACGCGGGCCGCAACGTGGTGGGACTGATGCCACATCCTGAACATGCCGTGGATGCCGGCCTCATGGGTGGCACCGACGGCCGTGGCTTCTTCGACAGCGTCATGGTTGGGCTGCCGGTCTGACCGTGAGGGCACCGTCGACGGCGTCGACCCCCGTCGCCAACGCGACGGCCACCGACAGCCGCCCCTCGTTGCGGCGGGCAGGGAGTCTGACGCGCGGTCAGCTGCCCTGCAGCAGCTGCTCGAAGGGGTCGTGCTCGGCGCTGCGGCGCCGGTCCATCCGCAGCCAGGCGAACAGTGCGAGGTGGGCGAGGATGCCGGCGGCGAGGATCCCCGCCGGGAACCACTGGCCCTGGAAGGTCAGCAGGATCGCCGCCACGGCGGCGAAGGCGACGAGCACGGCGCGCAGGGTGTTGAGGGCGTCCATGACGGTCCTGACGGGCGGCTGGGGGGTGCGCTGGCATGGAGAGTACCGCAGCGCTCGCCCGGTGGGCCCTTCGGCCCTGTCGTCCTGCTGTCCGCGAACCGTTGGGGCCCTACGGCCCGCGTGCCTCGCGTGCGAGTGCCCGGGCACTCGGGCACAGCGCCTGCCGCGCGCTGGGTGCAGTGCCTGCCGCGCGCTGGGCACAGTGCCTGCCGCGCGCCGGTGCGCCCGGCCCGGGTCGGCGACGGGGTCGGGTCACGTAGGCTGCTCCCGGCCGACCCTCCGGCCCACCCCGACCGCCCACGACCAGGCGTACGCCCGTGTCCGACACCTCCACCTCGCCGTTCCCGCCCGAGGAGACCCTGACCCCGGAACGCGCCCGGGAGCTCGGGTACGAACTCGGTCTCCGCGGTGACGAGTACGACCAGTTGCTCGCGATCCTCGGCCGGGTGCCGACCGTCGCCGAGCTCGGGATGTACTCCGTGATGTGGTCGGAGCACTGCTCGTACAAGTCCTCCAAGCTCCACCTGCGGGGCCTCGCCCACGACGAGCCCTGGGTGATCGCCGGGCCGGGGGAGAACGCCGGGGTCGTCGATGTCGGGGACGGCATCGCGGTCGCGTTCAAGATCGAGTCCCACAACCACCCGTCCTACGTCGAGCCCTTCCAGGGCGCGGCGACCGGGGTCGGTGGCATCCTGCGCGACATCTTCACCATGGGCGCCCGGCCCATCGCGGTGATGGACCCCCTGCGCTTCGGTGACCCCGGTGGGTGGACCGACGGGGCCGGGGTCGAGCACCCGGTCGACCCGCTGCAGCGCCACCTGATCGACGGCGTCGTGCGCGGCGTCGGCCACTACGGCAACTGCGTCGGGGTGCCCAACATCGGTGGCGAGGTGGAGTTCGACGACACCTACGCCGGCAACCCGCTCACCAACGTGCTCGCGATCGGGGTGATGGACCGCGAGCGGCTGCAGCTCGCCCGGGCCGAGGCCCCGGGCCACCTCGCCGTCCTGCTGGGATCCGCGACGGGCCGTGACGGCATCGGCGGCGCCTCCGTGCTCGCCAGCCAGGAGTTCGACGCCGGCCTCGACGCGAAGCGGCCCAACGTGCAGGTCGGCGACCCCTTCGCCGAGAAGCTGCTGATCGAGTGTTGCCTGGAGCTGTACGAGCGGGACCTGGTCTCCGGCATCCAGGACATGGGGGCGGCCGGGATCGCCTGCTCCACCTCCGAGCTGGCCTCCGCCGCCTCGATGGGCATGGACGTCGACCTCGACCGCGTGCTGCTGCGCGAGCCGTCGATGGAGTCCTGGGAGATCCTGTGCTCGGAGTCCCAGGAGCGCATGCTCGCCCTGGTCGACCCCGAGCAACTCGAGGAGGTCCAGGACGTCGCGCACCGCTGGGGGGTGCCAGCCGCCGTGATCGGCGAGGTGGTGGAAGGCGATGCACTCCGGCTCACCCGCAACGGCCAGCTGATCGCCGACCTCCCCGCACGGTCCCTGGCCGACGAGGGGCCCGTCTACGACCGGCCCCGGAGCCGTCCCGCCTGGCTCGACGCCTACGCCGAGGTGGCAGCGGAGTCGCTGGACGCGACGCTGGTCGGTGGCACGCTGGAGGCGGCGGACGGCCGTCCCGGACGGTCGCTGGACGAGGTGGCGCTGCAGTTCCTGGCCTCGCCGAACGTCGCCTCCAAGCGCTGGATGTTCGAGCAGTACGACCAGCACGTGCTGTCGGGCACGGTGCTCGGCCCGGGGATGGCCGACGCCGGGGTCGTCCGTCTCCCGAACAGCCGCCGCGCGGTGGCGTGCTCCACCGACGGCAACGGCCGGTGGTGTGAGATCGACCCCGTCCAGGGCACGATCCGGGTCGTGGCGGAGGCGTTCCGCAACGTGGCCTGCACCGGCGCCCGCCCGCTGGCCACGACCAACAACCTCAACTTCGGCAACCCCGAGCGCCCGGAGATCATGTGGCAGCTGGCCGCCTCGATCGAGGCGCTCGGTGCGGCCTGCCGCCAGCTGGGCGTGCCGGTCACCGGCGGCAACGTCTCGCTGTACAACGAGACCCAGGGGCAGGCGATCCACCCCACCCCGGTCATCGGGATCCTGGGGGTGCTCGCCGACGCCGAGGACGCGCTGGGGCTGGCCTTCGAGGACGAGGGCGACCTGGTGTTCCTCCTCGGCGCGCCGACCGTGCCGGGGCTGGCCGGCTCGGAGCTGCAACGCTGGCTCGGGGCGCCGCTGGGCGGGGTGCTGTCACCGGCCGACCTGGAGCTGGAGGCCGCCATCTCCGAGGTGCTCCAGGAGGCCGCCCGCGAGCAGTTGGTCACCGCGGCGCACGACGTCGGCACCGGCGGACTACTGGTCGCGCTGGCGGAGGCTTGCGCGGCCGGCGACATCGGTGCGGAGATCGAACTGGAGGGTGAGCTGGCCGGGCTGAGCCCGACCCAGCAGCTGTTCAGCGAGTCGCCGGGCCGGGTCCTCGTGACGGTCGCCTCACCCAACGTGAAGGACTTCGCCGAGCTGTGTGCCGATGCCGCGGTGCCGCTCACCGACATCGGCACCGTCACCGGGGAGCGGCTGACGGTCCGCGGGTTGGTGGACCTCGAGCTGGAGGCGCTGCGTGACGCCCTCGAGGGCGGCTTGACCGAGCTGTTGGGTGGCTGAGCGATGATGGTCGAGGTCCCTGTTCCCGGCGCGGCAGCCACGCCCACCACCCGACCGGCGACGGCGCGGGTCGGGATGGTTGGCGGCGGCCAGCTGGCGAGGATGACCCACGCCGCCGCGATCGACCTCGGCGTCGATCTGTACGTCCTCGCGGTGCACCCCGACGAGCCGGCGCCCCTGGCGGGTGCGGTCACCCGACTGGGCTCGCCCGACGACCTGGAGGCGCTGCGGGCCTTCGCCGTCGAGGTCGACGTCGTCACCCTCGACCACGAGCTGGTCTCCGACGAGGGGCTCGCCGCGCTCGCGGCCTCGGGTCACCCCGTGCGTCCGAGCGCGGCGGCGTTGCTCTACGCCAAGGACAAGCTCCACGCCCGCACCGAGCTCGCCGCCCTCGGGCTCCCCGTCCCGCCCTTCGCGCCGGTCGACACCGTCGAGGACGTGACGGCCTTCGCGACGCAGCACGGGTGGCCCGTGGTCTGCAAGGCGACCCGGGGCGGGTACGACGGGCGCGGCGTCGAGGTGGTCCACGGCCCCGACGCCGCGGCGGCGGTCCTCTCCCGCGGGGGACGCTGGATGGTGGAGGCCCACGTCGACATCGCCGTCGAGGTGGCGGTGGTCACCGCCCGTCGACCCGGCGGGGAGCACGTCACCTACCCCGTGGTGGAGACGGTGCAGCAGGACGGCCAGCTCGTCGAGCTGGTCCAGCCCGCCCGCATCGCCCCCGAGGTCGCCGAGCAGGCCACCGCGCTGGGGACCCGGGTGGCCGAGGCCGTGGACGGGGTCGGCATCGTCGCCGTCGAGCTGTTCATCGGTCCCGACGGCACGATCACGCTCAACGAGCTGGCCCTGCGCCCCCACAACTCGGGGCACGCGACGATCGAGGCAGCCACCACCTCGCAGTTCCACAACCACCTGCGCGCTGTGCTGGACTGGCCCCTGGGCGACACCAGCCTCAGGACCCCCGCGGCGGCGCTGGTGAACCTGCTGGGTCCCGACGGTCCCGATCGGATCGCCGAGCGGTTGCCCGCGGCGTTGGCGGTCAGCGAGGCGGCCGTGCACCTGTACGGCAAGGCATCCCGACCCGGCCGCAAGATCGGTCACGTCACGGTCCTCGGCGACGACGCCGAGGTGGCACTGTCACGTGCCCGCGAGGTGGCGGATCTGCTGGTGGGGCCGGGCGGGCGATCGACCAGGAGCGGGACATGAACGCCGAGGAGACCGAGGACGCACCGGTGGGCACGTCGACCGACAACGACACCTCGGGTGGCAGCGGCCCGGGTAGCGGAGCGGAGGGAGCCGCTCCGCGGGTCGGGGTGGTGATGGGCAGCGACTCGGACCTCACCACGATGGAGGGCGCGATCGAGGCCCTGGAGCGCTTCGAGGTGGCCCACGAGGTCCACGTCGTCTCCGCCCACCGGGACGCCGCACGCATGCTGGCCTACGGCCAGGAGGCCGCAGGTCGAGGGCTCGAGGTCCTGATCGCCGGTGCGGGCGGGGCTGCCCACCTACCGGGGATGCTGGCGTCGGTCACCTCGCTGCCGGTGATCGGGGTCCCCGTGCCGC
>PWWI01000212.1 GCA_003561535.1 Nitriliruptoraceae bacterium
CGACGCTGGCGAGCCCGTCCTCGACCGCCACGCCACGCACCTGCGCGGAGGTGAGCACATCGATCCCGCGGCGGCGGTAGGCGGCGGCCAGCGCCGCGGAGCTGTCGGCGTCCTCCAGCGGCAGGAGGCGGTCAAGGGCCTCGACGACGGTCACGTGGCTGCCCATCGGCGCCCACATCGACGCGAACTCGATCCCGATCGCCCCACCCCCGATGATCACGACGCGCTCCGGCGGGCTCGTGAACCACAACGCCTGGTCCGAGGTCTGCACCACCTCGCCGTCCACGGGCAGCGCCGGCACGAGCTTGGGGGTGGATCCCGTGGCCAGGACGACGTGTGGCGCCGACAGCGACGTGACCTCGCCGTCGGAGGCCGCCACCTCGACACCGAGGTGGCCGTCATCGTCGCGGCGCAGCTGCCCGCGCCCGTGGTAGCGGGTGGTGCGCGCCGAGGCCAGGTGGTCCAGCCCCTTGTGGAGTTTGGTGACCACGCCGTCGCGGAAGGCGCCCAGCGCGGCACCGTCGATACCCGTCGACGTCAGTTGGAGCCCCAGCACCTCGGCTCGGTGCACCTCGTCCAGCACCCCGGCGACGTGCAGGATGGCCTTGGACGGGATGCAGCCGCGGTGCAGGCAGGTCCCGCCGACCAGGTCCTGCTCGACGAGCGCGACGTCCAGCCCGCGCTGGCTCGCGCGGAAGGCGGTGGCGTACCCACCGGGCCCGCCACCGATGACCACCACGTCGTGGCGGCGGCCGTCGGTCACGGTCTCCGGCACGGCGGCGCTCACAGGTGCAGCAGCAGCCGGCCGGGCTGCTCGCACAACGTGGCGACCTCGGTGACGAACCTGCCGGCCTCGCCACCGTCGCAGATGCGGTGGTCGAAGGCCAGGGTGAAGCGGCCAACCCGGCGGATCGCCAGCTCGCTGGCACCGTCCTCGCCGGTCACCACCCAGGGTCGTTCGCGGATCGCGCCGATCCCGAGGATCGCGCCCTCAGGGTGGTTGATGATGGGATCGCCGTCATCGTTGCCGAAGGCCCCGTAGTTGTTGACGGTGAAGGTCCCGCCGGTCAGCTCCCGCGGGGTGAGCGTGCCCGTCCGTGCGGCCTCGGCCAGCCGGGTCAGCTCCAGGGCGAGGCCCAGGGTGGAGCGGGTGTGGGCGTCCTTGATGTTGGGCACCACCAGGCCGCGGTCGGTGTCGGCCGCGATGCCGAGGTTGACGTGCTGGAACAGTTCGATCGATCCCGCCCCGTCCGCCTCCTGCCCCCCGGCGGGGCGGGTGATCGCCGCGTTGAGCGTGGGGAACCGCCGCAGCGCCACGACCGTCGCCCGCAGGATCACCGCGAAGGGGGTGATCGACACGTCGAACCCGGCGTCCCGGGCCTGCTGGGTCAGGGTGTGGCGCAACGACCACAGTTCGGTGAGGTCGGCGTCCCGCGAGCAGCTGGCGGCGGGGATCTCCCGGCGGGACTGCTCCATCTTCTCCACGATCCTGCGGCGGATCCCGCGGATCTGCTCGACCTCGCCGGGCCGTCGGCCGCGGAACCCGGGGACGGGCTTCTCCCCGGCCGCGACCGCGAACAGTTCGGGTTGCGGCCGGGGGCCGTCGTCGACTCCGGACACCACGGGGGCTGCGGCAGCGGGCGCCGGCTCGGCAGCGGGCGCCGGCTCGGCAGCGGGCGCCGGCTCGGCGTCCGAGGCCGGACCGGGCGGGGTCGGCGCAGGTGCGGCCGCCGCGGCCTCCACCTCGGCCCGGGTGATGCTGCCCTCGGGTCCGCTCCCGGGTGCCAGGGCAGCCAGGTCGACCCCCAGATCCTGGGCCAGCTTCCTGACCGGTGGCTTGGCCAGCGGCCTGGTCGGTGGTGCGCCCGTCGCCGCGTCCGCGGCCGTGTCCGCCGGGCGCCGCCGACGGCGACGCGACCGGGACGCGGACTGGCCGTAGCCGACCAGGGGTTGGGGCTCGTCGTCGGCGTCCAGCCCCGTCGACGCCCGCGCCGCGGGAACCCCCTCCACCGGGGCGGGCTCGTCGGACGGCCCCCCGTCGGGCTGCTCGGCGACGTCGATCCGCACGAGCACCGCGCCGACCGGGACCGTGTCGCCCTCCTCGCCCAGACGCTCGACGACGCGACCGGCGAAGGGACAGGGCACGTCCACCACGGCCTTGGCGGTCTCCACCTCGGCGACCGGGTCGTTCAGCGACACGACGTCACCGACCTCGACGTGCCAGCGGACGATCTCCCCGTCCTCGAGTCCCTCACCGAGGTCGGGGAGGGCGAAGTCCCGGATGTCGCTCACGTGGCCTCCTCCGTCAGTACGCCAGGGACCGCTCCACGAGGTCGAGGATCCGGTCCACGTCGGGCAGCCAGTACTGCTCGAGCTTGGCAGGGGGGTAGGGCGTGTCGAAGCCGGTGGCACGCAGCACCGGCGCCTCCAGGTGGTAGAACGCCGCCTCCTGCACCCGCGCTGCCACCTCGGCGCCGAGTCCGAGGCTGCGGCCGGCCTCGTGCACCACGACCGCGCGGCCGGTGCGCTGGACCGAGGCGACGATGGCTTCGGTGTCCATCGGTGACAGCGAGCGCAGGTCCAGCACCTCCAGCGACCAGCCCTCGTCCTCGGCCGCCTCGGCCGCGTCCAGCGCCGTGCGGACCATCGGCCCGTAGCAGACGATGGTCACGTCGGTCCCCTCACGGCGGACCAGCGCCTCGCTCGAGGGCGGTGCCGTCACCGGCAGCTCGACGTCCGCCTTCATCCAGTAGCGACGCTTGGGCTCCATCACGATCACGGGGTCGTCGCTGGCGATCGCCTCGCGCACCATCGCGTACCCGTCCTCCGGGGTCCCGGGGCTCACCACGGTCAGCCCGGCGGTGTGCACCCAGTAGCTCTCCGGCGACTCCGAGTGGTGCTCGACCGCACCGATCCCACCGCCGTAGGGGATGCGCACGGTGACCGGCAGCGTCAGCGTGCCGCGGGACCGGTTGCGCAGCTTGGCTAGGTGGCTGACCAGCTGCTCGAAGGCGGGGTAGCTGAACCCGTCGAACTGCATCTCGGCCACGGGGCGGTAGCCGTACATCGCCAGCCCGATGGCGGTGCCGATGATGCCCGACTCCGCGAGCGGGGTGTCGAAGCACCGCTGTTCCCCGAACCGGGACTGCAGACCGTCGGTGACGCGGAACACGCCGCCGAGCCGCCCCACGTCCTCTCCGAACACCAGGACACGGTCGTCCTCGGCCATCGCGTCGGCCAGCGCGCGGTTGATCGCCTGGGCCAGGGTGACGGTCATGCGGCACCCCCGTCGTCGTCCGCACGGCGCGCGAGCTCGGCCCGCAGCTCGTCGCGCTGCGCCGCCATGTCCGCCCGGGGCGCCACGTACACGTGGTCGAACAGCTCCAGCGGGTCCCCGTGTGGGGCGTCGTAGATCGCGTCGCGGACCGCCTGCGCCCGCTCGGCCGCCTCCTCCTCGAAGCGCTGCTCCATCGCGTCGTCCAGCAGGTCACGACGCCGCAGGTGGTTGCGCAACCGGGCGATCGGGTCGGTCAGTGCGGCCGCCTCGAGTTCCTCGTCGCTGCGGTACCGGGAGGCGTCGTCGGAGGTGGTGTGGGCCTCCATGCGGTAGGTCAGCGCCTCGATCAGCGCCGGTCCGTGGCCGGCCCGGGCCCGCTCCACGGCACGGCGCGTGACCGCGTAGGTCGCCAGCGGATCGTTGCCGTCGCAGCGGTAGCCGGGCAGGCCGTAGCCGACGGCCTTGTGGGCCAGGGTCGGTGCCGCGGTCTGCTTCGACAGCGGCACCGAGATGGCGTACTGGTTGTTCTGGACGAAGAACACCACCGGCGAGCGCATCACCCCGGCGAAGGTCATGGCCTCGTGCGGGTCGCCCTCCGAGGTCCCGCCGTCACCGAAGTACACGACCGTCACGATGGGGTTGCCGTCGAGCCTGGCCCCCATGGCGAAGCCCGTCGCGTGGAGCGCCTGGGTGCCGATCGGGATCGACAGCAGCGCGAAACGGTGCTCGTAGGGGTCGTGATCGGAGAGCCAGGTCCCGCGGAACAGGTGCAGCAGGTCGGCCGGGTCCACGTCGCGCACGATGGCGGCCCCGAGTTCCCGGTAGGAGGGGAAGATCCAGTCCTCGTCCTGCAGCGCCCACGCGGAGGCGACCTGGGCGGCTTCCTGGCCGAGACAGGACGCGTACACCCCGAGCTGGCCCTGGCGCTGCAGGTTGATCGCCTCACGGTCGATCCGTCGCGTGACGATCATGGTCCGGTGCAGCTCGACCAGCGCCTCGTCGTCGAGCCCCACCGGGTACTCCGGGTCCTCGTGGAGGGTGCCGTCGGGATCCAGCAGGTGGACCGGCTCCTCCGGGGGCAGCAGGCTCGCCGGGTCGACCTGGCCCGAGCCGGCCGGGGTCACATCGTCCACCACCTGGCCTCCTTCCCACCCACCGGGCGCGACCGGGCTCCCTCCCGGCGGCGCATCGGATCGCGTCTGCGTGACCCTAGACCCCTCGGACCGAGGATGCTGAGCGGGACTCGCCGCAGGCGCGACTTGCGTGGCTAGAGTGAGAGGGACGCGAGCCAGGAGAGGGAGCGCATGAAGATCGTCGCCGGTTTCCTGAGGTCACCGGAGGGGCGGGCCGCACTGTCACGGGCCCTGGAAGAAACCGAGCTGCGAGGCGGTGAGCTGCTGGTCGTCCACTCGATGCGGGGCGGCGAACGCGATGAGCTCGAACAGGTGATGAGCTACCGCGAGGAGTTCGAGCAGCTGGAGGCACGGTTGCGCGACTCCGGGGTGCAGCACCGGTTGATCGAGTACGCGCGTGGCAACGCCCCCGCGGAGGACCTGCTCCAGGCCTCCAAGGACGAGGACGCGGACATGATCGTGATCGGCATCCGGCGCCGCTCCCCCGTCGGGAAGCTGATCCTGGGCTCGAACGCCCAGGACATCCTGCTCCACGCCGACTGTGCCGTGCTCGCGGTGAAGGCTCCGCCCCACAAGGAGTGAGCGGGAAGCCCCCTCCTCGGGCGCGGTGAGGCTCCACGAGTGCGCCCCCGACGCAGCCGCGTCGGGGGCGCTGTCGTGGGATCGGTCGTGGGTCTACACGGAACCACGTCGGCCGGTGACGATGCCGGCGACCAGCAGGACGACGCCGACCGCGAGTCCGAGGACGACCAGGTCGAACACGAACCCGAGTCCGCCGACCAGCAGCGCGAGGATGATGAGCAGGATGGCAAGGTTCATAAGTGGTGCCCTTCGAAGGAGATGACCCGTCGTCGTGCTCCGGGAACTTCCCGGTGGATCAGCTTCCCGAGCAGGTTGTCACGAGCTTCCGGGCCCCGACACTGGGCTGGTGGGCACCTGGCCGAACGTCCGGCCGGTGGCCGGACGACCGTTCACTCCCCGATCGGTGCGTGCGGCTCGTTCTGCGGCACCGGGGCGACCGGTCCGCCCATGGCGTGGACACCGCCGTCGACGTGGACGACCTCCCCGGTCACCGCGGGCATCCAGTCCGACAGCAGGGAGCAGACCACGCGCCCCACGGGCTCCGGGTCGCGGGTGTCCCAGCCCAGCGGCGCCCGCTCGGTCCACAGGTGCTCGAAGGCGCCGATCGTCCCGATCGACCGGGCAGCCATCGTGTGCAGCGGCCCGGCCGCGACCAGGTTCGCCCGGATGCCGAGCGGACCGAGGTCCCGGGCGAGGTAGCGGTTGGCCGCCTCGAGCCCCGCCTTGGCGACCCCCATCCAGTCGTAGCCGGGCCAGGCCACCTGGGCGTCGAAGTCCAGCCCGACCACCGAGCCCGGCCCGACGGCGAGCAGCTCCTTCAACCCGCTCGCCAACGCCGCGTACGAGTAGGTGGAGACCTGCAGCGCCGTGCTGACGTCCTCCCATGGCGAGGTCAGGAAGCCACCGTCGAGGCAGGACGCGGGGGCGAATCCGATGGCATGGAGGAGCCCGTCCAACCGACCCCACCGCTGCTCGAGGTCGGCGGCGACCGCCCCGATGTGCTCCGGCACGGTCACGTCGAGCTCGAGGATGTCCGGTACCGGATCCAGGCGTGCCGCCGCGCGTTCGGTCAGCCGCCGTCCCCGACCGAACCCGGTCAGGACCACCTCGGCCCCCTGCTCCTGGGCGACCTTGGCCGCGAAGAACGCGATGGAGCGGGGGTCGAGGACCCCGGTGATCAGCAGCTTCTTGCCCTCGAGCAGCACGGTGACCTCCTCAGGCCCAGATGTCGGTTGGCGGTGGGTCGGGACGGGGCGGTGACCCCTCGGAGCCGGCACGGTCGTCGTCGGAGCCCGGGGTGCCGACGTCCACCCCGATGACGACCGCCATCGCCAACCCACCGTCGTGGGACAGCGAGCAGGCCAGCGGTGCCGGCTCGCCGTGCAGGTAGAGCCGGGGGGCGCCGTCCTCGGCCGTGCGGACCTCGACGGCGTGGAAGGGCAGCCGCAGCTCCCCGAGCGCCTTGCGGGTCGCCTCCTTGGCGGCGAACCTCGCGGCCAGTCGGGCCCGCTCCACCCCGGAGCCTTCGGCGACCCCGTCACGGCGGGCGTCAGCGAGCTCCCGGCTGGTGAACACCCGGGCCAGCAGCGCCGGTCGCCGGTCGATCGCCGCCGAGAGGCGGGCGATGTCGACCAGGTCACAGCCGGCTCGCAGGCCCGTCACGGTGCCGTCTCCCCATCCCCGCCCCGCACGGGGGCGAAGGTGGTCGTCGACTCAGAGCGGGACAGCTCCGCCAGCCGGGCCTGGAGCTCGAGGTTGAAGGTGCGACGGGCGCGGGGGGTGTCCTCGGGCGGCGGGAAGGCGGGCGCGAAACGCACCGTGACCGCCGCACCCCACAGGCGAGGTCGGGCGTCCACGGGCCAGGCCCGCTCGATGCCCTCGATCCCGGCAGGCACCACGGGGACCGACAGCTCGGCCGCGACCCGCGCCACCCCGCTGCGCAGCCGGTGGACCTTGCCGTCACGGCTGCGGGAACCCTCGGGGTAGACGACCACGCAGTGGCCGTCGCCGAGCAGCGCCCGCACCACGTCCAGGGCGGCGCTGTCGGCGGTCCCGCGCTGGAGCGGGACCATCCCGAGCCTGGGGAGCTGTTTCCCGACGATCGGCGCCTCGGTGAGCTCCAGGTCGCCGAGGAAGTGGACCGGCCGGTGCACCGCGAGCGCGAGGGCGATCGAGTCCGCGTGGGAGCGGTGGGAGGAGGCGAGCAGGACCGGCCCCTCGGTCGGGACGTGCTCGGCGCCGATCGAGCGGACCCGCAGCCAGCTCTTCAGGATCGGTCTGAGGATGAGACGCCGCGGCGAGCGCGGACCCGGCGCCGAGGCCACCGGGACGACGACCTCCTCCGCCGCCGAGCGGCGCTGCTCCCCTGAGCCGTCGGCTGCGCTCACGCCGGGGTGAACACCAGGGCCGCGTTCTGGCCACCGAACCCCATGGAGGTCGACATCACCGCCTGCAACGTCACCTCCCGAGGGGCGCCCGCGACCACGTCCAGGTCGATCTCCGGATCCTGGTCGACCAGGTTGGCCGTCGGTGGCACCCGGCCCTCACGCAGGGCCTGGATGGAGAACACCGCCTCGATCGCGCCGGCCGCACCCAGGGTGTGGCCGGTGACCCCCTTCGTCGAGGACACCGCGATCCGATCGGTGTGGTCGCCGAACACCGCGCGCAGCGCCCGCCCCTCGGCCGCGTCGTTGAGCGGCGTCGACGTCCCGTGGGCGTTGAGGTGGCCCACCACCGTCGGGTCGACGTCGGCGTCGGCCAGGGCCCGCTGCATGGCGAGCCGGGCCCCACCACCGTCCTCGGGTGGCGCCGTGGCGTGGTGGGCGTCGGCCGACGCGCCCGCGCCGGCGACGACGGCCAGCGGCGTGGCCCCACGGCCGGCCGCGTGCTCCGCGGTCTCCAGCACCAGCACCGCCGCACCCTCACCGATCACGAACCCGTCTCTCGCCACGTCGAAGGGGCGGGAGGCGGTGGCGGGGTCGGGGTTCTTGGTCAGCGCCCCCATCTGGGCGAAGGCGCTGACCGACAGGCCGGTCACGCCGGCCTCGACCCCACCCGCCAGGATCACGTCGGCCGCACCGGCCCGCAGCAGGTCCCGGCCGAGGTGGATCGCCGAGGCCCCGGCCGCACAGGCGGTGTTCACGGTCATGTTCGGCCCGCGTGCCCCCGAGCGGATCGCGATCGTGCCCGCGGCGGGGTTGGACAGCATCTTGGGCACGAACATGGGGCTGACCCGTCCCGGCCCCTTGTCGAGGTAGCGCGGGTACTCCTCCGCCCACGTCTCGGCGCCGCCGATGCCCGAGCCCATCATGACCCCGGTCCGGTCGGCATCGACGTAGGTGATCCGCTCCTCGCCCGCCTCCGAGAGTCCGGCGTGGGCGATGGCCTCGCGCGCCGCGATCACCGCGAGGTGGGTGAACCGGTCGAGACGCCGTGCAGCACCGCGCCCGAGTTCGGCATCGGGGTCGAACGCCGGCACGCGGCAGCTGATCTGGACGGGGGTCCCCATCTCGGCCAGCAGCTCGTCGCGCGCCGCCGCGGTGCGACCGGACAGGGCTCCCGCCCACGCCGCATCCAGCCCCCGGCCCGAGGGGCTGAGGATCCCGATCCCGGTGACGACGACGTCGGTCACGCCTGCTTCTCCTCGACCTTGTCGATCGCGTCCTGGACGGTCCGCACGTCCTCCAGTTCCTCGTCCTCGAGCTTGACGCCGACCTTCTCCTCCAGCACCAGCGTCAGCTCCACGACGTCGAGCGAGTCGAGGCCGAGCGCCTCGAAGGTCGCCTCCGCGGCGATCTCATCCTCGGGGACGCCGAACTCCTCGGTGAGGACCTCGGTGAAGACGGCGAGTAGCTCCTGGCTCACGGTGATGCTCCTGTGTCGGTGGCCGGCCTGGGGCCGGTCGCGTCGGACTTGGGGGGGTGGTGCGGGTCGGTGCGATGGTGCAGATCTGGTCGGTGCGATGGTGCAGATCACATCCCGGCGCCGCCGTCGACGGGCAGGACCGCACCGGTGATCGAAGCAGCCGAGGGCGAGGCCAGGAAGGCGATCGCCGCCGCCACCTCGTCGGCTTCGACCGCTCGGTGGGTCGGCGCCATGGTGGTCAACGCTTCGCGGGCGGCGTCGGGGAGATCGTCGGTCATCGCCGTGGCCACGAAGCCCGGGGCGACGACGTTGACGGTGATGCCCTTGCGTGCCACCTCGCGGGCCAGCGACTTCGAGAACCCGATCAGTCCGGCCTTGGAAGCGGCGTAGGCGGTCTGACCCACGTTGCCCCTCAGCGCCACGACCGAGGCGACCGAGATGATCCGACCGCCCCGGGCCCTGAGCATCGGTCGCACCGCCGCCTTGGACAGCAGGAACGCACCGCGCAGGTTCACCTCGAGCGTGCGGTCGAAGCGCGCGGGGTCGAGTCGCAGCAGCAGATCGTCGTCGGCGATGCCGGCGTTGTTCACCGCCACGGCCAAGGTCCCGAGCTCGGTGGCCCGGGCCACGGCAGCGGCGACGCTGGCCTCTTCGGTGACGTCGAGGTGGCACGCCTCCCCCTCGCCGTCCAGGGAGGCCACGACCTCCTCGGCTGCCGTGGCGTTGCCGCCGAAGCCGACCAGGACGTGGTGACCGGCGGCGGCCAGGGCGCGGCAGGTCGCGGCCCCGATGCCACCGCTGCCTCCGCTGACGATCGCGACGGTCGTGGGCATCA
>PWWI01000086.1 GCA_003561535.1 Nitriliruptoraceae bacterium
CCGTCACCCGGCCACTAGCGTGAAGGCAGCGAGGGCGGCGACCATGCTCGCGGTCAGGGCTCGCGCGACCCGGCGTGTCGCCCACTCCCCAGCGAAGTCCACCGATGCCCGTCGACCGAAGGTCACCCCGTGCCCGCACCCACCTCACGGCTCACCGACGATGATCTCCACCTCTTCGCGGAGGGCTCCCACCTGCGGCTCCACCACCACCTCGGTGCCCATCTGACCGAGCTCGGAGACGTTCCTGGTGCGACCTTCGCCGTATGGGCCCCCAACGCGGAGCGGGTCAGCGTGATCGGCGACTTCAACGACTGGCAGCCGGCCACCCACCCGTTGACGCCCAGGGCCGCCAGTGGGGTCTGGGAGGGGTTCATCCCCGGAGCCGCCCATGGCCAGGCCTACCGCTACTCCGTCACCACCATCCAGGGCGAGGTGGTCGAGCACGCCGACCCGATGGCCACCCACACCGAGACCCCACCCGCCAACGCCTCCAAGCTGTGGCGGCTCGAGTACGCCTGGGGCGACGACGAGTGGATGGCCAACCGCGGCGAACGCCAGGACCGCGAGGCACCCATCTCGATCTACGAGGTCCACCTCGGCTCTTGGCAGCGCGGCGAGGACGGCCAACGCTTCCTGACCTACCGCGAGCTCGCCCCGCACCTGATCGCCCACGTCCAGCGGGCCGGCTTCACCCACGTCGAGTTCCTGCCGGTGATGGAGCACCCCTTCTACGGTTCCTGGGGCTACCAGACGAGTGGCTACTTCGCCCCGACATCGAGGTACGGGACGCCCGAGGACCTGATGTGGCTGATCGACCAGCTGCACCAGGCCGGCATCGGCGTGCTCCTCGACTGGGTGCCTTCCCACTTCCCCGACGACTGGTGGGCGCTGGCCACCTTCGACGGCACCCACCTCTACGACCACGAGGACCCGCGGCGCGGCATCCACCCCGACTGGAACTCGGCGATGTTCAACTACGCACGCGGCGAGGTGCGCAGCTTCCTGCTGTCCTCGGCGATGTCGTGGCTGGAGCGCTACCACGCCGACGGGCTGCGGCTCGACGCGGTGTCGTCGATGCTCTACCTCGACTACTCCCGCGGCGAGGGGCAGTGGATCCCCAACGAGTACGGCGGGAACGAGCACCTCGAAGCCGTCAGCTTCCTGCAGCGCTGCAACAACGAGGTGGCCCGCCACCACCCCGGAACCATCACCTTCGCCGAGGAGTCCACGTCCTGGGACGGCGTCACCCGCCCCACGGAGCATGGCGGGCTCGGCTTCGACCACAAGTGGGACCTCGGCTGGATGCACGACGCGCTGGACTACTTCAGCACCGACCCGCTGTTCCGTGGCGGCAAGCAGGACCAGCTCACCTTCCGCTCGGTCTACGCCGCCAGCGAGTCCTACTGCCTGCCGCTGTCCCACGACGAGGTGTCACACGGCAAGGGCTCGATGCTGTCGAAGCTGCCCGGCGACGCCTGGGCGCAACGGGCGAACCTGCGGCTGCTGCTCGGGGCGCAGTACCCCTCCCCGGGCAAGAAGCTGATGTTCATGGGCACGGAGTTCGGGGTGCGGGACGGCTGGGACGTGGAGACGCAGCTCGACTGGCCCCTGCTCGAGGAGCCGGAGCACGCCGCGCTGCTCACCTACACCTCGGCGCTGAACGCGCTGTACCGCGAGCTCCCGGCGCTGCACGTCGGCGATGCCCGCGGTGACGGGTTCGAGTGGATCGACGCCTCCGACCGCGAGCAGTCGGTGGTGTCCTTCCTGCGGCGGGCGCCGGGACAGGATGACGCGGTGGTGGTGTGGAACCTCACCCCGGTGACCCGCTCTCCCTACCGGATCGGCGTGCCTGAGGGCGGGCGTTGGCGCGAGGTCTTCAACTCCGACGAGGAGCGCTTCGGTGGGACCGGGGTGGTCAACGGTGCGGTCACCGCTGGCGACGTCGAGTTGGCGGGTCGCCCTGCCTCCCTGGACCTGACCCTGCCGCCTCTGGGCCTGGCGGTGTTCGTGCCCGACCGGGGCTGACAACCCCGCGGGGATCGCAACCGATCGACCGCGTCATGGTCACATCGTTGCGATCCGACAGGCTCCCCGCCAGGCTCCCGGCCAGGCCCCCCGCCAGGCTCCCCGCCAGGCCCCCCGCCAGGCCCCCGCCGTATGCCCGCAACCCCGTCGCCCCCCGCGCCTCGGGGCTCATCGCCGGCAGCCGGTGACGACGCCGTTCGCAGCGGATGGGCAGGTCACCGTCCGCGGGTGAACACCACGCCGGAGGAGTCGGTCAGGGTGATCGCCCCGCCGAGGTAGTCAGGCCCGATGTTGGGCGTGCGCAGCTGCAGGTACCAGCCATGCGGGTCCAGCCCCGGCAGCTCGATGTGCACCGGGTCGAGGTCAGCGTGGCCACCCTCCATGTTCGCGACCACCAGCACCTGCTCGGCGCCATCGGGCGAGGTGCGAAGGGACGCGAACACCGCGTGCCCGTCGACGGGCCGCAGGTAGTCGAAGGCGTCACCTTCACGTAGGTCGTCGCGCAGCCACCGCCGTGCCCGTCGGAACTCGCGTACCGCCACGTTGTAGCTGGTCTGGTTCGGGTCGAGACGGTTGGCCCAGCCGTGGACGTTGCAGTAATCGTGCATGTCGTCCATCCACGCCCGCGCGACCCTCTTCAGCGTCGGCGGGTCCATCGGCAGTGGCCCGGCCAGCGGTGGCTCCACCCCGTTGATCAGCGAGGAGATCGTCTCCAGGTCGTAGTCGGTCACCTCGACGAGCGCGGGCAGCAGGTCCATGAACCGGCGCAACTCCTCCAGCGTCTCGAAACCGAGGCCCTTGAGCCGTTTGAAGTTGGCGGCCAGCGGGTAGAACTCCTCGTCCACCTGCCACACCAGCGAGAGGGTCTCCTCCGACACCACCTTGACCCCGTACCGGTCGTCCTGGTTGCGGATGAACCCCCACGCCGCCCGCATGGACGCGTTCAGGAAGTCCATGGGGACTCCGGGGAAGGCGCAGTAGGTCAGCATCTTGATGGCGGGGTTGTCGTAGGCCTTGTCGAGGATCTGCAGCTCGGTCTCACCGAGCCGGGTGTTGATCGTCAACTCCGGGCTGACCTGGGTCCCTCGGCGCAGCGTGTCGTGGTTCGCGCCCCCGGAGATCCAGGTCGAACCGTGCTCGAGGATCTGGCGGATCCGCCACCAGCTGCGTAGCCAGAACCCGTACAGGAAGGGGGTGTTGTGCGCGAAGGTCAGCGGTCCCCACTGGAAGATGTCGTCGTCGGGCTGGCGCTCGATCACCGCCCGGTAGGTGGAGGACAGCTCCCAGTCGGGCTCCGGCCAGGGACGCCCGTCCTCGAAGATCATCCACGGCCGGTAGCGGCAGCCCGCCACCTCCTGCACGACGTCGCTCATCAGCTGGAGGTACCCGTCGTCGTGGCGCAGCTCACGGGCTTCCGCGTCGTAGAACTTGAAGTCCTGTGCCCCGTCGATACGCACCCCGTCGAAGCCGAGGTCCACCTTGCGGCGCTGCATCTCGAGCAGCAGGGCCCGCACCCAGGGGTTGCGGTAGTCGAGGTTCTGGCCGTACATGTTCGGCCCGGCGAACCACTCCGAGTCCAGCACGTTCAGGGCCTGGTTGTCGGCGTGGCCGTAGACGACGTCGGCGATCAGCCGGATCGGCCCCGTCGGGAAGGTGTGCAACGCGACGGCGAGGTCGACCAACTCGTCGGGGCGCCCGGTCTCCAGCAGGGTGGGGCTCACCGCCGCGGAGCCGGCGATCACCACGTCGTAGCCCCAGTTGGTCGTGTCGGGGCGGCGCAGAACCGCAGTCACCTCGTCGACGTACCGCAGGTCGGGTTCGCGGGCTTCGGTGTCCTCGGCCTGCACGGGCTCCTGGATCGCGAAGAACGCCGGGCCCTTCTCGTAGACCGTGGTCGGCTCCACGGGCAGCAGCTGGACGGCGTCGTAGGCCGAGTAGACCTGCTCCTCCGGGGTGAGCTCCCGGCCCTCGACGAGGTGGCGAGCGAGCCGCTCGTAGAAGCGCGCGAGGCTGGCCAGCGTCCCACCCGAGGTGGCAGTCGGCACGTGCAGCTGCAGGATGTTGGCGGCTGGACCCTGCTTGACGATGCCGGAACCACAGCGATCCTCGGCGGCCTCGTAGGCCAGCGCACGCCAGTAGTCACGATCCCCGCGTCCCGTCTGCACCGCGTCGAGGTCGTACACCTCGGCGGGGGCGAAGGTGCCGTAGGGCAGTGAGCTGGCCATCGGGTCGAACACCCGGTGCCAGTCCCCGTCCCGGTCCCGGTAGGTCAGGCAGTAGAAGCTGCCGAGCCGCTCCCGTGTCCCGATGCTGAGCCCCCTGGCCACGGTCCACACCAGATCCCGGTCACGTTGCACGGGGACCAGGGTGCGCCGGAACCGCACCGTGGCACGGGAGACGGTGACATCGAGGTCATCGAGGGGATCGAGCACCTCGAGGAAGATGTCGGCATCTGCCACCCGCTCACGGGTCAGGCGGGGGGACCACATGGCGAAGGCGACGCTGCCGTCCCCCTGGGCGTGCGCACCGAGCTTCGGAGCGAAGGTGCGCGCCAGGGTGAAGGCGTCCGGCTCCTCGCCTTCCCGTTCCTCGAACCACGTGGCCAGGGCGACGGTGGCGTCCTCGTCCTGGTGGGGACGGTCCGTGGCGATTGCGGGGATGTCGGTGGCGGTCACGGGCACGCTTCCTCACGTCGGCGACAGGGCGATAGCTATCCAACCAACCACGCCGCTGGCCTGCAGCCGACCTCCGTGCAGCCGATGGGTCCCTGCCGGACATGACGAGGCCCGCGCGGTCGACCGCTCGGGTGTGTCGAGGCCCGCGCGGTCGACCGCGCGGGCCACCTCGTCCTGCGGGACGGGTCAGTACTCCCCGCCGCCGTCGTCCTCCGAGGTCTCGGGGACCATCTCCATGATGGCGCGGCCGTCGGGGGCGACGACCCACCACACGTCGTTGACACCCTGACCGTTGACATCACCCGGAGCGGCATCGGCTGCCCAGAAGTAGAGCGGCATGCCGTCGTAGGTCACCTGGGTCGAGCCATCGTCCTCACGCTCGATCGTGCCGACCAGGTCGCCGTCGACACCATCACCCCACGTCGGCTCGTCGTCGACGGTCAGGGGCGGCCAGCTCGCCAGGCAGTCGCCGGTGCAGTTGCTCTCACCGGGCTCGTCGTTGTCGAACAGGTAGAGCGTGAGCCCGTCACCGTCGACCAGGTGCTCACCCAGCGGGGAGTCGGCCACGGTCAGGTTGACGTCCGCCTGGGTGGCCGCGTCGTTCTCGGTGGCCGCGTCGTCGGGCTCGTCCTCGGTTTCCACCACCTCGTCATCGGGCAGGTCGTCCGCAGCATCGGGCAGGTCGTCCCCACAAGCCGCGCCGATCAAGCTGGCTGCGGCGAGAAGCGGCAGTACGCGGGTGCGCAGACGCATCATGGTCCTTCCGGGTCGGCTACCTCAGGTTCGCAGCAGCGCGGCCATCCGCTCGGTCCCATCCGCTGTCCGGACGCGGGTAGGAGGCCGGGGTCCTGAGCGACGGCCGCCCCCGCCGGATCGCAACGAGGCGACCACAACGCGGTCGCCTCGTTGCGATCCGGCGCACAAGGGGCGCGCCAGACGCCGAAGTCGCGTCTGGACGTCAGAGCGGTTCGCACGGCCCCTTCACGACTCCTCGAGCCGCTCGCTCACCGCTAGCAGCAGGCCGGGATCGCGGGCCAGCAGGTGGCTCGCGTCCATCACCTCCGGCAGCATCTGACCACGGACCAGCAGCTCCGCGACCAACGCGGCGGCCAAGCTCACGTCGTCGGCACCGGGCACCCCGACGCCGGCGGGGATCAGGACGCGGTGCTCGCGTCCCTCGGCGGTGGAGACCGCGATCTGACCTTCGACGACCTCGTGGGCCTCGATCCCCTCCATCGCTCACCTCGCCTCGGACGGCAGAGCGGCTACCAGCTTCACGGTCAGCTCAGACGCATCCGGAGCTCCTCGAACCCTGCCGGGTCACGGCCGACCGCCGCGCCGAGGTCGAGCTGCTCGCGCTCGGCGCCGCCCCCAACGTTGCCATCGAGCCGCTCCCCCCGCTCCTGCAGGATGCGGACGGCCTCCGTGGCGACGTGGAGGGGCGGCACCCCGTGCAGCCCGAGGCCCCGGCGCGTGTGGTGCGCCAGCCTGAGCATGCATCGTTGGCCATCCCCGCGGAGCAGCTCGAAGCTCTCCGGACCGGTCTGCTGGATGATCGGTGCGTCCATGTGCCCGACGGTACCCGAGGGAGACGGCCGCGCCCGGGGGCCGCTGCCGCTGTCGGCCTGCGGCTATCGGCCTGCGGCTCTCGGTCAGGACGCTCAGTCGTCGTCGACGACGCCGAGCAACGCGCCGGTGGGGCTGACGACGAACCAACGGTCGGCGCTGCCCTGACCTCGCACGTCACCCGGCTCGGCGTCGACCACGAAGGCGTGGAGCGGCGCGCCCTCGACCACGAGCTGGGTCCCGCCGTCTGGGCGGTCGATCGTGGTCACCTCGGCGTCGATGTCAGCTGCCACGTCGGGCTCACCGTCGACGAGCACCGGCGGCCACACCTGAGCGCAGTCGGCGACGCAGACGACCTCGCCTTCGAGCTGGTCGACGGCGGCGTAGGCGGTCATCCCCTCGGCGGTCACCAGGTGCTCGCCGAGTTCGGAGTCGGCCACCTCGATGCCCGAGGTGACGACGCCGACCGCGGCGTCCCGCCCGTCAGCGGCATCGTCCGGTTCGGCAGCGGCGTCGTCGTCGGCGGCCTCGTCCTCTGCCGCGTCGTCCTCGAGCACATCGTCCTCGATGGCTTCGTCATCAGCCGCATCCTCATCTACCTCGGCGACACCGTCCTCGGGGTCACCCATCAGGGCGTCGTCGTCGGCGCAGGCGGCGGCGACCAGCGCCAGGACCGCGACCACGGGGAGCAGTTGGGAGCGGAACGTCACGGGGATCCTCCTGGGGAATGGGCGGCGCGCGTGTCGCGCCGGGTCGATGCTCGACGGTCCCAGACCCGGCCCACATCCGCCCCTCCCGGGGCTGGCCGGATGGCCGGGCTCGAACGCCGGAGGCCACCGGGACAGGCGGTCAGGTGGCGCGGGCCAGCGCGGGTTCGGTCCGGCGCGGCCGGGCCTCGGCCCGTGGGACCCATGCGGCTCGCGGCGAGGGGTGCTGGTCGTCTTCGCGTCGCCCTATGTCCCGCGGCCCCAAGAAACAGCAGATAGTTGCTGGTTCTCGCGTCCATCCGCCGCTGATGGCACAGCCGGCCCTCCGCTCGCGCGAGAAACAGCAGATAGTTGCTGGTTCTCGCGCGGCCGGGGCCAGCGGGCAGCGGCCGGGGCCAGCGGCCGGGGCCAGCGGGCAGCAGCCGGACCGCAGCCAGCGGGCAGCAGCCTCACCGCCGCTCAGTACCCGAGCCTGCCCAGCTGCTTGGGGTCGCGCTGCCACTCCTTGGCGACCCGGACGTGGGTCGACAGGTAGACCTTCGAGCCGAAGATGATCTCGAGTTCGGTCCGGGCTGCGGTCGCCGCCGCCTTGAGTTGTTCCCCACCGCGACCGATCACGATCGGCTTCTGCGAGTCACGTTCGACGTGGATCACGGCATCGATCCGCAGCAGGTCGTCCCGCTCCGGATCGGGTGCTACCTCGTCGACGGTGACCGCGATGGAGTGGGGGAGCTCGTCCCTTGCAGCCTCGATCAACTTCTCCCGCAGGATCTCCGCGGCGAGTTGGCGCTCCGGCTGGTCGGAGACCTGCCCCCCGGCGAACAACCGCGGTCCCTCGGGCAGGTGAGAGGTCAGCACCTCGACCAGCCGGTCGACGTTGTCACCGCTGTGGGCCGACACCGGAACGATGTCCGCGAACCCACCGAAGGGGCTGCCGAGCTGCTCCAGCTTGGCGAGCTCAGGCAGCATGCGCTCCTTGGGGCTGAGGCGATCGATCTTGTTCGCGACGGCGATGACCGGCGTGGAGACATCGGCCAGTTCCCTGGCCAGGAACGCGTCACCGGGCCCGATGCCGGCGGCGACGTCGGTGATGAAGCACAGCAGGTCGACCCCGGCCCAGGTGTCGCGCACGAGGTCGTTGAGGCGGCGCGCGAGCAGGGTTCGCGGCTTCGCGAGCCCCGGGGTGTCGAGGAAGACCAGCTGCGCGTCGTCGGTGGTCAGCACGCCCCTGATCGCGTTGCGGGTCGTGCCAGGAACGGGGGTCACGATGGCGACCTTGGTCCCGACCACCCGGTTGAGCAGGGTCGACTTGCCGGTGTTGGGACGTCCGACCAGGGCGATCAGCCCACTGCGATGGCCCTCCGGGACGGGCTCGTGGAGACCGGCCAGGACCTGGGCGACGTCGAGCTCACGCTCCTCCACCAGCCACCTCCCCACGATCCCGCAGCCGCTCAGTCGTGAACGCATCGGGCAGCAGCTCGGCGATCGAGGTGGTCAGCACCGGCCCGCTGGCTCCCGTGGCGTGGACCACCGCGTCGGTACCGAACTCCGCGATCGTCTGCCGGCAGGCCCCACAGGGCGTGCAGGGGCTGGGGCCGTCCCCCGCGACGGCGACGACCACGACCTCCTCGAGCGGCCCCGCAGCACACATCGCCGCGAGCGCCGCCTGCTCGGCGCAGGTGGTGAGACGGTACGAGACGTTCTCGACGTTGACCCCTTCGAACCGCCGCCCTGAGGCGGTGACGACCACCGCGCCGACGCGGAAGCCGGAGGAGGGGGCGTAGGCGTTGGTCCGCAGCTCACGGGCACGTGCCAGCAGCCCCTCCGGCACCGCCGCCTGGAGATCCTCCGGCACCGCGGGGTCGGGCGGATCAGCCACATCGGCCACATCGGCTCCAGAGTGCGGGGCACGCCAGCCTACTGCGGTCGGGACGTGACCGACGGCCGGCCCCGCACCGGCCGACCGTCGGTCCTCTCCCCGCTCCCGCCCGCCGTGGAGGCGGGCAAGCATCACTGCAGGAACGTGCTCGCGTAGCGCGTCAGGGTGTCGAGGTAGTTCGCGCGCTCGAACTGCGCCGGGTCCCGCACGGTGCGCTGCGACACCGCACCCGTCATCTCCTCCACCGACGCGTAGCCGGTGTCCTTCATCCAGGTCTCGAGCTCGCCGAGAACCGTGGCCGTGTGGTCGGGCCCGTGCCGCAGCAACGCCGAGGTCGACATCCCCACGTTCGCGCCGGCCAGGAGCACCTTGGCGAGGTCCTTGCCGGTGTGGATACCCGTGCTGGCGCCGATGGAGGCGCCGACCCGACCGTGCAGGATCGCACACCAGCGCAGCGGCAGCCGGAGCTCATCGGAGGTGGACAGCACGAGGTGCGGCCCCACCGACAGGCTCTCGAGGTTGATGTCGGGCTGGTAGAAGCGGTTGAACAGCACCAACCCAGCGGCTCCCGCGTCCGCCAGTTGGCGGGCCAGGTTGCCGAAGGCCGAGTAGTAGGGCCCCAGCTTCACCGACACCGGCACCGAGGACGCGCCGA
>PWWI01000241.1 GCA_003561535.1 Nitriliruptoraceae bacterium
CAGCGGTGCCCTGGGTCTCGCCGAGCATGAAGTAGTACGCCGCCTGCTCGGGCTTGAGCTTGGCCACGGCCGGGATGATGTTCTCGTTGCGGTTCAGGATGAACAGGTAGTGCGCCTTCGGCAGATCCTTGGGATCACGGTGCCGGATGTTCTCCAGCCCGAAGGTCACCCGGCCGTTCTTGGTGTAGGAGTCGTCGAAGAAGTCGACCTTGCCGTCCTCGTCGACCGCCACCGACTCGAGCCACGCGTCGGGCCGCGTCGCGCCGCCATAGATCGTCGGCTCGTCATCCGGATCCAACCCATAGGACTTGGCGAAGCAGCCGTTCTCGGTGGTGAACACTTCACCACCCGGCATCAACGCGATGAAGTCGTCCTGGACCGGCAGCGATCCCTTGACGTTGCGGAAGGTCGTCGTGGTCTTTCCCGTTCCTGACAGGCCGATGATCAGCGCCAGCCGCTCTTGACCGTCGGTGGTCTCCTCACCGGGGAAGGTCTTGGCACCGCAGTGCATCGCCAAACCATCGTGCTGGTAGACGAGCTTGTTCCACATCCTCAGGCCACCCATCTTCGACTCGCCGAAGTAGTCCGAGCCGAACACCCGGGTGGTCCACGTATCGTAATCGACGAGGATCAGGCACTCCTCGTGGTGCTCAGGGATACGCAGTGTCGGTGTGTAGATGACCGTGAAGTTCGGTGCCCACGCCTCGTCCTTGTCGAAGAACAGTTGCTGCTGCATCGCGGGGATGTTCGAGTGCGCCTTCTCCATGTACAGCCGCGAAGCGGTCTGGAACTTCGGATCGGGGCCGATGTAGCCCTCGATGAGGACCATGTCCTTGTCCGCGATGTGCGCGTCCTGCATCTGCGCGTACTTCGCAGCCTCCTCCCGCGAGATCGTCTGCTTGGCGTTGGGCTCATCGGTGACGATGAACGTCGACGGCGTCAGGCGGGCGAGGATGCGCGCGGTGTAGTTGATGTTGCCGAACTCGGTGACCGTGGTCCGGTCCTCCGGCATCAGCTCGAGCACCCACTCGCGCATCTGCTCCTGGGTGGGGTTCTCGGCAACGGATCTCGCCGGCGGCAGTTGCACTGTCACTTTCGTCCTCCTCGTTGACGGGAGGAGGCTCGAGCACTCGCGCGGCTCTGCGACGCTGCCGGCCTCCTGCTTCGGACCGTAGTCTGAGCGTTCGACCGAACCGTCACCAGAGCAACCAGGCCCCTCCTCACGGACACGGTCACGACGATGGCGGCAGCCTTCCGAACGGTCCGCCTCGCTCCCGCGACCACTACCCACCACCGCTTCATGGGTCGTGACCACCACGAGAAGAACACGGGATCACAACGCAAGTGGCGGGACCGACCGCCACGACCCACCTCACTTACAGAACACCGAGGTTCCACCCAGGACGGACGTGGCTAAGCGAGTCGTGTTAGTGTCTATACGTGCCCGGTGATACCCGGCGCGAAACGTAATGCACAGCCCCGGGGGACCAACCGTCGATCGGAAAGACAGATGGCACGCAAGATGAGCGATGAGCACAAGGCGGCCCTCGCAAAGGGCCGCGAGCAGGGCCGGGCGGTCAGGGAGTACCTCGCTGCGCTCGAACAGGAACGCAAGCCTGGTCGACCGGTCGACCGCAGTGCCATCGAGGCAAAACTGCCGGAGATCCAGGCTCGCATCGATGAAGAGCCCGACCCGGCGAAGCGTGTGGAGTTGATCCAGAAGCGTCTGGACCTCGAGGAGCGCTTGATCGAACTCGGCGAGGCGCCGGATATGGACGCCCTCGAGCAGGCCTTCGTCGAAGCTGCCGCCGAGTACTCCGAGCGCAAGGGCATCACCTATCCCGCATGGCGGGAAGCGGGGGTGCCGGCAGGGGTGCTCAAGCGCGCGGGCATCAAGCGCACCCGTCGCGTCAACACCTGAGGCGGTACCAGACAGACCCGGCTGCCGTCACCCGACGGCAGCCAGTGGTCCGGAGAGCGCGGCTCGCGCCTCCCGAGCGCAGTCCTCGAAGGCGTCGACGAAGCGGGCAGCGTCCCGACGCTGCACCTCCAGCGCCTCCGGACGTTCGCTGATCGCCTGGACCACCTCGAACTGCTGGTAGAGGTCACCCGCGAAGGCACGACGACGGCGTTCCACCGACGAGCGGACCGTCTCCACCGCCTGCTCGACCTGCCGGTCGACGTCCTGCAGCATCGTGGCGGCGATCTCGTCGAGTCGGATCGCGATGGCGTCGCGCGCCTGCTCCAGGCTGCGGTGCCCGGCGACCAGGTTGGACATCTTACACCCCACCAGTGCACCCCCGAGCAGACCCAGCGGGCCGAGCAGGGTCATCGTCCCGGTCGCCAGCACGGTGAGGCCGCCGCCCGACAGCCCACCGACGACCGCGGTGGTCTTGGAGGCCTGCTCGGAGCGGCGCTTGGCGGCGTGGAGCTGTTGGAGCTGGTCCGGTGTGACCAGCAGCGCGTTGGGTGAGAGGCGGATGTTGGGCAGGTTCGGGGCCAGATCGGTCATCACGGCCTGGAAGCGCTCCTGCAACTGCCGTTGGAGACCCCCCACGATCTGACCGAACCCCTCGGCGAACTGACGCGACGCCAGCTCCCCTCCCACCTCCAGCTGCCGTCGGAAACGGGAGGAGAACTGCTCGATCTCCTCCAGCGTCTCCAGCTTGTTCAGGTCCTGCTTGGCCCGGGTGAAGGGCTGCAGCACGAGGCTGCGGATCCGCATCCGCAGCGGCGCCACCTCGGTCAGGGCCATCGACACCGCGGCCTCGAAGCGTCGTTCCAGATCGAGGATGTTGCGGTCGAGTTGCTGCCGGAAGTCGAAGAGCTTCTCCGGGTCCTCCAGCAGCTGCTGACGGACCTGGACCTCGGCGCGCGCGAGCTCGGCGATGTGGGCGATGCGCTCGGCGGCGTCGTCGAGCACGTCCCGCCCGGCGTGCTTGGAGAGGTAGTTCTCCAGATCGCGCAGCAGACGGTCCGCGCCGGAGCGCTTCCACTGGTCGATGTCGTCGTTCTTTCTGGCCTCCCAGGCCTCCAGGGCACAGACCGGGTAGATGCGAACCTCCCCGCTGCGACCGACCCGCTGGGACGCCTCGACGATGCGCATCCCGACGTACTCCAGGACCTGCTCACGGGTCTCCCGGTCGTGGAAATGCTGCGGGTACATGTTGCAGACCAGGAAGGTCTTGCGCAGATCCCGGGCGACGATGTCCTCGAGGAACCCGAGCTCGGTGGCCCCGACCGTCGGGGGTGAGAGGAAGAGCACGACGCCCGCGTCGACGATGTCCAGTTCCTGCAGGGTCCGCTGGGTGTACCCCTCGTCGGCCTCGGCGTCGTCGAGCCCCGGGGTGTCGATCAGCCGCGTGCCGTTGCGCAGGAACCCGACCGGCACCTGCTGCTCGACGAAGGTGACGCCGAGGTGGTTCATCGGGTTGGTCTTCTGGGAGGTGTAGGCGTGCACGTCCTCGACCGCGACGTGCTTCTGGGTCCCATCGGCGAAGTGGACCGCCGCCTCGGGATCGTCGCCGTAGGACACGTAGACCGGGACGGCGGTCTCCGGGGTGACGTGCATCGACGACACCTCGCGGCCGATCAGGCCGTTGAGCAGGGTGGACTTGCCCCGCTTGATCAGCCCGAAGATGCCGACGGTGAACTCCGTGGACTCCAGGTCACGGCGGACGAGGGAGAACTCACCGGCGATCAGCGAGTCGGTCTCGGCCGTCCCGTCCATCTCCAGCGCACGCCGCTCCTGGAACCGACTCCAGACGTCCTCCACCTGGTCGAGCGAGGCCAGCAACGCGTCACGCTCGACGTCGAAGCTGTCCAGGAACTCGGCCACGGCGCACCCACCCTCCACACCACCGCCCGGTGGCTCAGTCCTCCCATCGACCGCGGCGGGGGCGCGCTTGAGCCCGGGATCGACCGGTGCCACGGCCTGCCATCGCACTGCAGGACCGCTCAGACGGCGAGGTGGTACCGGGCAGCCGCATCCCGGTGGACCTCACCTCGCGCGACCAGGACCGCGAGCAGGGCCGACAGCGACGCCGCCGCCGCGGGCCACACCCGTCGATCGACATCGGCGTAGAGCCGTGCCACGAGCTCGCCGAGCCCGGCGGGACCGTCCCGCAGCACGTGCTTGAGCTGCAACTCCCGGTAGTGACGGTGCTCCGCGTAGTAGCTGAGCACCGCCCCCGGGTCCTCGGTGAGGCTGGGGCCGTGCCCGGGGTGAAGAGCGGAGGGCCCCAGGTCGTAGAGCCGCTGGAGGGAGTCGAGGTAGGCCTGGAGGTCGCCGTCGGGGTGGGCGACCACGCTGGTCCCGCGCCCGAGCACGTGGTCGCCGGTGAGCACGGCGCCGCTGCCCAGCCGGAACGCGACGTGGTCGCGGGTGTGACCGGGGGTGGCGATGACGGTCACCTCGACGTTCCTCAGGGCCACCCGGTCGCCCTCGGTGATCACCGGCGCGTCGACGGCCAGGTACCCCGTGGGGGCCAGGACCGGGCAACCGAGATCCGCGGCCCAGCCGGCGGCAGCCTCGGCGTGGTCGGGGTGGTGGTGGGTCACCGCGATCGCCCGGACCTCCGCGTCCGATCCGGCCACGGCGTCGTCGACGCGCTGTCGGTGGGCGGGGTCGTCGGGCCCCGGGTCGACGATCACGACCTCACCCGCACCGGCGGCTCCGAGCACGTAGGTGTTGGTGCCGTCCAGGGTCATCGGCGACGGGTTGGGTGCGAGCACGCGCACCAACTCCGGCGTCAACCGCTCGACGGTCGGCATCGCCCCGAAGTCGGGCAGGTCCCAGGAGCGACGCGGATCGGGTGGGGCGACGGGAGGGTGCACGACAGCGGCCGAGGTCAGGTCGCAGACGGGGTCACGCGGGCACGCCACTGCGCGAGCCAGGACGCCGCCTCGCGGTAGGCCGCGTCGTCGGCGTGGATGCGCTCGGCCTCATCGGTGCGGCGGGCACCGGAGCGGCGGTAGGACCCCAGCACCTTCACGTCGCGGTGGGTGCGCTTGACCGCGGCCAGGGCGTCACCGACCCGCTCGCCGGCGAGGTGGCCCTCGACGTCGAGGAAGAAGCAGTACTCGCCGAGCTCGTCCTTGGTGGGGCGCGACTCGATCTTGGTCAGGTTGAGGTCCCGCTCGGCGAAGATCTCCAGCAGCTGCAGCAGCGCACCCGGCTTGTTGGTGTCGATGAACACCACCATCGACGTCTTGTCCCAGCCCGTGGGCGCCGGGACCTCGGCACCGACCAGCACGAACCTGGTCAGGTTCCGGGCGCTGTCGGCGATGTCGCGGGCGACCACCTCGAGCCCGTACCGATCGGCGGCCAAGGGGTTCACGATGGCGAGGTGGCCGGGGCCTCGCTCGGCGACCAACTCCGCGGCGCGTGCGGTCGAGGCCACCGGGACCCGATCGGCGTTCGGGGCCGTCGCCGACAGCCACCGGCGGGTCGCCGCCAGCGCGACCGGGTGTGAGGTGACCTCGACGATCTCGTCCAGGCTGGTCCCGGCGACTGCGGCGGCGATGAGGGTGACCGGGAGCTCGAGCTCCCCGTGGATCAGCAGCGAGGTGTCGAAAGCCAGCGCGTCGAGCGTGGCGGTGACGGAACCCTCGAGGGTGTTCTCGATCGGCACGACCCCGCGGCGGGCGCGGCCGTCCTCGACGGTGCGGAGCACCTCGGCGATGTCGCCGCAGGGCAGCAGGTTCCGGTCGTCGGTCGCGCCGGTGATGAGGCGCGCGGCGGTCTCGGTGAAGGTCCCTGCCGGCCCGAGGTAGGCGACCAGGTCGGCGGGATCGGTGGTGCGGTCGGTCACGAGGCTCTCCGGCGTCCACGTCGCGACGGGGGCGGGGCGGTGGCGGGCCGGTCGGTCATGGCGGCGTCGATGGCTTCGAGTTCCTCAGCGCTCAGGCTGTGCTCGCTGTCGCCGGCGACGATCGCCTTGGCGTAGGAGCGGGTCTCGGAGCGACCGTTGATGGCCGAGATGACCAGACCGTGGCCGCGTTCGTCGAGGAGGGCGGCGGAGAAGGACAGGGCGCCACCCATGTCCTCGAAGGCGTCGTAGCGGACGATCGCCACGTGGGAGAGGTCACGTCGCAGGCGCTCACGGAGCTCGGCGGCCCGACCGTCGAGGACGCCCAGGTCCCGCTCGAGCGAACCGATCGCTGCCCCCTGGTCGGCCAGGACCTCGAGGATGTCCCGCTCGGTACCGCCGAACGCGCGGACCTGGGTGCGACGGACGACCCGCAGCCGCAGCCACAGGAAGACCACCGCGATCAGGAGCAGGGCCGCCGTCGCCGTCGAGATGACCGCCAGCAGTGCGACGGTGTTCGCATCCAGTTCCACGTCCGCCCCTCGGTGCGCCGGGCACGCCCGTCCGGCGGCCCCGCATGCTACTTGGTCGAGCTCGGCCGACGGGCTCTGCACCGTCCTGGTGCCGATGGCTTTCGACCTGGGAAGGTACGCCGGGGTCGTGGCTTCGCGGGTGGCCAGCACCCGCTCCGTGCACTGCCAACGACGAGATTCCGGGCGATGAGCGCACACAGATGCGCGCATCCGCGCGCCGAACGAATCGTGAAGTGATTCACGTTCGACGCAAACCGGCCCCAATCGGCTCTGTGAGGCGTTTGCCGACCTTTCGGCGAGGATTGCCGTAGGGTTTGAGGTCTGTCGGCCTCCGATCCGAGACCAGGTGGCCGGCCGAACACTGTGCGACACTGCAACCCCTACTGCTCTGCGGAGGTTTTACCAATGAAGAACAAGTTCTCTATCGCCCTGGCGGCGGCCGCGCTGGCCGTTGTCCCGGCGACCGCCGCTCTGGCGGACGGCCACGACACCGCTCAGGTGACCATCGTGCACGGTGTGCCCGGCGCCGACGGGGTGGACATCACCGCGGACGGCGACGCCCTCCTCACAGGCGTCAACTTCACTGACGCCGCGACCACGGACGTCCCCGCCGGCACCTACTCGATCGCCGTCGAGGCCGGTGGAGACGCTGTCATCGGTCCTGTGGACCTGACCTTCAGCGAGGGCGGTATCTACGCCGTCGTTGCCCACCTGACCGAGGACGGTGACCTCACGGCCACTCAGTTCGATGTCAACGACGCCGAGGGGATCTCCGCCTTCCACACCGCCGCCTTCCCTGCCGTCGCGATCGTGGCCGGTGGCGAGATCGCTGCCGATGACCTCACCAACGGCAACGCCGCGCAGATCGACGCCCCTGCTGGTACCGAGCTGCTCGATGTCGGCGTCGCTGCCGCCGGAACCACTGACCTCGCCCTCGAGGCTGGCGACGTGACCATCCCCGCGGACCAGCGCGTCCTCGCCTTCGCCGTCGGCTCGCCCGACGACGAGACGATCCAGCTCGTGGTCGAGATCGTCGACATCACCGTCGAGGACGAGGTCGACGAAGAGGTCGACGAAGAGGTCGACGAAGAGGCTGAGGAAGAGGTCGAGCAGCCCACGCACGTCGACTCCGGGACCGGCGGTCTGCTGAACGCTGGCCTGCCCTTCTGGGTCGCCGCGCTGATGATCATGGGTGCCCTGGGCATCGCTGCCCCGGCCGTCGCCACCGCGCGTCGCCGTAGCTGACACCTCCGTACTGCAGGATGAAGGGGGCCTACGGGCCCCCTTCTCCTTGTCTCCGGCACCACCCGACCTGCCAGCCGCTCCGAACATGGATTGTCGAAGCACGCTGGAGAGTTCCCACCTAGTGCGATCAGGATGTCCGCCGTGAACCGCTTCTCGCTCGTCTCGGCTCTTGCCGGTATCGCGCTGCTCATCGGCGCGCCGGTCGCCTGGAGCATGGCGCAGCCAGAGACCACCGTCGGCGACCTCGACGCCGTCACGGGCACGGCGCCCTCCCACGAGGTCATCCTCCCCGACCTCGACCTCGACGACGCCGTGCCGGGAGTGGTCCCCGACCTCAGCCCGGCCGAGGCACCCGAACCGGAAGCCGAGCCGGTCGCGGACCCGACCTCGATCAGCCTTCCGTCGATCGGGGTCGAAGCACCGATCGTGAACGTGGCGCTCGAAGACGACGGCGGCATGGAGATCCCCCACGACGTGAGCACCACCGGCTGGTACGAGCTCGGTGTCGCCCCCGGTGAGGCCACCGGCACCGCCATCATCTCCGGCCACGTCGACTCCCGCGAGCAGGGCCGGGGCGCGTTCTGGGACCTCAGACGCATGGACGTGGACGACCTCGTCACCGTCGACCACGCCGACGGATCCACCAGCGAGTGGCGCGTGGTCGCCCGCACCAGCTACCCCAAGAACGAGCTCCCGATCGCGGACATCTTCACCCGCTTCGGCGAGCCACGGCTCGTGCTCATCACCTGCGACGGCTACTTCGACCGGGATGCTCGCAGCTACAGCGACAACGTCGTCGTCTACACCGTCCCTGTCGATGCCTGAACCTAGACGGTAGGGTTCTCGGGCGTACCAGGACCGGGAGGGATGGGCATGTCACGGGTCGCGTGGCTCCTCGCGCTCGCCGGCCTGCTGCTACTCGTGGCCGCACCGACGGCCTGGCACCTGTCCCAGGTCCCGGACACGGTGGGCGACCTCGAGGCCGTCGCCTCGCCGTTCGTGGAGCCCACCCCCGATCCACCGCCACCTCCGGAGCTCGGCCCCTGGGGCGACGGTCTCACCCCGCAGCAGCCAGCCCGTGCGGTCGAACCCGAACCCGTCACCGCGCCGGTGTCACTGCGCCTGCCGTCGCTCGGGATCGTCGCACCGCTGGATGCCGTGAGCCTGGAGCCCGACGGCGCCATGGAGATCCCCCACGACATCCGGCGTGTCGGGTGGTACGAGCCAGGCGTCATGCCTGGTGAGCCGGCTGGGACCGCGGTGCTCAGCGGGCACGTCGACTCCCGTGAGCAGGGCCGCGGGGCCCTGTGGGGGCTGAAGAGCATGGACGTCGGCGACGAGGTCACGATCGAGCACGAGGACGGCCGGACCACGACCTGGCGGGTCGAGGCGCGGACCTCCTACCCCAAGGAGCAGCTGCCGATCGCGGACATCTTCACCCGGTTCGGTGACCCCCGCCTCGTGCTGATCACCTGCGGTGGCGACTTCGATCGCAGCGCCCGCCGCTACGTCCGTAACATCGTCGTGTACGCAGTGCCGGTCACCGACGCCGAGGCCGACGCCGACGCGGCCGCCTAACCGATCGGGTCCCGGGTCAGCCGACCGTCCACCAGCCGCCACCGCCGGTGCGGGTTCTCGTCGCGGAGCGGCTCGGGGAGCAGGTCCTCCGGTGCGTTCTGGAAGCTCACCGGCCGCACGAACCGGGCGATCGCCGCCGAGCCCA
>PWWI01000032.1 GCA_003561535.1 Nitriliruptoraceae bacterium
CCTACCGCGAGCTGGTCAACGCGTCGATGAACCAGGTCGTCTACCGCTCCATCAACACCTCGATCACCTCCCTGCTGCCCGTCGGTGCGCTGCTGCTGATCGGCGCCCAGGTGCTCGGCGCGACCACCCTGCAGGACCTCGCGCTGGCGCTGTTCGTCGGTATGGCCGTCGGGGTGTACTCCTCGCTGTTCGTGGCGGGGCCGTTGTTCGCGTGGCTGAAGGGGTTCGAACCGGAGGAGCAGCGTCGCGTGGAGAAAGCGGCCGAGCAGGATGCCTCGGGGGAGGGTCCGAGCAGCACCGCCGAGGTCGCCCAGGAGGTCCCGGTGCCGGCTCCTGGCTCGCCCGAGGCCCGGGCACCGATCACGACCGAGTACGTCCGGGGTCAGGGCAAGGCCAAGAAGCGTCGCAAGCGGTAGCAGTGCCGCGGCAGCGGCACCGGCGGTCAGGAGCGCAGCGTGGACGCAGCATCGGATCCGCTCGGGTTGGCACCGCTCATCCGCGACGTGCCGGACTTCCCCGAACCGGGCATCGTCTTCCGTGATGTCTCGCCGCTGCTGGCGATGCCGAGCGCGTTCGAACGGGTGGTGGCCGAACTGTCGGCGGGGGTCGTCGATGTCGACGCGGTGGTCGGGATCGAGTCCCGAGGCTTCATCCTCGGCGCCCCGGTCGCCCTGCACACCGGAGCCGGGTTCGTCCCCGCCCGCAAGGCCGGGAAGCTGCCGGGGGAGTGCGTGTCGGTCGCCTTCGCTCTGGAGTACGGGGAGGCGGTCCTCGAGCTCCAGGCCGGTGCGATCGAGGCCGGTCAGCGGGTCCTGATCGTCGACGACGTGCTGGCGACGGGAGGCACCGCCGCGGCGGCTGCGGCGTTGGTCGAGCAGCTCGGTGGCGAGGTGGTGGGTCTCAGTTTCCTGATCGAGCTGGTGGCCCTGCGCGGCGCGGAGCGCCTCGACCGCTTCGAGCACCGATCGCTGCTGCGCTACTGAGATGGTCGAGGACCGGTGAGGTCGAGGGACCCGCTCGGTACGCTGGCTGGACGGGAGCTCGCCTCCACGACCTGGGGATGATCACTGGCCACGTCGGAGACCACCGGCACCGAGCACGCGCGGGACACGCGCCCAGCGCTTCCCCCGCCACGCCCCACCGGGGTCAAGGCGGCGCTCTCGAGGCTGCCCCTGGTCCAGCGTGAGACGATCCCGCCGGAGCTCGATGATCTGGCGGCGGCCATCCGGGAGTCCTCCCGGGCGGATGTGCGGGAGGTGGTCCGCGCCTACCGGTACGCCCAGGCGATGCACGAGGGCCAGAAGCGCCAGAGCGGCGAGGACTACATCACCCACCCGGTGGCGGTCGCGGCCGAGCTGGCGCGGTTGGGCCTCGGGACCCCCACGTTGGTCGCGGCCCTGCTCCACGACACCGTCGAGGACACGCCGGCCACGCTGAAGGACGTGAAGGAGGGGTTCGGCGACGAGGTCGCCCACCTCGTCGACGGTGTGACCAAGCTGGACCGCATCCAGGTGGAGTCCAAGCAGCAGCAGCAGGCCGAGACGCTGCGCAAGATGATCGTGGCCATGGCCAAGGACATCCGGGTCCTGGTGATCAAGCTGGCCGACCGGGTGCACAACATGGAGACGATCGGCTACACGCCCCGGGAGAAGCAGAAGCGCATCGCGCAGGAGACCCTGGACATCTACGCGCCCCTGGCCCATCGACTGGGGATGCAGAACTTCAAGCTCCGTCTCGAGGACCTCGGGTTCCAGACCCTCCACCCCAAGCGCTACGAGGAGATCGTGGCGATGGTGGAGGAGCGCAACCCTGAGCGGGAGCGCGAGCTCGAACAGGTCGTCGCCCCCATCCATGAGCAGCTCAAGGAGCTCAAGATCCGCGGGGAGGTGACGGGCCGGCCCAAGCACTACTACTCGATCTACGAGAAGATGGTGCTGCGCGGCAAGGAGTTCGACGAGATCCACGACCTGCTCGCCGTGCGGGTGATCGTGTCCTCGGTCCGCGACTGCTACGCCGTCCTCGGGCAGCTGCACGCGACCTGGCGTCCCGTCCCGGGGCGCTTCAAGGACTACATCGCGATGCCCAAGGTCAACCTCTACCAGTCGCTGCACACCTCGGTGATCGGGCCGAGGGGCCGGCCGCTGGAGGTGCAGATCCGGACCGAGGCGATGCACCGCACCGCGGAGTTCGGCGTCGCGGCCCACTGGAAGTACAAGGGCGGCTCCCGGAGCAACACCTCCGACGAAGCCGCGGTCGACGAGCTGCCCTGGCTGGACCAGCTGCTCGAGTGGCAGTCGGACGTGGACGAGCCGGGCGACTACCTCGAGTCGCTCAAGATCGACCTGTACCAGGACGAGGTGTTCGTGTTCACCCCCCGGGGTGACGTGATGGGGCTGCCGGCCAAGTCGACCCCGATCGACTTCGCCTACGCGGTGCACACCGACGTCGGGCACCGGTGTATCGGCGCACGGGTCAACGGCCGGCTCGTGCCGCTGGACCACCAGCTCGCCAACGGGGACAGCGTCGAGATCCTCACCTCCAAGGCCGAGGACGCGGGCCCCAGCCGGGACTGGCTGCAGCTGGTCGCCTCCCAGCGCGCCAAGTCGAAGATCCGGTCCTACTTCAACCGCGAGCGGCGCGAGGACGCGATCGTCCGCGGCCGTGACGCGATCTCCCGGGCACTGAGGCGCAAGGGCATCGCCTACGCCCGCGCGATGGCCTCCGGCGACCTCGACGACGCCGCCCACGGCCTCAACTACAAGGACGCCGAGACGCTGTTCCGCGCCGTCGGCGAGGGTCACGTCGCCGCGCTCACCGTCGCCCAGCACGTCCTCAACGAGCTCACCCAGGTCGACGAGGAGCCCGAGCCGGAGCCCGAGGACACCTACGGCTCCCCGATCCGCATCGGCGCCGCCGGCGGTGATGACGTCGAGGTGGAGGGCGAAGCGGGGATGGTGGTCAAGCTCGCCCGGTGCTGCACACCGGTGCCGGGCGACCGCATCGTCGGGTTCGTCACCCGGGGCCGGGGCGTGTCGGTCCACCGTGCGGACTGCTCCAACGTGGCCGACCTCGAGCGTGACCCCGACCGCTTCGTGCCCGTGGACTGGTCCGGCGACACCACCTCGGCGTTCCTGGTGCAGATCGAGGTGGAGGCACTCGACCGCAAGCACCTGCTCCGCGACATCACCGCCGTCCTCGGCGACCTGCACATCAACATCCCCTCCGCCCAGGTCGGCACCGCCAAGGATCGCGTCGCCCGGCTCAGGTTCACCTTCGAGCTCGGTGACCCCTCCCACCTCGAGGAGGCGCTGCGCTCCATCCGGCGGGTCTCGGGCGTCTACGACGCCTACCGGGCCATCCCCCAGGGCAGCCGCTGACCACCGCCCCACGGGCGATGGCCGCCACGGCATCGCGGCGGGCACGGGTAGCCTGACCGGCCGACCCCGTCAGGAGCCCGTCCACGTGTCAGATCCGTACATCCTCGGTGCGCCGCTCGGTCGGTGGCAGACCAACTGCTACGCCGTCGGCGACCGTGACCTCGGCCGTGCCGTGCTCGTCGACCCGGGGGAGACCGCCGAGAGCCAGGCGCTCGAGCTGCTGGCCAGCGTGGATGCCACCTGTGAGGCGATCCTGCTCACCCACGGCCACCTCGACCACCTCTGGGCGGTGCCCGAGCTCGCCCGCGCCCTGGAGGTCCCCGTCCTGCTCCACGCCGACGACCGGTGGCTGTGGGACGATCCCGGGGCCGCCTTCGGCGCGCCGCCGGAGCTGCTCGCCCAGCAGTTCGGGCTCGAGTGGGATCCGCCGACCGAGTACCTGCGCTCCGTCGCCGACCGCGAGCGGCTGACCCTGGCGGGCCTCACGTTCGACGTGGTCCACACCCCCGGGCACACCCCGGGTCACGTCACCTACCTCGGCCGCGAGCTGTCGCGGGCGACGGTCACCTTCCCACTGGGGGAGGCCGAGCAGGGCAGCGAGGACGTGCTGTTCTCCGGCGACCTGCTGTTCGCGGGCTCGATCGGCCGCACCGACTTCCCCCGGGGCTCGATGTCGGACATGCTGCGGTCCCTGGCGGCCACCGTCCTGCCACTCGAGGACGACACCCTGGTGCTGTCCGGGCACGGACCGGACACCACCGTCGGCTACGAGCGCGAGACCAACCCCTACCTGCGTCAGGCCATCGAGGCCCACGGCGCGCAGCCCTGAGCCGAGCGGTCGGTCCCAGCCACCATCCTCGGTGGGCACGCCCCACCACCTCGAGGTCCCCACATGGCAACCATCGACGCGAACCCCGCCTCCGGGACGCGCGACCTGCTCCCCGACGACGTCACCCGGCGGGAGCGCGCCTTCGCGACGATCCGGGCCACCTTCGACGCCCACGGGTTCGCACCGCTGGAGACCCCGGCCTTCGAGCGGCTCGAGGTACTGACCGGCAAGTACGGCGAGGAGGGGGACCAGCTGATCTTCAAGATCCTGCGCCGCGGCGACCACGAGGCTTCGGGTGACGCCGATCTCGCGCTGCGCTACGACCTCACCGTGCCCCTGGCCCGGGTCGCAGCCCGGTACGGCTCCCAGCTGCCCACCCCCTTCAAGCGCTACCAGATCGCCCCGGTGTGGCGGGCCGACCGACCAGGGAAGGGCCGCTACCGCGAGTTCTACCAGTGCGACGTGGACACGATCGGCTCCGACTCGCTGACCGCCGACGCCGCCACCCTGGTCGCGGTGACCGACGCCCTGGAGGCCCTGGGCCTGGACGGGTTCCGCGTCCAGCTCAACTCCCGTCGGGCGCTCAGGGGCCTGGTCGAGGCCTACGGCATCGAGGGCGAGCAGGAGGGCGAGGCACTCGTCGCCCTCGACAAGCTGGACAAGATCGGCCTCGACGGGGTGGCGGCCGAGCTGGCCGGGCGGGGCATCGGCCCCGCGGCCATCGCCGCTCTGGGGGAGGACCTGTCGGCGGCCGACCCGGCGGCAGCCGTCCGGGGTCGGCTCGAGCGCTCCGAGACGGGGGTCGCGGGCCTGGCCGAGGTGGACCGGGTGCTCGACCTGGTCGGTGACGCGGTGCCCGTGACCTACGCCCCGGTGCTCGCCCGTGGGCTGTCCTACTACACCGGCCCGGTCTTCGAGGTGGTCCACGCCGGCCTCGACGCCACCATCGCCGCGGGCGGCCGCTACGACCACCTGATCGGGATGTTCCAGGCCAACGACGTGCCGGCCACCGGCGGCTCGCTCGGACTGGAGCGCATCCTGCTGCTGCTGGAGGCGGCCGAACACGCCGAGGCCGGTCCGGCGGGGCCCGAGGTGCTGGTCACGGTCATGGACGAGGACGGCGCCGCGGATGCGGTCGCCCTGGCCGGCCGCATCCGCGCCGCCGGTCACACCGTGGAGCCCTACTCCGGCGGGGGCCGGCTCAAGCTCGCCAAGCAGCTGAAGTACGCCGACCGGCGCGGCGTCCGCGTCGCCGTCATCCGTGGAGCCGACGAGCGCGCCGCGGCTACCGTCACCTGCAAGGCGCTGGCCACCGGCGAGCAGCGCACGGTCGCGCTGGATGACCTCGAGCCGACGCTCGCGACGTGGCTGCAGGCGTGAGCGCCGCCACGAGCCGGCGCACCTCGCCCCACCCGCCCGCCCACACCTGACCTCCCACATCTGACCTCCCACACCTGCTTGGAGCTCCTGTGAGCCTCTCCACCTTCGGCGCGATGCGCACCCACGGTGCCGGCACCCTGCGGGCCGAGCACGTCGACGACACCGTGACGCTGGCGGGGTGGGTCGCCACCCGCCGCGACCACGGTGGGGGGGCCTTCCTGGACCTGCGCGACCGCTCCGGCCTGGTACAGGTCGTCGCCGACCCGGAGGCCTCCGACGCTCTCGACGCCGCGCACCGGGTCCGCACCGAGTGGGTCGTCCGGGTCACGGGGACCGTCCGCGCCCGGCCCGAGGGGATGCGCAACGAGCGGCTCGCCACCGGCGACATCGAGGTGGCCGCCACCTCGATCGAGGTGCTCGCGGAGTCCGAGACCCCACCCTTCCCGGTCGAGGACCGCATCGAGGTCTCCGAGGAGCTCAGGCTCGCCCACCGCTACGTCGACCTGCGCCGGCCGAAGATGGCCGAGATCCTCCAGCTGCGCTCCCGGGCCACCTCGGTGATCCGTCGCACGATGGAGGAGCACGGCTTCCTCGACGTCGAGACGCCGATGCTCACCAAGGCCACGCCCGAGGGAGCCCGCGACTTCCTGGTGCCGTCACGGTTGCAGCCGGGGCAGAGCTACGCCCTGCCCCAGTCACCTCAGCTGTTCAAGCAGCTCCTGATGGTCGCCGGGGTGGAGCGCTACTACCAGATCGCCCGCTGCTTCCGCGACGAGAACCTGCGCGCTGACCGCCAGCCGGAGTTCACCCAGCTCGACATCGAGCTGTCCTTCGGGGACCAGGAGGACGTGATCGGCATCACCGAAGCGGTGCTCGCCGCGGTGTGGCGCGACACCCTCGGCGTCGAGGTGGCGACCCCGTTCCTCCGGCTGACCTACGCCGACGCCATGGCGCGCTACGGCTCGGACAAACCGGACCTGCGCATCGAGGGGTTGGAGCTCGCGACGCTGGACGAGGGGTTCGCCGACACCGAGGTAGGGGTGTTCAAGGGCGTGCTGGCCAGCGGCGGGTCCGTGGTCGCGCTGGCCCTGCCCGGCGGGGGGGAGCTCACCCGCCGTGAGTTCGACGAGCTGGTCGAGTGGGCGAAGCGGCGCGGCGCCAAGGGCCTGGCCTGGGGCGTGGTCGAGGCGGATGGGTCACTGCGCTCGCCGCTGTCGAAGTTCATGTCCGCCGACGAGATCGCGGGCGTGCTGTCGGTCACCGGGGCCGCGGCCGGGGACGCGGTGTTCTTCGGGGCGGGGGACACCACCTTCGCCCGGGAGCTGATGGGGGCGCTGCGCAACCCCCTCGCCGCCGAACGCGGCCTGATCGGCGACGCGTTCGCCTTCTGCTGGGTGGTGGACGCACCGATGTTCGAGCCGGTGGTCGACCGCGGCGAAGCGGTCGGCACCACGGCCTGGACGCCGGTGCACCACCCCTTCACCGCGCCGACGCCGGAGTGGATCGACCGCTTCGAGGAGTCGCCGGGGGAGGCGCTGTCCAACGCCTACGACGTGGTCTGCAACGGCTACGAGCTCGGCGGCGGGTCGATCCGTATCCACGACCGTGCCGTGCAGGCCCGGGTGTTCCGCTTCCTCGGGATCACCGACGAGGTGGCGGAGGAGCGGTTCGGCTTCCTGCTCCGGGGCCTGGCTCACGGCGCCCCGCCTCACGGCGGCATCGCGCTGGGGCTGGACCGGCTGGTGATGCTGCTCGCCGATGCGACCAACATCCGGGACGTCATCGCCTTCCCGAAGACCCAGTCCGGCGCCTGCCTGCTGACCGATGCGCCGGCCGACTACGACCCGGTCGCGCTCCGCGATGTCGGCCTGCGGCTCCTGCCGCCGCCGGCCAAGGACTGAGCTCCGCCTTCCCCCCCCCCGCGTGCACTCCCAGCCCGGGTTGGGGAAACCTACCCCCGGTTTCCGGGGGCTCAGGCACCCAACCCCCGATGGGTGGCGGGCGCACGCGAGTGACGGGCCCGCGGCGGGCGCGCCGCCCGGGTTGGGGAAACCTACCCCCGGTTTCCGGGGGCTCAGGCACCCAACCCGCGCCCCGGCCGGGCGCGCCGCCCGGGTTGGGGAAACCTGCCCCCGGCTTCCGGGGGCTCAGGCACCCAACCCCCGATGGGTGACGGGCTCGCGCGGCCCGGCGGGCGCACACGGCCCGGCGGGCGCACACGGCCCGGCGGGCCCACGCGAGCGGCGGACCCGCGCGGTCTAGCGCGTGCCGAAGGCCAGCTCGGAGGTGACCTCGCTCACGCCGTCGACCTCGGCGACCTCGGCCAGCAGCTCGCGCTCCGTCTGGGCCGTGGGGACGGTGCCCTTGAGCGCCACCACGCCCGGTCAGTCGATGCGCAGCACGACGTCGGTGACATCGGCCCGCTTGCCCATCACCTCGCTCTGGATGCGCTGCTGCAGCAGGGCCGCGTCGGGCTCGGGGCGGTCCGGTAGCACGTCCTTGACCTGCTCGATCACCTCACCCTTGGCCTGCTGGGCCACGACCTTGGCCCGGCCGCTGAGGTCGTCGGCAACCGACCGGCCTCTGGCAGCCGCCTGGTCGGTCAGCTGCGACCGCCGCGCCTTCCCGCGATCCGGGTCGGAGAGGTAGGCGGCAGCCGCACCGAGGGCCGCGCCGAGGGCCAGCCACACCACACGCCGGGGCCAGGTCGTACGCTTGGAGGCTGACCGCAGCTCGGCCAGCTGGTCGTCGAGACCCGCCACGGAGGCATCGATGTGCGCCTCCAGCCGGTCCTCGGCGCCCTGGATGCGGGTCCCGAGCCGGTGCAGCTCGCGGAACACCGAGCCACCGTCGGCACGCAGTCGATCCGCCGTGCGATCGCGCAGCTCGTCGATGGCCGTGGTGACCGTGCTGCCCACCTTCTCTGCCTGGTCGGTCAACCGCTCCTGGACGTCGTCGATCGCCATGGTTGCTCCTTGCCTCGAGAGGGCTCGTGAGGTGTCCCGGTGGGTCGTCCGGGCCAGCGCTCCTCCACCCCCGACCCTAGGGACCCGAGCGCGGGCGCACGATGACCGTCGGTACGGTGGTGCGATGAGCGACCCCCAGCTGTTCGCTGACACCTCGACGTCTCCGGACGAGGAGGCGCCCGCTTCTGCGCCCACTGCGATGTCGTCGGCTTCCCCGCGAGCACCGGAGCCCGTCCACCGACACCGCCGACCCGGGGCGGTGCCGGCCGGGATGCCGCTGGCCGCCCGACTGCGCCCTCGCGACCTCGACGAGTACGTCGGCCAGCTCGACGCGCTCGGTCCGGGCAAGCCGCTGCGCGCCATGCTCGACCGCGGGGACCTGCGCTCGCTGGTGCTGTGGGGACCTCCGGGGGTGGGCAAGACCTCCCTGGCGACCGTGATCGCCGCCCACGTCGACGCCGCCTGGACCGAGCTGTCCGCCGTCACGGCGGGCGTGAAGGACGTGCGGCGGGTCATCGAGGAGGGTCGCAGCCGCCTCGACCTGCGGGAACGTCGCACCGTGCTGTTCATCGACGAGATCCACCGCTTCAACAAGGGGCAGCAGG
>PWWI01000051.1 GCA_003561535.1 Nitriliruptoraceae bacterium
ACGACCGTGACGGGGAAGGCGGGAGCAACGCTCGGGATCGTCTGATGGTATCTCGCGGGACCCTCCATCACCACATGCAGGTCGTGGCGCGCGATGCTCAAGGCACTCATCAGCGACGGGATCACGACGACCGTCAGGCTGGCCGTGCCGCTCGGGCTGGTGCTCGGGGAGCCGCTCGGGGTCGGTGGGCGGACGGTGCTGGGCGGCGTGGGCGGCGCCGGCGACGGGGGTGGGGCGATCGCCTCGGGCGCCGAGGGGTCGTCGTCGATCACGAGGTAGATCAAGTCGGGCTCGGCGTCAGCGGACCAGCCCCGCACGCCGCTCCGGTACTGGATGTGCCACCACCAGAACCCGTCGGCCCAATGCGGGCTGGCGTCGATCACCACGCCTTTGGCACCGCGCGGAACGGTTGCCAGGACGGGTGCAGCGAGGCCTGGCGCTTCCCGCACGCGCAGACCGACGGCGGTCACGACCAGCGGCGTATCGAGCGTGAACTGCTGCTGAGCGAAGGCGCTTCCACCGACGTCGGCGGCCGTGAGGAGGATCAGGCAAACCGTGGCCCTCGTTAGGAACCGAGTCACAAGACCCAACCAGGCGACTCGCGGCCCAAGCGATCGCGGGTGCGCGACGTCGGTCATCGTCGGATGCCTCACAGTCACCTCCCGAGGAGTCGATGCGACTCGTCACGGAACCGCTCGTGACTCGGGTAACCGTCACGGACGGACCCACTCGGTCGATCGCACGAACGAGGCGCCGCAGACACGGTGCACCCACGCCCGCAGGCAGCGAGTATCGCCGCTCGGTCGCCCCATGCCTCCTGCTCCTACGGCATGATCCTACCCACGGGAGCGTTCGGGCGCAACCGATTCATCGTCGCGGTGTCACCTCATCCGGGTGGGCCGGGTCGACACTCGGTGGTCCCTGCAGTGCCTCGACACGTTGATGGAACGTTGGCTCGCGACAGCACACGGGGTAGGCTGCCGGCTGGGGGGCGCGGTCCAAGACCGGTGACCGCGCCCAGTCGCCAGGGTCGGGAGCGCCGAAGGAGGCTCAGCGTTGAACATCAACGAACTCGCTCCGCTCCTCAACCTCGCGGCTATCGTCGTCGGCGCCGGCCTCTGCTTCGCTGGGTTCCGCGTGTACATGTTCGTGATCGGGTTGTCCGGCTTCATCGCCGGAGCGGTCATGCTCGGTAGTCTGGCGTTCGCTTTGAGCAACAACGTCGGTTGGACGGTGCTTGGCGTGATCGGCGGCGGGCTCATCGGCACGTGGATCGCTATCGCGGCGTACGTGTTCGGTATCTTCATGCTCGGCGCATCTATCGGTGGGGGACTAGCGACGGTGTTGCTGATCGCTACTTCCGTGACGTCGGGCCTGCCGGACGGGGGTCCGGCGCTCGCGTTCGTACTCTTGATGTCGTTCGTGGGTGGGATCGTCGCGATCGCGCTGAACAAGCTGGTGATCGTGCTCTCGACGAGCTTCTTCGGTTCGCTCGCCATGGTGCTGGGGGTTGGGTATTTCATCGCGAACTGGCGGACCAGCATCCTCGAGCCCGAGTTGACCGGATCGATCGTCCAGCAGGCATTCCGGTTCGAGGACGGCGTCGCCCAGACGATGGTCGGGGTGTGGTTCCTATTGTGGATGGCCGGCGTGCTGGTCCAGTCGCGTGGCGGTTCCGCTGCGACGGTCGCCAGCGTTCAAGCTCCGGCGCGACGTGACACCGAGGCTCCCGCGCGGCCGCCGCGAGCGTTCGCGTCGTCGTCCGGCAGTGCGGCGCCCACGTCGAGCGCTCCCCGTGCTGGGTCGCGCGGAGGCTCGACGGCCAGCGTGATCGAGCCAGCCGCGGGCGGGCGCATGACGGCGTCCGAGGCGATGGCGGCCGTCGGCGCGGTGGTGGATGCGCGCTCTGCCGCGACCGAGGCTTCTGCGCGGCTGTCTGCCGATAGGGCGCCTCAGCGTAGAGCGTTGGTGTCGTCGGCAGCGACTGAAGCATCGAGTCCGGGGACCGAGTCCACGGCTGGAGGTGGCGATGTGAACGAAGCCTCGCCGCCAAACGGGGTGCGCGTGGCGCAGGCCCGGTTGGTGTCGGAGGCGGAAGGGCTGCGGTGTGAGGTGGCACAGCTGGTCGCCGCAAGCGGCCCGGCGTTGGCGGCGTGGTCGGAGCCCGTCTGGACGGGGTGGGATGAGCGTTCGGCTCGTGAGGGTGGCGCCGGGGGTATGGGGTTGCGCCTTGGTGAGTTGCGGTTGGCGGGGCCCGATGGTGGTCTAGGTGTGCCGGCGGTGGTGGACCCGACGCGTGTCGGGGTGGTGATCGTCGATGGCTTGGCCGACGCCGCCGTCGTGCGGGGGGCGTTCGTCGGTTGGTGCGTGCGGCTCTTGGCAGTGTCAGGAGCGGGGAGCGTAGCGGTCGAGTGGTTCGAGGATGGCGAGGGGGCGGCTGTGCCTGCTGCGTGGCGGGCGCCGCCAGGCGCGGCGCTGGTCGAGCGTCATCGGGCGCTGTCCGACGGGACCGTGAGGCACACGGTCGAGGGTGCGCGGCGTGTGCTGATCGCTATGGGATCGGCGGCGGATCGACTGCCGCTCCAAGAAGGTTGGCCGGGCTCACTGGCGAGGCAGGGGTTGGCGGCACGAGTGCACCTGCTCCTGGCCCCGACAATGCCGGCGGCGGTCGAAGCTGAGGCGGTAGTGCGGCTGACGCCGATGGGTCGTGGGGAGGCATTGCGGTGGGTCGATGGTGATGTGGACGCGCATGAGGTGCTGCTGCAGACGCCGCCGCCCGCGTCGCTGGTGGAGCGGCTGGCGGCCTGGTCGCTACCGGTGACTCCGGCAGAGGAGCTAGCGGCGCAGGAAGAGCGGGCCCACGAGCAGGCCCACGTCGCCGAAAGTACGCCGAGCGACGAGACCGCGGCGTCGCGTGGGGTCGCTGCGGAGGCGCTTCCGCCGTTGGTTGCGTTCTGGGAGGAACGACTCCGGGATCGACTCGCATTGCCGCCGCAGCGCCGCCCGTCGCTGTGCCTCGGAGTCGATGAGCAGCTGCAGCCAATCGAGGCCAGCGTGGATCAGCCGCTGCTGTTGCGGGGCGCGACGGCAGAGGACGCGGCCGGATGCATGGCGTCGCTCCTCGTCGACATCGCCGCCCAGACGCGAGCGGATGAATGGGAGCTCGTGGTTCTCGACTACAGCGATGAACCCGCCGTCGCCGATCGCTTCGACGCTATCCTCGACGCGCCACCCCATCTGGTGGAGTTCGTCGACGGCATCGCTGCCCGGTTGCGTCTGCAGGACGTCGTGGAGCGGTCGACGGACGCTAGCGGCGAGCGTCCGCACGTGTTCGCGTTCGTGCTCGCTCACGCGCGGCAGCCGCTGCCCGACGGCCTGGACGAGGTGCTGCGCGGCGGTCCCGATGCAGGTGTGTCGGTGTGCCTGTGGACCCCGGCTGATCATGGTGTTGCGCTGAGCGCGGCATCGGGGCAGTTCGTGGTCACGCTCGGTGAGCAGCCGAGTCTGCGGATCGTTGGGCAGCCGCAACGGCCACTTCGGCTGCCGGCCCCCATCACATCGAGCGAGGTGGCCGCGGTCACCGCCGAACTGCAGCGCACACGAGGCTGACAAGCGACACTGACACGGCGGTTGCGCTCCCCGGACGGGCTTCGCTTGGACGGCACGGGAGAGCAGCAGGCACCGTCCCGCGATTCGGTGCTGGGACGCGCCGACGTCCACTCCCGTCCGAGTCGGGGACGGCGGAGGCGGTGGGCCTCAGGATGTCCTTCGGATGCCCCGATGGAGCCGCGCGCGCAGTTCGCACCGCGGTTGCCAGCCGTGGCCCGAAGCCACGGCTGGTCAACACGCTGGCCGATGTCGAACGCAGATAGAGCGTCCCGGGGGAACGAGCGATCGCATGCGCTTAGTCGATGGAGGGATCCTCGAGTCCATCGCGGTCGAGCGTGACGTCGCCGTCACTGTCGATCGAAAGCGTGCCACCGCCACCGCAGATCTCCCAGGTGAAGTTGCCGAACGCGATGCGCTCATGGAGATACGTCGAGCCTCCCCAGCCGGTTCCGACGGCCCGAATACGAACCGTGCCCGGCCGAATGTCCCGGAACGTCCGCACGGACGTCACGGTCCCCACGTCGCGGTTGTTGATGAACACGCGCACGGTGTTGTTGGGCCCTACGCAGCGGTTCCGCACCGTCACGTCGATGGGTACGGGTTCCACCAAGAAGCAGCCACTGAGGCTGACGGCGAGCCCAACGACGGCACTGAGCAAGAGGATCCGACGCAACCAGTGCGTCCTCGGTGTACGGCGTTGCGTTCCAGTCCGGCGTGGTTCATCGTGCATCATGCGAAGCCAGCTCCTTTCACATCCGTCCGCGACGCTCTGCGCGCCGCTGGCGCTTCCGAACTCCCCCAGTCCTGGATGCACCGGTGCAACCATCGACGTGCTCAGGGAACCCTAAGGAACCCGACCAGACGAGAGCCGCGGGCTCTCAGCGATGCCGCCGAATCGATGCGTCGTGATCCTCTCGGGTGCGGGGGGCAAGACACCCAAGGCTCAGAGGCACTCCCGGTGGATCCAGAACGTCAGGGTCCGACCAACGGTGTGTCGCCACACCTCTACCCTCACCCGAGAGCCCGGGTGCCCAGCGGAGAGTTGTTGTGCGTGAGACAGAGAACGCGGTGCAACCCCGTCGATTCGCCGGACGATGTCGCCAACGCGCAATCCCGCCTGCCGTGACGGTGAGTACCTCGGGAAACCAGTGACCTCGAGAGCATCATTGATGTTCAAGCCGATGCGGCCCACCGAGCAACTGCGCGCGGGATCGCTTGCTGGAATGACGGTCGTGCCACCTGGTGGTGGCGTGAAGACATCGAGCATGTCGGTTGCTCGCAGCACGCACCCAGAGGCGATCAGCACCAGGACGAGCGCACCAAGGCCAACGAAGATCGTTCTCGGGACCGGCCTCCGACGGCGGACTGGCGCTACCGTATTTCGTTGCATGGTTCCTTCGCTCCTCTCGCGTCGTAACGATTCGTCATCGATGCCACCACTTCCTGACTCACTGCATGTGCCTACCTCCGCCGGTTGATGGTGGTGTGAAGCAGGAAGGGTGAAGAACTCATGGCAGCAACGCTCCAACGAACACTTCTCTGCACCAAACCGTTTCGCCCTAATCGGCATGCTACAGCACCACACGACTCACGCCAGGTTCATTTGTCTCATGACGTCTGGTGGCGGCCGCACGATGTGTCGTGCTCTGGGTCGGTGATCGAACCGCGGCATCGTCGCGGCCAGGGATGAGGTGTTCGAGCGGGATCGATCACGGTATCGCGCGGGCACGGCTCGCCCCGCCCCGTACCGCGCGTTGGACCACGAGCGCCCGAGGGTCGAGGAGCGCGGCACACCGCCAGGCCGCTGCTCCTAGCGACAGCCACCTCACGACACCTCAGATGAGGAGAACGATCTGTGGCGCATGGGATAAGATCGAGGTGATCGTAGTGTCGCTGCTATGGCGAACCTTGATGCCGATTGCCGGTTCGGCGCGGGTGCGTGTTCGCTCAACCCGTCACGGGTGGTGGCAGGAAGTGGCAGCGGCGCAGGAGGTTCGCATGGCAATCGACATCAACCTGAAGACGCTCGTGGCGCGGCACCGGGCAACTGACGCCGCCAGGGTTCGTTGTTCGGCGTGGATCGTCTCGTTCCTGGTCGTGTGCGCCTTCGCGTTGCTGCCCTGGGCAGTCGCGGCGAGGAACGTTGCGGATCCGTCCCTCGGCGCGGTCGTTGGTACGAACGGATACTTCCGTGATCCTGGTTACGCACCGGCGCCTGCCCACCATGTGATAGATGGCGACTGGTACACATATTGGGCGGGTCTTGCCCATGTCTCACCCCAGATGATCTGGATCGACTTCGACCGAACATACGAGATCAGCCGCGTGGTCTTCGGCGAGCGACGCGACGCGTTCGTGAGATCGGGACTCCTCGAGTACTTCGACGGGTGGCGTTGGTCTCCGGTCGCCGAGATCGACAAGACCTCGCCTGGCTTCGTCATGGCCTTCCCTCCAGTCGAAGCGTCGGCGATCCGATTGACCGTGTACGCGGTGACGGCGCCGTCCAGTTGGTATAATCGCGTAGCGGCCATCACGCAGATCGAGGTGTACGGTGAGCGCTCCATCGGAGCGACGCAGCCACCGCCGCCAGCGTGCCGCGATGGGCGCATGGGTCTGAACATCAACGATGGCCTCGAGGTGACCGGTTTCCTGTCGCGGTCGCCGGCACAACGAGCAGGCCTACGGTTCGGCGACATCATCCGCTCGATCGATGGTGTCCCGGTCACGTCCATCGATCACGCGCAATCGCTCACCGCTGGCCCGCCCGGCATGCCCGTGACGATCACTGTCTGGCGCCACACGACCGGGCGAACACTGACGTTCACGGTCGTACTGGAGTGCTTGTAACGGGCCGCAGCGCCCCACGACGTCCACACTGAGGGCCTTCGGCCTTCAGGCAGCGACGACGCGTTCGCGCGAAGGTCAACGCCGTTCACGGTAGCAGCCAGACGACGGGACCGATGCTGGGACTGGTGAGGAGGAGGACGTCGTTCGACAGGGCGGTCGGGCAGGGGGCGTTGGCACGCTCGAACCTACCGAGGGCACGAGCGTGCTGGGTGATTGCCACGCGCTCGCGACGAAGCGGCAGTACACGAATCGACGCACAACCGCATGTCCCGAGCATCGAGCCGACGAAGCTCCGAGCCGATCCCCGGTCGTGGTCTGGACGACGCGATCGTGGCAACGTGACAGCGTGGCAACGTGACAGCGTGGCAACGTGACAACGTGACAGCGTGGCAGCGTAACCGCGTGGCAACGTGGCGAACCGGCCGCTCCGGCACGTGGTGCGTCCCGCGTCGGGTCGCGGTGACCTTCGAGTCACCGACCGCCGCAGGATCAAGGTCCAGCTGGCTCGATGGGATGCCGCACCCGCGAGATCGCCGAACACTCGACCCTGGCTCCCACGCGGCGTCGCGGATAACGTTCCGCCCGCATCGATCTCGGCGTACGGTACGCTCGTCGTGACGTGGTCGAGCCGTGTGCGAACGACATGACCGAGGCGGCTGGCAGGGACAGCGCTCGTGACTGAGGTCGGGGCCATGGTCGGCATGCTGACCGCTGCCGTGGGCGTCGCGTCGTGCTTCTTCGGCTACCGGCTCTTCCGGTTCTTCCTGGCATTGGTCGGCTTCCTCGTCGGCGGCCTGATCGGGGCAGGGCTCGCCGGGCTCTTCGCAGGCGACACCGCTGCCGCGGTGCTCGCGTTCATCGTCGGCGGTGTCGTCGGTGCCATCGCGAACGTTGCCGCCTACTTGTTCGGGGTCTTCATGACGGGCGCGCTCATCGGTGCGGGACTCGCCGCCGCGCTGCCCCTCCTGTCGGGCGAGTCGCCGTCATGGGTGCTCATCTTGATCGCGGCGGTCCTGGGCGGCATCGTCGCGCTCTACCTCGAGCGGCTGCTCATCATCTTGTCGACGAGTTTCTCGGGCGCGTTCGTGACCGTCCTCGGCGTCGCTCTCCTGTTCACGCAACCGATCAGGGCACGGAGCCCCGAGGCCGCCCTCTCCGAGGTCTTCGACCGTGCCCAGGGCCTGTTCGGTTCACTGCCAGCGGTGTTCATGTTGACCCTGGGGTTGGGCGTGGCTGGCGTGATCGTGCAGTACCGGCAGACGTCGAGCGTCCTGGGGACCACCGTGAGGCAACCCTCGCCCGAGCCCTCGCGGCAACCTCGCGAGGTACCGCAGAGGTCGGCTCCGCGCATGCCCCGGCTCCCTGAGACGGCCGCACCAAGCAGCGTCGGAATCGCCGCGGCGTCTTCTGTCGGCGGTGGTCTCGGACGGTCGAAGGAGCACGAGGTGCGTGACGTGGCGGAGTCCGTGTTGCAGGCGCGCACGGATGTCGAGCGCGTTCGCTTGCGTGCGGTGGAGCAAGCGGCCGCCGACCGGTCCGCCGCGACGCGCGCGGCACACGAGGCGCGCGAGGAGCGGACGCGCGAGGCACGAGAGCGCTTCCGGCGCGGGCTCGAGACGTTGCGAAACGAGGTCCTCCAAGCCGCGACGGAGGCAGGCCTGGGAGTTGCCCCATGGTACGCAGGTCTCTGGCGTGACCTCGCGACGGTCGAACCGACCGACGAAGCGGTGATTCGCCTGGGTGATCTGTACCTGGCGGCACCCGGCAATGGCGGCGACATGCTGAGCCTGCCCGCGACGATACCCCTCGAGAGCACGGGCGCGGTCGTTCTGTCGCTCGGTGCTGAAGGACTGCAGCGGGCACGAGAGGCGTTCATCGGCTGGTGCGTTCGTCTCGTGGCGGCATCAGGACCCGGACGCGTCGCAGTCGCATGGTTCGACGACTCCGAGCCTGTCGAGCACGGCTCCGGTGTTGGCCCGGACGATTCGCGTGGCGACGCGATGGACACCCCAGACGGCGTTCCATGGAAGTGGCGGCGCGCTGAGGCGGTGCCGGGCGGGTGGTGGTCGTTCTACCAGTCGCAGATCGCCACACGGCTGCTGCACGATGCGCGACGCACTGAGGCCGACGAGAGCGACGCGCTCGGCACGCGCCTGGTGGTGGTTGCCGTTGGAGCTGCCGTCGATGCCGCGCCGAATCTGCCGCAGCTGATCGCCGCGAACGTCGCGAACGGTATCGCCAAGGGCGTGTACCTCTTCGTCGCCCCCGGAGCGGACGCCCGGGTCGACCTTGGTGGTCACCCTGCGGTCATGCACTTCCGAGGTCGCGCTGGTGGGCGACAGCTGGAGCTGGTCGGCGCCCAACTCGGGCAGGGGTACCTCGAGCTCGATCGTGCGCCTCCGGAGGAGCTCACGCGGCGGGTGCTCGCGTGGTCCGTCGAGCCACCTGTCGCGGCACCACCGTCCGAGCAGGTCGTTGCGCGTCACGCGCGGCCTCAAGCTGCCGAGGCCACGCGCGACGCGCCGACCGCCGGGACCGCGGCCGCGGCCGAGGAGCCGGTGACTCGAGGTGCGCCGCTGCCGAGTGCAGCGCGCGCCACCGAGTTACCCGACGACACGGGGCACGACGTCGCCGCCGGCATGGCAACGGATGCGGCAGCCGTAGCGGCCC
>PWWI01000122.1 GCA_003561535.1 Nitriliruptoraceae bacterium
CTGGCCCGCCGGGTCGCCGCGGTGATGCTGACCTGCGGGACCTACGACGCGGCCGGCGAGTTCGCCTTCAGCGTCGGCCTGCCCTGCAAGAGCGGGGTCGCCGGCTCGATCGTGGCCCTGGTGCCCGATCGGCTGGTCGCCTGCGCGTGGTCGCCGCCCCTGGACGCAGCCGGCAACTCCGTCGCGGGCCGGATCGCTCTCCACGAGTTCGCGGAGCGCTGCGGACTGTCGGTGTTCTGACGGTCCGGCGGCCGCTCCACCATCCCCTCGCACCGACCGGAGCCGAACGGCAGCGGCGGGCGCAGACAGCGCACCGGGTGGGCACCTGGCCAGCGCTCGGACAGACTGCGCCATGGCCACAGCCCTCGACCTCACCTTCACCTGCAGTGCCGCCGACGTCGACCAACTCCCGGCGAGCCCCGCGGAGGTGGCGGTCGCCGGACGGTCGAACGTGGGCAAGTCCACCGTGGTCAACGCCCTGGCCGGCGCCAGGAAGCTGGCCCGCACCTCGAAGACCCCTGGACGGACCCAGCTGCTCAACTGCTTCACCCCCCCGAGCGGCGCGACGCTCGTCGACCTGCCCGGGTTCGGGTACGCGAAGGTCTCGGCGACCGAGCGCGCCGCCTGGCGCCGCCGGACGGAGCGCTACCTCGTCACGCGCGAGCCGCTGGTCTGCACGTTGTTGCTGGTGGACGGCGAGGTGGGTCCGACCGCCCTGGACCGTGAGATGCTGGCCTGGCTGCGGTCCCACGACCTCGCGTTCCGGGTGGTGGCGACCAAGCACGACAAGGTCCGTTCCTCCCGGCGGGACCGCCGCCGCCGTGAGCTCGCCGAGGGCTGCGGCCTCGATCCCCGCGACGTGCTGTGGGTGAGCGCGGAGCGTGGCACCGGTGTCGATCGGCTCCGCGCGCTGGTCGCCGACCTCCTCGCCGGAACCTCGACACCACGGTGAGCGAGGCGCCCGGGAGCTCCGAGGGGTCAGTCGGGCTCGGTCTCGGAGCCCTCCGGCTCGGTGGTGACCGCGACCAGCACGGTGACCTCCCGCCGCGCGGCCGAGGAGCCATCGGGCACGGCGGCGCGCTCACGGCTGGTGGCCAGCGCGTCCTCGAGCACCGCTGAGAGCCGCTGGACGAGCCGGTCCCGCTCCTCACCGGTGAGGCGCAGCCCCAGCCGGGTCAGAGCCACGACGTGCTCGGGGGCCGCCGCCAGGAGCTCGTCGGCGGCGACGGTGCTGAGCGCGGAGAGGGTCGCCGCGGAGCCGGCGAGCTCCCAGGAACGGCCCGTGGCCCGGTAGGGCTGCTCCCGCGATCCCCGCGGTCCGGACCGGGGCGCCAGCGGCTCCAGGAAGCCCTGCGCGACCAGGGGCCGGAGGTGGTAGTGGATCGTCCCGGGGGTCGTGTCCAGCGCCTCGGCGAGTTCCTTGTTCGTCATGGCACGCTCGCGGCAGGCGAAGACGATCCGCAGCCGGGTCGGGTGACCGAGGGCCTTGGCCTCCGCCGCGGTCATCGTCCGACGCGCCGGTGGGTGCTCGGACCGCTCGTCACTGCCCACGCCCGCCTCCTCGGTCGGTGCCCGACGAGCCGCCTGCCGCCGACGCCGGGACGGTGGCAGTCTGCCACGTCCCTCACCCGACCACTTGACAGATGTCAACCAGTCGTGCGACGGTGCGTCGTCCTCCCCGTCGAGCCCACCAGGACCGCCGTGGCCACCCCTCCGACCGCCACCGCACCACAGCCGCCGGGCGGGTGGCGCCGCCGGACCGCCGGCCTCGACGGCCGCTACTGGCGCCTGTGGGGCGCGGTCGCGAGCTCGAACCTCGGCGACGGCCTGGTCTCCCTGGCCCTGCCGTGGCTGGCCTCGCTGCTGACCCGCGATCCCCTGGCGATCGCCGGCGTCGCCCTGGCCACGCGGCTGCCCTGGTTGGTGTTCAGCCTGCAGGCCGGCGCGTGGTCGGACCGCTTCGACCGGCGGGTCCTGATGGTGACGGCCAACGGACTGCGGGCGCTCATCGCGGCCAGCGTGACCGCGGCCGTCGCGCTGGACGTCGCGACGCTGCCGCTCCTCTACCTCGCCGCCTTCGGGCTCGGCATGTGCGAGGTGGTGTTCGACAACACCTCCCAGGCCCTACTGCCGTCCCTGGTCACGCGGGACCGGCTCGAGCGCGCCAACGGCAACCTCATGGGCGCCCAGATGGTGATCGCCGACTTCGTCGCGCGCCCCATCGCCGGCGCCATCGTCGGCGTCTCGCTGTCCCTGCCCTTCGCCATCGACGCCGTCACCGCCGCGGTCTCCGCGGCCCTGATCTTCTCGCTCCCGGGCTCCTTCCGCACGCCTGAGCAGCCAGCCGCGGACCGGCCGAGCATGCGCGCCCAGATCGCGGAGGGGCTGCGATGGCTGTGGCGGCACCGGCTGCTGCGGACCCTGGCCATCGCGCTCGGGCTGATGAACGGTGTCGGGGCCGCGATGATGGCGACCTTCGTGCTGTTCGCGCAGGAGATCCTGGTCCTCGACGGGCTCGGCTTCGGGCTCCTGCTGGCCACCGGCAGCCTCGGTGGGCTGCTCGGCAGCGTGCTCGCACCGTCGTTGACCGCCCGCCTCGGCAGCGGCCGATCGCTGCTGCTGGCCGTGGTGGTACCCATCCTCGGCAGCGCCGCCATCGCCCTGACCTCCCGGCCGAGCGTGGCCGCGGCCGCTTTCGCCGCCTACTCCTTCACCGCGGTCACATGGAACGTGGTGACCGTGTCGGTGCGGCAGGTCCTGATCCCCGACGGGCTGCTCGGGCGGGTCAACAGCGTCTACCGCTTCTTCGGCTGGGGGATGATGCCGATCGGCCCCCTGCTCGGCGGGGGGCTGGTCGCGTGGCTGGAGACCACGGTCTCACGCGACATCGGCCTACGGGCACCCTTCGCCGCGGCCGTGGTGGTGCACCTGCTGCTGCTGGCCACCGTGTCCCCCCGCCTGACCCAGCGCGCCATCGACGAGGCCCGCGCAGCAGCCGACGAGGCGCCGTCGGCCTGAGCCCGGCGCGACGCGGACGGGCGGAGCGGCACGCGGACGGGCGGGGCGCGGGCGGGCGGGGCGCGGGCGGGCGGGGCGCCGGCGGGCGGGGCGCGGGCGGGCGGGGCGGGATCACGGCCGACCGCGGCCGGCCACCTCCACCGCGACCACCACGGCGGGGGTGGTGGGGCAGCAACTCGGCCAGCCGCGGCCGGCTGACGACCCCGCGGGGGTACGCTCGTGTCTCCTCCCGCCCCTTCCCACCACCTCGGTGTCCTCGTGCCCTCTCCCACGACGGCGGTCCGCTCGGACCTGCGCAACGTCGCCATCATCGCCCACGTCGACCACGGCAAGACCACACTGGTCGATGCCATGCTGTGGCAGTCCGGGGCGTTCCGCGCCAACCAGGACGTCGACGAACGGGTGATGGACTCCGGCGACCTCGAGCGCGAGCGCGGCATCACGATCCTCGCCAAGAACACCGCGGTGGTCGTCCCACAGCCCGACGGCTCCACGGTGACCGTCAACGTGGTGGACACGCCCGGCCACGCCGACTTCGGCGGCGAGGTGGAGCGGGCGCTCGCGATGGTCGACGCCGCCCTCCTGCTCGTCGATGCGAGCGAGGGACCGCTGCCGCAGACCCGGTTCGTCCTGCGCAAAGCGCTGGAGTCCAACCTGCCCGTCCTGATCGTGGTGAACAAGATCGACCGCCCCGATGCTCGGATCGCCGAGGTGCTGGACGAGGCCTTCGATCTGCTGATCGACCTGGGTGCCGACGACGCCCAGATCGACCTGCCGGTGCTCTACACCAACGCTCGGGCCGGCACCGCGACCCGCGACCTCGACCGACCCGGGACCGATCTGGGGCCGCTGTTCGAGACGATCATGACCCACGTCCCGGCACCGACCCACGACCCCGACCACCCCTTCCAGGCGCTGGTCACCAACCTCGACTCCTCCCCCTACCTCGGCCGCCTCGCCCTGTGCCGGATCCAGAACGGTCACGTCCGCCGGGGCGACACCGTGGCCTGGTGTCGTGAGAACGGCGAGGTGGAACGGGTCAAGCTCTCCGAGCTGTACCTCACCGAGGCACTGGACCGCGTGCAGGCCGACGAGGCGGGCCCTGGTGACCTGATCGCCGTCGCTGGCATCGACGAGGTCACCATCGGCGACACCCTCGCCGACCTCGACACCCCGCGCCCGCTCCCCCGCCTGACCGTCGACGAGCCGAGCCTCGGGATGACCGTCGGGGTCAACACCTCGCCGCTGGCCGGCCGGGAAGGCAAGCAGCTGACCGCCCGGCTGATCCAGGCACGCCTGCAGCAGGAACTGGTCGGCAACGTGTCGCTCAAGGTCCTGCCGACCGAACGCCCCGACACCTGGGAGGTCCAGGGCCGTGGTGAGCTGCAGCTGGCCATCCTGGTCGAGACCATGCGCCGCGAGGGGTTCGAGCTGACCGTCGGCAAGCCCCGAGTCGTGACGCGCGAGGTGGACGGGCAGGTCCACGAGCCCTTCGAGCACCTCTCCATCGACGTCCCCGAGGAGTACGTCGGGGTCGTGAGCCAGCTGCTAGGGCTCCGCAAGGGCCGGATGCAGCAGATGGTCAACCACGGCACGGGCTGGGTCCGCCTCGAGTACCGCGTCCCCGCCCGCGGCCTGATCGGCTTCCGGACCGAGTTCCTGACCGAGACCCGCGGCACCGGCATCCTGCACCACGTCTTCGACGGCTACGAGCCCTGGCAGGGCGAGCTACGCACGCGCCCGAACGGGTCGCTGGTCGCGGACCGGCAGGGCCAGGCCACCCAGTTCGCGCTGCTGAACCTCCAGGAGCGGGGGCAGATGTTCATCTCTCCCGGCGCCGAGGTGTACGCCGGCATGATCGTGGGCGAGAACGCCCGGTCGGAGGACATGGACGTCAACCCGGCCAAGGAGAAGAAGCTCTCCAACGTCCGCTCGGCGACGGGTGACGAGCTGGTCCGTCTCGCGCCGCCCCGGCTGCTGTCGCTCGATCAGGCCCTGGAGTTCATCCGCGAGGACGAGGCCGTGGAGGTCACCCCCGCGAGCGTCCGGCTGCGCAAGGTGGAGCTCGATCCCGCGCTGCGGGCGCGGGCAGCCAAGCGGGTGAAGGCCGGTGCCGCCCCGAGCTGAGCCGGGGACCGAGGGAGTGACGCGGTGGTGACGAGCCCGGCGGATCGTGCGGGATCCCCGCCCGGCGGCGGGCTGCGTCGCGGCTCGGTGCGGCTCCTCGGGCCTGGGGACCTCGATCGTGCGGCCACCCTGCTGGCGCGCGCCTTCGCCCACGATCCGGTCCTGACCGCCGCCTTCCCCGACGCCGTGGCCGCCCAGCGGTACGCGCAGGCTCAACTGCGCCGGGACGTGCGGGCCGCGCTGCCGTACGCGGCCAGCTACGGCATCGAGGGGGAGGGCCAGCTGGGCGGCGTGGCGATCTGGCATCCACCGGGGACCGCCCCGCGGTCGCTCGGCGCCCAGCTGCGCTTCGCCGGCGACCTGCTCCTGCAGGCCCGGGCCGCGGTCCCGGCGACGGTGCGCCTGACCCGGACCTTCAGCCGCGACGCGGGTGCGCTGACGCGACTGCTCCTGGGACGCCGCCGGGCGCTGCGGCGCGCCGAAGCGCCGCCCTGCGCCTACCTGGCGCTGCTGGCGACCGATCCGGCGCTGCGGGGCCGGGGCCTGGCACGCCAACTCCTCGAGCACGTGCTGCACCGCTGCGACGAGGACGGCGTGGCCGTGTGGCTGGAGACGACCGATCCGGTCAACCTCGGCCTGTACGCCCGCTTCGGGTTCGTGACCGTCGTCGAGCTCAGGGGCGGGTCGACCCTGCCGAACCTGTGGCTGCTGCGACGAGAGGCGTGGGGGCACCAGGACGGCTGGTGATGGCCGGTGATGGCCGGGCCCGCGCGACTCAGCCGCGGCCGGAGCTCGCGCTCCGACTGGTCGGGGTCTCGGGCTGGCCTCGCCCCGACCCGTCGTCGCCGTGACCGCCGTCACCGCCGCTGCCGCCGAACACCCGGTTGATGAGCACCAGCACGCCCGCGAGCCCGACGGCGGCCAGGGTCAGGATCAGCAGCCCGGTCAGGTCGTCGAGCAGGTTCTGGAACCAGATCATGGCCACGCCGAGCACGACCATCAGCGACCCACCCACGAGCTTCAGCGCCCTGCCATGCTTCTCCTCCAGGCGGGCGACCTGCATGGTGACCACCACGATGCTGAACAGCACCAGCTCCAGCCCGACGTAGATCAGCAGGTAGAGGCCCAGCAGCCCGGCGAACTCGGTGCCCCGAGCGACCCCCATCGTCTGGAGCAGCCCGGTCCAGATCACGGGGAAGCCCATCGTGCAGGGGAGTTCGATGATGGCGACGCCCGCGGCCAGGACCACGGTGGTGGCCAGGACCGCCGGGAGCGGTCGCTCGTGGTCGCGGATCGCCCGTCCGCCGCGGTAGATACGCGGCTTGTACCGGTCGGGGATCGTGAAGGACAGGCCCTGCTTGTAGGCGAAGTAATCCTTGATGTTGACCGCGCCGATGAGCAGCGCGATCGTGCCGACGACCCAACCGATCACGGCGATGCCGGCCAGCAGGTCGACGACGGTGAACACCCCGACGATGAAGGCCCCGTAGATCAAGCCGGTGACGGTCAGGAAGGTGACACCGACCGCCATCACCCGTGCCCGCGTCGCACCGGCGTTGAGGACCATGGCGAGCAGGATCGCGAGCACCCACAGGGAGCAGGGGTTGAAGCCGTCGACGAAGGCGATCAGCGCCGTGATCCCGATCGCTGAGCGGCCCGCGAGCTCCACCTCGCCGATCACCGGGATCGAGATGGTGGTCTCGTCGGGCTCGACCGGGTCGACCGGGTTGGCGCTGGCCGCCGTCTCGGCCTCGGCCGGGTCGTCGTCGCCGTCGGGCTCACCGGAGCTGGCCACGGCGACCAGGCTGGCCACCGCATCCGTCACCTCCACCGCCACCCGGTCGTCGAAGCCGATCCAGACCCGGTCGCCGAGGATGGTGGTGGGCACACCTGCCGGTTGGTGGCCGCGCGAGAGCAGCTCCGCCTCCCAGCGGTCACGGGCGCCGGTGTCGCGGGACACCTCGTGCTTGACCACGTCCAGCGTCGGTGCGTAGGAAGCCTCCAGATCCCGGAGGTAGGCCTCCATGCGCTGGCAGAAGGGGCAGGTGACGGATCCGAAGTACAGCAGCTCGACCCGCCCGTCGTCGCCGAGAGCGCTGGCGATGTCATCGGCCACCGGCTGGGCGGTGACGGTGTCGGCGTCGTCGGTGGCCACCGCGGGACCCGCCCCGAGGACGGGGACCACGACCAGCGTCAGGGCGACGGCGATGAGCAGCAGCAGCCGCAGCCGGCGGTCGAGCCAGCCAGGATCGAGCACACCGTGCACGGGCACACCTCCGGACCATCCCAGGGTCGACATCGTTCGACGACCGCAACGGTGGGGAAAGTCCTCAGTTCCCGGGGCCGCACGGCCCTGACCCGCCCCGCTGGCGGTCACGGTCCCTGCCGAGGCCCCGGACCCGGCTCAGTAGCCCCGGGAGACGTAGGCCCGGAGCTGGTCCGCGGTCTCGGTCAGCGCGTCCATCCGGGACCGCACCACGTCACCGACGGAGACGATGCCGACGAGCCGATCGTCCTCGACCACGGGGACGTGCCGGTGCCGGCCCCGGGTCATCAGTGCGGCCACGTCGTCCACCCGGGCGGCCCGGGTACAGGTCGGGGTGTCGCGGCTCATGACCTCGACGACCGGGGGGAGCAGCACCTGGTCACCCTGCTCCGCGAGCGCGTGGACGACATCCCGCTCCGAGATGAGCCCGACGACGTCATCGGCGTCATCGACCACGACGACCGCGCCGATGCCCTTGGACCGCAGCAGCGCGGCGACCTCGCCGACCACCGCGGTCGACCCGAGCGTCTCGACCTCGGCTCCCTTGTCGTTGAGGATGTCCTTGATCGTGACTGCCATGAGCCCACCTCCGCGCGGACCCATCGTGCCACGCCTCGGGGACACGGTCCACTCCAGGTTGCCTCGGCCGACCTGGCCTCGACGACCTGGCCTCGACGACCTCGGCCTCGGCGAGGACCGGCCGTGGCGCTCACCGGTCACGTCGATCGGGTCACCCTGGCCGGTCACCGCTCCCGGCCCGGACGACCACCACGGGACACCCGGCGTGGTGGACACACTGCTGGGAGACCGAGCCGAGCAGCAGCCCGCGGAAGCCCCCGCGCCCGCGGGAACCCACCACGAGCAGGGAGGCGTGCTGCGACCGTTCGACCAGGATCTCGGCAGGACGGGCTCCGGCGACGACCTCCTGGGTCACGTCCGGGTCGCCCTCCTCGGCGGCGCGGACCGCCGTCAGCACGTCGCGCACCATCCGTTCCGCTCGCTCCTGGGCGGCGAGGTGACGTTCCTCCCGCCACTGGGACTCCGCTTCGGTCAGGTGCGCGGCGGTCCGACCGTCAGGGGCGTAGGCGTAGGAGGGCGAGTAGGGGCTGTGGGAGCTGTCCAACTCGTAGGTGGTGACCAGGTGCAGCCCTTCCCCGGTGCGGACCGCCTGGCGATAGGCCCACGTCAACGCCTCGAAGGCGGCCGACGAGCCGTCGATACCGACCACGATCTGTCCCGCACCCGGTCGACGTCCATCGTTCATGCTGCAGCCTTCCATCGGTTCTCGGGTTCGGGCACCTGTGGGTACCGGGCGCCTAGATTGCCACGTCATGGGGGCTCGTCGCTACGGGCGGTGGTCCCGGGAACCCACGGTCCACCAGCCTCACCCCCGGTCGCGGACGGGTCCTGGGTCCCCGACGGCTGAGGCCACACAGCCCTGCGCCGCGCGGCCCACCACCGGCAGGCTGGAGGAGGTCTGGACACCGCACTGGACACCGCACACGCCGCCAGGAGCCCCGGATGCTTGGACGACGACGCCGACCGAAGCCCCCACCGACCTTCCAGCAGTGCGAGGACTGCGGCTACGACTTCGCCACCGACGAGGGTGCGCGGTCCTGCAACTACCTCGAGTGCCCCTACCTGCCCGACGTGCTCGACGTGAAGTGCCCGA
>PWWI01000228.1 GCA_003561535.1 Nitriliruptoraceae bacterium
ACCTGCACGGCGGCGACATCGGTGGTGGGGCCAACCTGCCGAGCCAGCTCCTCGGCCGGCCGCGGTGGTCCACCGACCCCTACGCGACGGGGGTGCCGGGGGTGTACCTGTGCTCCTCGTCCACCCCGCCGGGCGGAGGGGTGCACGGCATGGCCGGCTACCACGCCGCCCGTTCCGCGCTGCGGGTGCTGACCGCCTGACGGTCCCCGGCCGGTCAGCCGGATCGGGCAGCCGGATCGGGCGGCCGGATCGGGCAGCCGGATCGGGCAGCCGGATCGGTCGCGGCTGCGAAGCTCCCACATGAGCGTCCACGAGGACCGGATCTGCGCCAGCTGCGGGCGCGCCTTCGCGTGGCGCAAGGCCTGGGCCCGGGACTGGGAGCAGGTGCGCTACTGCTCCGAGGCGTGTCGGTGGCGGAAGGTGCGTCCGGTCGACCGCGCACTGGAGGCCGCCATCCTCGAGCTGCTGGCCGGGCGCGCAGCCGGGGCGACGATCTGCCCCTCGGAGGTGGCGCGCGCGATCGCCCCTGCGGTCGACCCCACCGTCGCCCGCGCGGTCGACCCCACCGTCGCCCGCGCGGTCGATCCCACCGTCGCCCGCGCGGTCGATCCCGAGGAGGGCGACGACGCATGGCGGGCACTGATGGAGCCGGCCCGTCGCGCCGCCCGTCGGCTGGTCGCCGCCGGCGAGGTGGAGCTGACCCAACGCGGCCGGGTGGTCGACCCCTCGACGTTCCGTGGCCCGGTGCGGATCCGCCGCCGGCGTTGAGCCGGTGGGGAGGAGCCCCTCAGTCCGCGGAGCTGCCTGCTGCCTCGCCGTACTGCTTGCGGAAGTCCCAGCTGGCGGTGCCGGTGGGCACCATCCTCAGCCACCGATGGTGATCGGCCGGTTCCAGTGGGTGGTCGGTGTCGAAGTACTTCAGCGAGAAGCCGCGACGCACCTCCAACGGGACCTCGTCGTCGGGGACGAAGGCGTAGTCGAGCCGGCCGGAGATGCCGCGCAGCTCGACGTACTGCTCGCCGCCGTCGACGACGAAGGCCGTCCGGGTGCCCGCCTCCAACCGGGCCGTGCGCTTGGCGCGGGTCAGGTTCCAGATCCAGAACGCGCCGTCGTGCCAGACGAACCAGACCGGGACGACCACCGGCCAGCCGTCGTCATCGAGGGTCGCGAGGCGCAGGACGCGCTCCTCGGCCAGGAACGCATCCTGTTCCGCCGTGGTCATGCTGAGCCTGCCCACCGGTTGCCTCCTACGAGTTCTGCGCCGCGCCGCGGGGCGCCGACGCTAGCGGGCCGGCCGGTACGATCCGGAGCCCGTCGCCCACCGTGACCCGCATCGGAGACGCCCACCGTGAGCCGGACCGAGGAGCGTGACCCCTTCGCCCCGATCCAGACCTCGCCGCGGTTCGCCACCACCTTCGCGGGGCTCGGGGCGGTGTGCGCCGTGGCCGCCGTCGTGACCGGGATGGCGCCGGTGTTCGGGCCGGTCGGGATGGCCCTGGGGCTGATCGGCCACGTCAAGGGCAGCCGCTACGGGATGCCGGCCGCGGTGCTCGCCGGTGTCGGCATGATCATCGGGATGTCGATCATCATGTACCTACGTTGAGCGGTTGAGCGACCTGGTAGCAACCTTCCCCCTCCACCGGCCTGCGGATGCGCCTACGCTCGGGCTCGGCCGGAGGGTATGCAGTGGCGGTGATCAAGACGATCGACCTGGTGGGCGTGTCGACCGAGTCCTGGCGTGACGCGGCGCACAAGGCGCTCGACGAGGCGACCAAGACCTTGCGCAACGTGGAGGGTTTCGACGTGCTCGAGAGCTCTGCGGTGGTCGATGACGGCGTGATCAGCGAGTACCACACGCAAGTGCGCATCCGGTTCCGCATCACACGCTGACCCGGCGGAGGGGTTCAGCCGAGGGCGCCCCTGCGGATGGCGAGCGCCCGCTCGAGCGTGTCCGCGAGCCCCGCGATCGGCCCCTCGTGGACGACCGCGCCGGCGATGGCAGCGGCGTCTCCGGGAGCGAAGCCCGGGCCACCCAGGACGACCGCGGACCGGCCGAAGCTCGGTGACTCGGCGAGGAACTGCTGCGCGTGGGAGCGGAAGATCGAGCCGATGAGGACGATGTCGGGCTCCAGCACCATGGCGCTGCGTTCCATGGCGGCCGTCGGCATCCGGGCACCGAGGTAGTGGACCCGCCACCCGGCGTCGGCGGCGACCACCGCTGAGGCCAGCACCCCGAGGTCGTGGTCCTCGCCCTCGGGGGCGGCCGCCAGACAGCTGCGCGCGTCCGTGCGCACAGGGGAGCGCAGCAGCCGTTGGAGCCGCGGGCGCAGGGTGTTGGTCGCGAAGTGCTCGCGGGCGATCACCCGCGGGTCTTCCTGCCAGCCGTCGCCGACCCGGCGCAGGACGGGGAGGATCACCTCGTCGAGCGCGCGGGGAACGTCGAACCGGGCGAAGACGTCGTCCATGGCGGCATCGGTGCTGGCCCCGTCGAAGGTGTCGATGGCCGACTCGAGTCGGGCCACCAGGTCGCCGGAAGCCTGCCCGGTCCCTTCCACGGGCCGCAGGGTGGTGACGGTGGCCGGTTCGCGGAGCACCTCGCGGGCGGCGGCTGCCGCCGACCAACCCTGGTCGAGCAGCCGTTGCATGCCCCGCACCCGGGTGATGTCGTCCTCGCTGTAGAGGCGGTGGCCACCCTCGGTGCGCGCTGGCGACAGCAGGCCGTACCGACGTTCCCACGCGCGCAGCGTCGGGACGGCCACGCCGGTACGGCGCGACACCTCCCCGATGCGGAGCACGGCGCGGGCATCTGCCATCGGGACGGATCCGTTCGTCGACGGGTGGGGCGGTGGTGGTCGCTCGCCGGTGGGCGAGGCGGCCGGGGCACGGGCCTAGGGGGAGATCGGGTCATTCTGGCGATCGTTCTGGCGGTCCTTCGCGGCCAGGGGCCGGGCTGGACGGCCCGGGAACCCGGGGGTTCCAACCTCCTGTTCAGTTCCTGTCCAGGATGCCTGATGGTGGTCGGTGGGTGACGCTCCGTTCGTGCGCCCATCGCTCGCGTGCGTGCGGAGACGCTCCCGATCGCGGGATGACCGTCGGCGGGGAGCTTCACGGTCGGGTGGCGGCGGAGGGGTGGGTCTCGTAGCGTGCGCGCCATGGAACCGACGCCACTGGACCGACTCGAAGCCGGCATGCCCATCCTCGTGGGCGGTGACCGGATCGTCACCGTGTCCGACGAGTTGGCGGCGGCCTTCGCCCCCGGCGACGCCCTGCTGACCGTCCCGGCCGACGGGGCCCTGCTGCACGTTCCCGCCGCCGACCGTCGCGCCGCCACCGCCGCCGTGGACGCAGCCGTTGCGGCCTTCGAGTCGCTCGGCCAGGTCGACGAGGCTCAGCTCGATGCCTTCTACACCGCCTTCGCCGAGCGGCTCGCCGACGACGAGGTGTTCGCGCCCATCGCTGCGGCCAACGCCGAGGATGTCGCCGCCGCGGAGGCGCGGGGGCGCTCGACGACCCGACTCGTGCTGGATGGTCGGATGCGGACGGGGATGATCGACGGGCTGCGCGGCTGGGCGGCCGCGGGCAGCGTCCGGGGCCACGTCGTCGCGAGCTACCAGCACGAGGGCTGGACCCTGGAGCAGGTCACCGACCGCCTCGGGGTGGTGGCGTTCGTGTTCGAGGGGCGACCCAACGTCTTCGCCGACGCCTGCGGGGTACTGCGGACGGGCAACGCCGTGGTGTTCCGGATCGGCTCGGATGCGCTCGGGACCGCCCGGGCGATCGTCGCCCACGCGCTGGACCCGGCGCTCCGGGAGGCCGGCCTGCCCGCCGGCTCGGCCGCGCTGGTGGACGCGCCCTCCCGCGCGGCGGGATGGGCGCTGTTCAGCGACCCGCGCCTGGCGCTGGCCGTCGCTCGCGGCTCGGGCCCGGCCGTCCAACAGCTCAGCGCCGTCGCACACCAGGCGGGCAACGCCGTCTCAGCCCACGGCACGGGCGGCGCGTGGCTGCTGGCCAGCGAGCACGCCGACCCGTCGAGGCTGGCGGCGGCCGTCCACCGTTCCCTGGACCGCAAGGTCTGCAACACGCTCAACACCGTCGGGATCGCCAGGTCCCGCGCGGACGAGTTGGTCCCCATCGTCCTCGAGGTGCTGACCCTGGCGGCGACGGAGCTCGGGACCGAGGCGAAGCTGCACGTGCTGGACCGCGACCGTGCGGCCGTGGATCCCAGCTGGTTCGACACCGTCGTACCGATCCACCGGGCCGACGGGCTGAGCGAGGAGCCCCGCGCTGAGACCATCGTGCGTGCGGAGCTGGGCATCGAGTGGGAGTGGGAGCGCTCTCCCGAGCTGTCGCTGTTCCTGTTCGATGACCTGGACGAGGGCATCGAGACCTACAACCACGCCTCCCCGCGGTTCGTGCTGTCGCTGATCAGCGAGGACCCGGCTGAGCACGAGCAGGTCTGGGCCCGGGCCGAGGCCCCGTACGTCGGAGACGGCTTCACTCGCTGGGTCGACGGGCAGTACGCCCTGGGGACCCCGGAGCTGGGCCTGTCCAACTGGGAGCACGGCCGCCTGCTCGGACGCTCCGGGATCCTGTCCGGTGACGCGATCGTGACCGTGCGGTCCCGCGTCCGTCAGCAGGACCCGGACGTCCACCGGTGACCGACCCCCAGGTCGCGCGCCCGGACCTGTCGAGCGCGTGGGTGACCCTCGCCGTAGTCGGCGCCGCGCTGAACCTGCGTGCCGCCGTCACCAGCGTCGGGGCGCTGCTCCCCGAGGCGCAGGCGGCGCTGGGGATGAGCGCGCTCAGGGCCGGGGTCCTGACCAGCCTGCCCGTGGTCAGCTTCGGGGTGGTCGCGCTGCTGTCCAACCTGATCGCCCGTCGCCTCGGATTGACCCGAGCGCTGACCCTGGCCACGGCTGCGATCGCGTTCGGCCTGCTGTTGCGGGTCGCGGTCGTCGACAGCACTTGGCTGCTCACCACCAGCCTGGTCGTGCTGTCCGGCATCGCGGTCGGCAACGTGCTGCTGCCGGTCGCGGTCCGTGCGTGGTTCCCCGATCGCGTCGGGCCCATGACCGGCTGGTACGCGATCGCCCTGTCGCTGGGGACCGGGCTGCCGGCCGCCCTGGCGGTGCCGCTGGCAGCGACGCTCGGTGGCTGGCGGCCCGGGCTGGCGATCTGGGCGCTGCCGGCGGGCCTGGCGGTCCTGCCCTGGGTGCTCGCGCTGCGGGCCGGGCCGGTGAGCCCCGCGGCCGCCGCCGAGGACCCGGGCGCCACCTCGCCGTCGGTGTCGTCCTCCGCGTCGGATCCGGCGTCCAGGCCGGCGTCCAGGCCGGCGTCGGATCCTGCGTCCCGGCCGCCTTCGGATCCTGCGTCCAACCCTTCGCCGGTGCCGCCCCGCTCCCGCCAGCGGTCCGTGACACCCGTCCACCGGCGGCTCCAGAGCTGGGCGCTGGCGGTGTTCTTCGGCATCCAGAGCCTGGAGGCCTACGTCGTGATGGGGTGGCTGCCCTCGATCCTCCGTGACGCCGGGGTCGGCGCCGAGCGCGCCGGAGCCATGCTCGGGGTCGCGATGATCGTCGGAGGTCCGGTCGCGCTGTTGCTGCCGCGGGTCGCGGGTCGCACCGACGACCAGCGGGCGTTCGTCGTCGGTCTGGCCCTGCTGTCAGCCGGTGGGTACGCGGGCCTGCTGCTGGCGCCGGCGGCGCAGCCGCTGCTGTGGACGATCCTGCTGGGGCTCGGGCTGGGGGCCTTCCCCCTGGCGCTGCTGCTGCTCGGTCTGCGGGCTGCCACCCCGACCGGCACCGCCGCTCTGTCGTCGCTCGCCCAGGGCGTCGGTTACCTCATCGCTGCGATGGGGCCGGTCACGATCGGGGTGCTGCGCGATCGCACCGGGAGCTGGACGGTCCCGCTGCTGGTCCTGGCCGGGCTGCTGGCCCCCAAGCTCCTCGCCGGTCTCGTCGCCGCGGCGCCGGGGCAGGTCGATGTTGCGGGCAGCGGACCCGGGCGCCGCGAGGTGCTCGGCTGGTTCAGAGCAGATCCCGGCCCGCCGCCCACGCCGTGAGCTCGTGGCGGTTGGACAGCTGCAGCTTCCGCAGCACGGCGGACACGTGGGTCTCGACCGTCTTGACCGAGATGTGCAGCCGGCCGGCCACCTCGCGGTAGGTGTAGCCACGGGCGATGTGGCGCAGCACCTCCTTCTCTCGGGTGGTCAGCTGATCGAGCTCCGGGTCGGAGCCGTCCACGCCGGGCGGGAGCTCGCCGGCGAAGGCGTCCAGCACGAACCCGGCCAGCCTCGGGCTGAACACCGCGTCGCCCTGGTGCACACGCACGATCGCGCGCACCAGGTCCTCGGAGGAGATCGTCTTCGTGACGTAGCCGCGGGCACCCGCCCGGATCACCCGGATGACGTCCTCGGCGGCGTCGGAGACGCTGAGCGCCAGGAACCGCACGTCGGGGTGGGTCTCGCGGATCGCCTCGAGCACCGCCCGGCCCCCACCCCCCGGCATGTGGACGTCGAGGAGGACGACGTCGGGCTTCGTGGCGCGGATGCCCTGGATGGCGGTGTCGACGTCGCCGGCGTCGCCCACGAGCGTGACGTGGGCGCCGAGCTCGGCGGTGACGCCAGCCCGGAACAGGGCGTGGTCGTCGACGAGGAAGACCCGGATGGCGCGGCTCACGATCGATGACCTCCTGGGGTGGTCGGACGGGGGACGGCGACCTCCACCTCGGTGCCCCCGCCTGGTGAGGTGTGGACCTCGCCGCGGCCGCCGTGCCGCTCGACGCGTTCGATGATGGAGCCGCGGATGCCGACACGGTCGGTCGGGACGTGCTCGGGGTCGAAGCCCCGGCCGCGGTCGCGGACGAAGGCCACCACCTGGTCGTCCTCCACCTCGACGAACACGTCCGCGCGGTCGGTGCCGCTGTGCTTGGCGGCGTTGACACAGGCCTCCCGGATCGCGGCGAGCAGCGCCCAGAGGTGGTCGTCCAGGCTCGAGTCGCCGACGACGACGGTCTCGATGGTGATGCCGTGGACGGCCTCGACCTCCTCGGTGATGCTCTCGACCGCCTCGGTCAGGGTCATCGCGGTGCCGGTCGCCGACGAACCGTAGAGCCAGGTCCTCAGCTCACGCTCCTGCCGACGTGCGAGCGCGACCATCCGCTTGGGATCGTCGTTGCTGCGCTGGATCAGCGCGAGGGTCTGGAGAACGGAGTCGTGCAGGTGGGCCGCCAGCTCCGCCCGCTCCTCCTGGCGGACCCGTTCGCGTCGCTCCTCGCCCAGCTGGTCGATCAACCGCCACAGCCACGGGCCGAACAGCAGCCCCAGGCCGGCCAGCGCGGTCAGCAGCACGATGATCAGGTCCTGCGCGTCATCGAGCGAACCGGTCGTCGCCAGCGCCCCGGCGATCGCCAGCGCGACCAGGGCCGTCCCGACGACGATCCGTATCGGCGAGGTGGGGGCCGCCGCGGCGCGGCGCAGCGCGTCCCCGGGCGCATGCCCGGTCAGGTGTGACCAGGCGGCCCGGTCGTCGGTGTCGGCTCGGGTCCACAGCACCGCCGACCCGGCCGCCAGCAGCACGATCGGTCCCACCACCTGGTCACCGAACCAGATCCCGAACGCCCGCAGGAGCAGGAGCACCCCGAGCACGATGAGCCCCAGCGCGACCCCCTGCTGTCCCGTCGCCGGACGTCGAGGTGGCGGCGTGTCCGTCGCGGCGGGGATCGTGACCCACAGCACCCCGTAGAGGACCAGCCCGGCGCCGCCGGCGAAGGCCAGGAGGGCGAAGGCGATCCGTACCAGGACGGGATCGACCCCGAGCCGCCAGCCGAGCCCGGCCGCGACCCCTGCGATGACCCGGCCCTCCTGGAGGCGCTGGAGCCGCAGCCGGCGGGCCGCCGCGCCCACTCCAGGCGTCCCGGCAGCCGAGGGCGGCGGGGGCGGAGAGGTCGTCGAGGTGGGGGCGGGGGCGTTGGCCATGTGAGAGATGGTGGCACAGTCGGGCCGGAGACGGCAGTCGGGGCCGCCCGAGCCGACCCCTGGCGGTCTCAGGGTCGCACCAGGGTGGTCCCCTATCGCATCGTCGCTCCGGGACGCGCATGCTCGTGGTGCACGGTGCGGGTCCGCCGCGCATCATCTCCCCAAGGTCACCAGGAGCAGGTCGTGGACACCTCGCAGGTCCCCCCACCGCCGACGGGTCAGCCGACGTCGGCTCGGCCGCCACTGCGCCGGCCTCAGGAGGATCGCATCCTCGCCGGTGTGGCCGCCGGTCTCGCCGACCACCTCGGGTGGGACGTCGCCCTGGTCCGGCTGCTGATCGTGGTCGCCACCCTGGTCACCCAGGGGCTCGGACTCATCGCCTACCTCGCGGCCGCCCTGCTGATCCCCGCCGCCGAGCCCGGTGCACCGCGCCCGGCGACCCCGCCCCGCTCCGCCGGTGCGATGGGTGGTCGCCCGGCATCGTTCTGGCTGGGGGTCGGACTGCTGGTCGTCGGGGCCTGGTGGCTGTTCGCCGTCACGCCGCTGCGGTTCGGGCTGCTGCCCGGGGTCTCGCTCGGCTCGATCGGCGCGCCGCTGCTGTTGATCGCCTTCGGGCTGGCGCTGTGGGTGACCGGTGATCGCGCCGCCGGCACCTCGACGCCGGGCGCTGCGAGCGGGGATGTCGCGACGCCGGGTGCTGCGAGCGCTGGTCGAGCGGGCGCCGCTCCGGGCTCCGCCCCTGCCGCCTCCGCCTCTGCGGGCGCCGCTCCGGGCTCCACCTCTGCCGCCTCCGCCGCGTCCAGCCCTTCCGCCGCGTCTCTTCCCTTCGCCGCCACCGCATCCCGACCCTCGCAGGAGCCTGCCATGAACACCGTCTCCGACCCCGCCGGCTACGGCGACTCGACCACCCCACCTACCCCGCCGGCCGACTCCACCACCCAGGGTGGGGACTGGAGCCCACCGCCGGCACCCGAGCGCTCCGACAGTGTGCTCGCACGCGCCACTGTCGGCCTCACCCTGGTGACCGTCGGCGTGCTGTGGACCTTGCGTCTGGCTGGGGTGCTGGCCGTCAGTGCGGGCCAGGTGCTAGCGGCCGCCCTGCTCATCGTCGGTCTCGGGCTCCTCGTCGGTGCGGTCATGGGCCGTGGTCGCAGCCTCATCTGGCTCGGCGTGGTCCTGCTGCCATTCGTCCTGCTCGCCCAGGTCCCTGGAGCGACGTGGGTGGACGCGATGCCGGTCATCTCCAGCGAGTCGGCGGCCGCCGGCGAGCTCCGGCTCACCCCGGTCGAGTTCGACGAACTGCAGCCCCGCTACGAGCTGGGCGCCGGCTCGATCCGGCTCGACCTGACCCAGTTGCCCTTCGACGGTGAGTCGATCGAGGTCGAGCTCGCGGTCGGCGCCGGAGAGATCCGCGTCATCGTCCCCGACGACGTCGACGTCGAGGCGACCGGCAGCGTCGGTATCGGTCAGGTCCAGATCCTCTCCCGCAGCGCCGGGGGCCTCGGCGTCGGTGATGTCGAGACGACCGTCACGGTGGACGACCCCCAGGGAGCCATCGAGCTCGAGCTGAACGCCGGGCTCGGCGACATCCGCGTCGACACCGCCCCGGCCGCGGTCGGTCGTGGTGGCTGAGCCGCCACCCCCTCCCACCGCCAGCTCGCTTCACACGGCTCGCCCCAGCACCTCGACGGCCCACCAGCCGAGGGACGCAACGACCGCCCGCCCGACCACCTGCCCGACCGCCCGCCCGACCACCTGCCCGACCGCCTGCACCCGGGCTCCAGTACCTGGAGGACCAGCATGGAACGCCACCCCCTCGACCTCGTTTCGCTCACCGCAGGCGTGGTCTTCACCGCCGCGGCCATCATCGGTCTGACCGGCGCCATCACCCTCGGAGTCGCTGATCTGCGGTGGATCGGCCCGGCCTTGCTGGTGCTGTTCGGCGTCGTGCTCGTCGCCACCTCGGTGTCCAAGGCCGATGACCGGCGTGCTGAGGACGTGGAGACCCACGCCGACGAGCGCTGATCTCCTCCGGCCGCACGACCTGCCCTCTCCCACGCCTTCCCCCGCCTGGCCGCTCCTTCCCCCCTGGCCGCTCCTGGCCGCTCCTGCCGAAGCCGACGAGAACCAGCGGATACCCGCTGGTTCTCGCCGTTGGCTCGGCCTGCGGCGGCCGGGCTGTGGCTGGGGTGGTGAGAACCAGCCGATAGTTGCTGCTTCTCGCGCCGATCGGGGCTGTGGGCGGGCGCGGCAAGGTCGGGGTGGTGAGAACCAGCCGATAGTGGCTGCTTCTCGCGCCGGGCCGTTCGCGCCGGTCCGGGTGTGCCGGGCCGTTCGCGCCGGGCCGTTCGCGCCGGGCCGGGTGTGCCGGGCCGTTCACGCCGGGCCGGGTGCGCCGAGCCGGGTGCGCCGGGCCGGACGAGCCGCGCGAGCGGGGGTCCGCCGCGCGGCCGCGCGGTGGGGAGGGTTCGTTCACGGTGGCCGCGACGACGCAGTCACCGGAGCGTCGAGCAGCTCCGCCGTAGATCGACGCCGCCCGTCCACCGCCTGCCTCCTCGCCACCGCGGGAGCCGGGCGCCGGGTGGCAGGCAAGGACGACGCCGTGCCCGCGACCATCATCGTCGGGGCCCAGTGGGGGGACGAGGGCAAGGGCAAGGCCACGGACCTGCTGGCCGACACCACCGACCTCGTCGTCCGCTACCAGGGCGGGAACAACGCCGGTCACACCGTCATCGTCGGGGACCAGGTGTTCAAGCTGCACCTGATCCCCAGCGGGATCCTCTACCCCCACGTCACCCCGGTGATCGCCGACGGGGTCGTGATCGACCCGAAGGTGATGCTCGAGGAGCTCGACGGGCTCGAGGCACGCGGGCTGGACGCCTTCGCCCGGGTCAAGGTGTCGGGCAACGCCCACCTGATCATGCCCTACCACCGTGAGCTGGATCTGCTGATCGAGCGGCGGCTCGGCAAGGCCAACCTCGGGACCACCAAGCGGGGTATCGGCCCGGCCTACGCCGACAAGGCGTCACGGGTGGGGCTGCGCTTCCAGGACCTGTTCGACGAGAAGATCTTCCGGCAGAAGCTCGAGGCGGCGCTCCACCACAAGAACGAGCTGCTGACCAAGATCTACAACCGACTGCCGATGGACCTCGAGGAGATCGCCGAGGAGTACCTCGGCTACGCCGACCGCCTCAAGGGGCTCCTCACCGACACCACCGAGATGATCCACGCCTCGCTGGAGGGCGGCCAGCACATCATCCTGGAAGGTGCCCAGGGAACGCTGCTCGACCTCGACCACGGGACCTACCCCTTCGTCACGTCCTCCAACCCGGTGGCCGGCGGTGCGTTGACAGGGGCCGGCCTCGGGCCCCGGCACGTCGATCGGGTCATCGGGATCACGAAGGCCTACATCACCCGGGTCGGGACGGGGCCCTTCCCGACGGAGCTGTTCGACGAGGTCGGTGACCGCATGACCGACATCGGCGGCGAGTACGGCACCACCACCGGGCGGCGCCGGCGGGTCGGCTGGTTCGACGCGGTGCTGGCCCGCTACGCCAACCGGATCAACGGGTTGACGGACCTGTTCCTGACCAAGGTCGACGTCCTGAGCGAGTTCGAGACCCTGAAGGTGGCAACGGCCTACCGCTACGGCGGACAGGTGTACGAGAACTTCCCACCCCACCAGTCGATCTTCCACCACGCCGAGCCGGTCTACGAGGAGGTCCCGGGCTGGGGCAGCGACATCACCGAGGTGGAGCACTACGCGGACCTGCCGCGCGAGGCCAGGGACTTCATCGACCTGCTCGAGGAGCAGTCGCAGGCCCCGATCACGTGGGTGTCGATCGGACCGAAGCGTTCCCAGACGCTGGTGCGCCGTGATGTCCCGCTGGTGCCCGGAGGCTGAGGACGCCGTCGCTGGCCGTTGCTCAGGATCGGCCGGCTGCTGCCGCCGCTCCCGCCGCCCCGGCTGCGCCGATCTCCGCACCCGTCGCTGCCTCGGCGAGGTAGGCGCTGCTGGCCTCGTAGGCCGCCTCGATCCGCCGGGTGACGTTGGAGGTGTTGCGGTACTGCAGCTGCGAGGCGTCACCCGGGTCGATCGGGTCGCCGGTCGGCAGCAGGTGGACCTCGATGTGCTCGCCGACCGCCGCCATCTCCTCCACGAACCGGTGGCGCCGCGCGATCTCGAACGCGACCACCCCGACCTCCCACGGCTTGCTCGGGGCCACCAGAGGCTGCTCCACCCGGCCGACCTGGAGCACGTGGATCACCGTCGCGCCCAGCGCCTCGGCCCGGCCCACCGGGATCGAGTCGACCAGCCCGCCATCGAGGTGGTGCTCCCCGTCCACCTCGACGGGGGGTAGCAGGCCAGGGACCGCGGTGGAGGCCAGGAGCGCCTCGACCAGGGGGCCGGAGTCGAACCACCGGGCGCTGGCCCGCTCGATGTTGGCGGCCACGCACTGGAAGGCAACGGGCAGCTCCTCGAAGGTCCGCACCGGCAGCGCCTTCAGGATCAGCCGTCGTAGCCGGTGGTTGCCGTGGAGGTGGGTCCGGGTCCGCGCGAAGGTGCTGGCCTGCTCCAGCAGGGAGGCCTCGAACGGGTTGTTCGCGTCGACGTTGGTCCACAGCTCGCAGAGCCGCTCGAGCGCGGTGTCGGGGCCGGAGGCCAGGATCGCGCCGTTGAGCGCCCCGATGGAGGTTCCCAGCACCAGGTCGGGCTGGACCCCGTGCTCCAGCAGCGCGCGGATCATGCCGACCTCGGCGGCCCCGTGGATCCCCCCGCCACCGAGCACGAACGCCACCTTGCCCGCGCTGTCGCCGGCCACCGTGGGACCGTCGTCGCCGGCCCCGGTCGTGGTGGTGCCTGGCTCGGTCTGCTGGCTCACGGTCCGCTCCTCCCGTGCGACCTGCTCCGACGAGGCTACCGGCGAACCGACGCTGCCGGCCGGGCACGCCCACCCTGCGGCCCCTCCCGCTCACCGGTCCGCGCAGGGCGGCGAGTAGCCTGCCGGGTGGTGCGGCCGATCGCGCGATCCGGTCGGCTGACGGGACGCGAGCGCGAACAGCGGAGGTCACGGATGGGTCGGCAGCTACTGGTGCTCGGCGGTGGGGGGCGGGAGCACGCCCTGACGTCTGCCCTGGCCCGCTCGCCGTCGGTGTCGGTCGTCCACACCGCACCCGGCAACCCCGGGACCGCCAGGCTCGGGCCGACCCACGCCATCGACGCGACGGACCCCGACGCGGTCACCGCCCTCGCCCGGGAGCTCGCGGTCGACCTCGTCGTCGTCGGGCCCGAGGCGCCGCTGGTGGCCGGGGTCGTGGACGCCCTGGAGCGGGTGGGCATCGCCGCCTTCGGCCCGACCGCCGCGGCGGCCCGGATCGAGGGCTCGAAGGCCTTCGCGAAGGAGATCATGGAGGCCGCCGGTGCGCCCACGGGCGGCTCGGTGGCCACCAGCGACCGTTCGGAGGCGCTCGCTGCGCTGGAGCGCTTCGGTGCGCCCTACGTGGTCAAGGCGGACGGGCTGGCGGCGGGCAAGGGGGTCAGGATCTGCACCGAGCTCGCCGAGGCCAGCGACGCCGTCGACGACGCGCTGCTGCGGGGGGTGTTCGGCAGTGCCGGCAGCCGCATCGTGGTCGAGGAGTACCTCGCCGGACCGGAACGCAGCGTGTTCGGGGTCTGTGATGGCACCGAGGTGGTGCTGCTCGAGCCGGCCCAGGACTACAAGCGCGCCCTGGACGGTGACGAGGGGCTGAACACCGGCGGGATGGGGGCCTACACCCCGGTGCCCGGCTTCTCCCTCGGCGACGTCGACCACCTCGCCGACCTGGTGTTCCGACCGGTCCTCGAGGAGCTCGCCGACCGCGGGACCCCCTACCGCGGGTTGCTGTACGCCGGCCTGGTCGACACCGAGGCCGGGCCGAAGCTGCTGGAGTTCAACGCCCGTTTCGGCGATCCGGAGACCCAGGCGATCCTGCCCCGGATCGACAGCGACCTCGCCGAACTGCTGTGGGCCGCGGCCACGGGCAGCGTCGCCGAGCAGCAGGTGGCCTGGCGCGACGACGCGGCCGTGACCGTGGTGCTGGCGTCGGGCGGCTACCCCGGCAGCTACCCGACCGGGGTACCGATCCACGGGATCGACGAGCTGGCGGGGCTCGATGACGTCGAGGTGTTCCACGCCGGCACGCGGCTGGACGACGGGCAGCTGGTCACGGCCGGGGGGCGCGTGCTGGCCGTCACGGCGCTCGGTGGCGAGGTCGCCGACGCCCGCCGACGGGCCTACGCGGCTGCCGACCGGATCACCTTCGAAGGACTGCACCGACGCTCGGACATCGCCTCGGGTGTCTGACACGCTCGCGGTCGACATTGCCCGGTCCGCCGGGTGACCGGCTTCGGATACCCGTCATGATGCGCACCTCAGCCCGCCCGCTTCCGGCCACCCGCGCCCTTGGGCGCGCCATGGTCGTCGCCATCGTCCTGACCGCCGCCGCGTGTGTCGACCCGGTCATCGAGCCCGATGCCTTCGATGCCGCCACCGGCGACGAGGGGGTGGGCGACGACGAGGTAGCCAGCGACCCCGAAGCTGGCGACCCCGAAGCTGGCGACCCCGGGGCCAGTGACGCCGAGGACGGCGCCGGGTCGCAGCCAGGCGCCGGGCCGCACAACCGCCTCCCCGACGAGTTGCTGGCCCTGCCCGACGACTGTGGCCCCGAGGTCGCGGCGGCGGCCGAGGACACGATCGCCGCACAGCTCGACGACTTCGCGCGGGGGGACTTCTCGTCGGCGCTCGCCCACGCCACCTCGTCGTTCCAGTCCGGCACCGATGTCGACGCCTTCCAAGCGCTGATCGAGGTGGGCTACCCGCTGCTGCTGCAGGAGGCGACGGCGGAGCTCGCCCGATGCGCCCGGCGGGGCCCCGACACCGTCGAGGTGGGCGTCGAGGTGACCACCGCCGATCGGGTCACGGCCCCCTTCGCCTACCGATTGCGCCTGGACGGCGATCGCTGGGCGATCGACGGGGCGATCCGGTTGAGCCCGCCACCGGCGGCCACCTGACCCCAGGCTCGGTCGTTGCAGCTCACCTCCGACGCCCCCGACGGCGCCCCGCGCCCGAGGGACCTCACCCTCTGCCCCCGTCAGCCGCCTCCCACCACCTCGCCGATCCGGAGCCGATCATGGATGCCGCCAGCTGGGACGAGCGCTACCGCGAGCGTGAGCTCGTCTGGTCGGCCGGACCCAACGCCGTCGTCGCCGAGCAGCTCGCTGACCATCCCCGCGGTCGCGCCCTGGACCTCGCAGCCGGCGAGGGCCGCAACGCCCTCTGGCTCGCCGAGCAGGGGTTCGAGGTCGAGGCCGTCGAGTTCTCACCGGTCGCGATCGACAAGGGCCGCGCGCTGGCGGCCCACCGCCGGGTCCCGGTGACCTTCACCCTCGCGGACCTGACCGGGACCCTGGACCTGGCGCCCGCCGACGTCGTCCTGCTCGCCTACCTCCACCTGCCCCGGGCGGTCGAGCGCGACGTCCTGCGACGGGTGGCCGCGTTGGTCGCGCCGGGGGGCACCTTCCTGCTCATCGCCCACGCCCGCCGCAACCTCGACGAGGGCGTCGGCGGGCCGCAGGACCCGGAGCTGCTCCCTACCGCTCAGGAGGTCACCGCGGCGATCGAGGGCACCGGGCTGGTCCTCGAACGGGCCGGCGAGGTGACCCGTGAGACCGAGGTGGAGGGGGAGCAGCGCACCGCCATCGACCTGCTCGTCAGGGCGCACCGGCCCGCGTGAGCCGGCGCGCCACCTGTCGGCCACCGCGGTCCACGGCCGGACGTGCCGGCGCCGATCTCGTCAGCGGCCGACGGGCAGCTCCGCGTTCACCCACTCGATGAGGCCGCCGTGGACGTCCACCACGTCGCGGAACCCCAGCTCGGTGAGGAGCCCGTGGAGGTTGCCGCTGCGCTGCCCCGACCGGCAGTACAGGAGCATCGGCGCGTCGCGGTCGAGCTCCTCGAGCTCCTGGCGCAGCGTCGGGCCGTAGAAGTCGATGTTGATCGCGCCGGGGAGGTGAGCCTGGACGTACTCGCCGGGCGTGCGGACGTCCAGCACGAGGGCATCGGGCTCCTCGAGTCGGGCGGCGGCCTCGCTGGCCGGCAGGGCGCGGATGTTCGGCTGCTGTTGATCGGTCATCGGGCATCCTCCTCTGGACGGGCGGGTGCGGGATCTCCGGAGCTGGACGGCTGAGGGGCGGTGGCGTCGCCCGCCTCCGACGGCGGGGCGAGGCCCACCCACCTGGCGGTGCCATCGGTGGCGATCTCACGCTTGAACACCGGGACGCGGTCCTTGACGGCCTCCAGCGCCTCCCGACAGGCAGCGAAGGCCGTGGCGCGGTGCGCCGACGTGCACGCGATCAGCACGGTATGGGCTCCGACGGGCAGGTCCCCGATCGCGTGGAGCAGGGCGAGGCCGGTCACCTCCGGGTGGGCGTCGCACCCCTCGCCGGCGATCGCCTCGAGTTCACGTTCCGCCATCGGCTCGTAGGCCGAGTACTGGAGCCGGACGACCTCACCGAGATCCGGCGCGTGATCGCGCACGGTGCCGAGGAACAGTGCGGTGGCCCCGGCCGCGTCGACGGCGATCCGCTCGATCGTGCCCTCGACGTCGATCGGCGGCGTCACGAGGCCGGTGACCACGGGGATCTCGGCCCCGTGACCGGGGTGACCGGACCCACCGGCCACCGGCGGCAGCAGCGCCACCTCGGCGCCGGCGGGGATCGGATCCTGCCTCCGGGCCACCTCGAGGTCCACGGCGACGCTCACCCGCTGGAGCAGCGGTGCGAGGTGCGGGTAGGCCGATGCGATCGCGAGCCGCAGGCCCTCGACGTTGGCCGACCCGTCGTCGGGGAGGTCCACCTCGATGTGGGAGCCACCGACCTGCTCGGTCAGCCCGCCGAACACCCGCACCTGCATCGCGTCGTCCCTGTCCACTCGGAGACCGAGGGGCTCGCAGCGGCCGCCTGACGGATCCTGGCGAGCGCGCCCCGGTCGTGGCTGCTCTCCGGTCGCTCCGTGGCCCCATGAGGTCACCTCGACGGGGGAGGCTACCGGCCGTCCGTCGCCGGCCCTGCTCGGTACCGTGCGCGCCGTGGACAGCGAGCCCGCGAGCGAGGTGCAGGACCGGCTGGGACGGCCGGTCACCGACCTGCGTGTCTCCGTGACCGACCGCTGCAACCTGCGCTGCGGGTACTGCATGCCCCGGGAGCTGTTCGGCCAGGACCACGCCTTCCTGCCCCGTGCCGAGCTGCTGAGCTTCGAGGAGCTCGGGCGGCTGGTGGCCGTGTTCGCCCGGCTCGGGGTCCGCAAGGTGCGTCTGACCGGTGGTGAACCGCTGCTCCGGCGTGACCTGCCGCAGCTGGTGGCGTTCCTGCGAGCCACACCTGCGATCGAGGACCTGGCCCTCACCACCAACGGCACGCTCCTGCCCCAGCACGCTGCCTCCCTGGCCGCCGCAGGGCTCGACCGGGTCACCGTCAGTCTCGACGCCCTCGACGACGCGACGTTCAAGGCGGTGGGCGACACCCCTCTGCCCGTCACCTCCGTGCTCGACGGGATCGCCGCCGCCCAGGCGGTCGGGCTCGGTGTCAAGGTCAACACCGTCGTCCAGCGTGGCGCCAACGAGGACAAGCTCCTGCCCTTGGCCGCGTGGGCGCGCGACGCCGGCGTGGTGCTCCGGTTCATCGAGTTCATGGACGTCGGCACGACCAACGGCTGGGACCGGTCCCGGGTCGTGCCCGCCGCCGAGGTGGTGGGGCTGCTGGCGGGTGCGTGGGCTCTCGAACCGGTGGAGCCGACCCGGCCGGGCGAGGTCGCCGAGCGGTACCGCTACCTCGACGGCGGCGGCGAGGTCGGGGTGATCGCCAGCGTGACCCGGCCCTTCTGCCGCACCTGCGTTCGGGCGCGGCTGTCGGCGATCGGCGAGCTGTTCACCTGCCTCTTCGCCGCCAGCGGACACGATCTGCGGGCGGTGCTACGCGGCGGAGCGAACGATGCCGAGCTCGAGGCGGCCGTGGCCGCGGTGTGGCGCGGGCGCAGCGACCGGGCCTCCGAGCTGCGTTCCGCCGGTGGCCTGGTGGGGCCCCGAGTGGAGATGTCCTACATCGGTGGCTGACGACCCACCGTGACCGTCGTGGTCGTTGCGTGAGGGTCGCAAGAGCGTGCGCCCAGTGCGCACCGGAAACGCTTGCAGTGACGTCCTTCCACAAGCTTCGTCGTCCGAACGTACGGTGTCCACCATCTCCTCCGTGTACGGGAGCAGGGAGCGGCACTGGTCGGGAGCCCGGTGCCGGAACACAGGTCCACGTCCGTCCGGTGGTCGGGAGCCCACCGGACGGACGGCGGACCGTTTCTCTGTGCCACGCCGGTGCCGGCTCGTGCCGACGATGGTGCCTCGGTGCTGCTCCGCGTCGACAGCGGAGCCTGTCGAGGCCGGCCGCTGCTTCGATGGGTTCACGCCGACGGCGGACCGGGTCGGTGCTCGGTGTCCCCCGCGAGCAGGTCCAACGCGTGGGGGAGCAGACCGAGGATCGCAGCGAGGCTCTCCGCGGCCCCCTTGGGGCTGCCGGGCAGGTTGACGATCAGGGTGCGGCCACGCATGCCGCACACCGCCCGGGACAGGTCGGCCATCGGGGTGTGTTGCCGGCCGGCAGTCCGCATCGCCTCCGCCAGTCCCGGCGCGACGCGGTCGATGACGTCGAGCGTCGCCTCCGGGGTCACGTCGCGGGGTCCGAACCCGGTGCCGCCGGTGATCGCGATGACCGCGACCTCCCCGTCGTCGGCGAATCGGCGCAGGGCGGCGGCGATGACGCCACGGTCGTCGGGGACCACCTCGGTGGAGGCCACGGAGAAACCGGCCTCGACCAGCAGGTCGACCACGGCGGGACCCGAGTGGTCGCGACGCTCGCCGGCGGAGACCCCGTCGCTGGCGGTGAGCACCGCGGCGCGTCGGCGGTCGCTGGGGGTTGCCGCCAGGCTGTCGTGCGCGTCGTGGGCTTCGTGCTCGTCGTGCTCGTGGCGTGCGTCGTGCTCGTGGCGTGCGTCGTGCTCGTGGCCGTGGCCGTGGCCGTGGCCGTGCCCGTGCCGGTGCGTCCCGCTCATGTCGCCGCTCCTGGTCGCCACCACGTCCGGCACCGCCGGCTGGTCCCGTCCGCTCATCCCGCCGGGATGTCGCCTCCCCGGGGGTCGCGCGGAGCAGCCTACGGCCGGAAGGGGTGTCCTAGGCTCGGTGGGTCAGCCGGAGCCGACCAGTGGGGTAGTGGTGACCATCGACGGGCTCGAGCACCTGGCCGCGGGCAAGGTCCGCGACCTGTACGCGGTCGACGACCAGCACCTACTCCTCGTCGCTAGCGACCGCGTGTCCACCTACGACGTCGTGCATCCGACCCCGATCCCCGACAAGGGTCGGGTGCTGACGGGGTTGTCGGCGTTCTGGTTCGGCCGTCTGGCTGAGCTCGGGCCCCACCACCTCGTCGCCACCGCCGTCGCGGCGCTACCCGCCGATCTGCGCGCCCACCTCGGACAGGAGGCCTTGGCGGAGCTGCGCGGGCGCATGATGCTGTGCCGCCGGGTCGAGATCATCCCCTTCGAGTGCGTCGTGCGCGGCTACCTCGCCGGCTCCGGCTGGGTCGAGTACCAGCGCAGCGGTGAGGTCTGTGGCGTGCCCCTGCCGCCAGGCCTGAAGGAGGCCTCGGCGCTCCCCGAGCCGATCTTCACGCCGGCCACCAAGGCCGAGCACGGCGAGCACGATGAGAACGTCTCGGTCGCGGTCATGGCCGACCGCATCGGTCGCGAACTGGCCGACGAACTGCGGTCCCGGGCGTTGGCGCTGTACTCCGCCGGCGCCGCGCATGCCGCCACGCGGGGCATCATCCTGGCCGACACGAAGTTCGAGTTCGGCCTGCTGGATGGCGAGGTGGTGCTGGCGGACGAGGTGCTCACCCCCGACTCGTCGCGGTACTGGCCGGCGGACGGCTGGCGCCCTGGTGGCCCCCAGCCGAGCTTCGACAAGCAGTACGTGCGCGACTTCGCGACCTCGACCGGGTGGGACAAGCGGCCGCCCGCGCCGGAACTGCCCGCCGAGGTGGTCACCGCGACCCGGGCGCGCTACGTCCAGGCCTACGAGCAGCTGACGGGTGAGCCGTTCAGCGCCTGGCTCGGGCGGGACTAGCCGGCGGTCGGATCTCGGTGCGGTGGCGCGGTGGTGCGGTGGCGCGGTGGCGCGTTCGTGCTGCGCCGGCCGTCGGTGGCTGGGCGGGGCGCTGCGCCGGCCGTCGGTGGCCGGGCGGGGCGCTGCGCCGGCCGTCGGTGGCCGGCTGTCCGCCCCGCTGTCGCCGCGTGGTGGCATCGGGGTACGCAGCCGGCCACCGACGGCCGGATGGCCGCCCCGCGGCCGTGGCCGTTCGACGGTGTCAGGAACCCACCCAGCCGCCGGCCGGGACCGAAAGAAGGTTGCAGGCGCAACCAACAGCACGTCACTGTGGCGTGAGCGACCACGTTCCCACGACCTGAGGAGGTCATGAATGACGGCGAAGATCGGCATCGTCTACTACAGCATGTACGGCGCGACCTACGAGCTCGCCCGAGCGATCGCGGAAGGCGTCGAGAAGGGCGGCGGCGAGGTGCACCTGCGCCGCGTCACCGACCCGCTGCTGCCAGACGAGGTCAAGGCCTCCGACGGGGTGCGCGAGGCGATCTCGGCTCAGGAGGACATCCCACTGGCCGACGTCGACGAGCTGCCCAGCTTCGACGGCATCGTCTTCGGCTCCCCCACGCGGTACGGCAGCGCCACCTCGCAGCTGCAGGCCTTCCTCGACACCACCGGTCCGCACTGGCAGAGCGGTGCGCTGGTCGGCAAGGCGGCCGGCTTCTTCCCCGGCGCCGCCACGATCCACGGCGGCCACGAGTCGACGATCCTGTCGATGTCCACCTTCGCCTTCCACCACGGGATGAACATCGTCCCCCTCGGCTACGGCGTTGCGCCTGAGGTGGGCTCGTCGCGCACCGGCGGCGGACCCTACGGCCCGACCCAGCTCGGCGACGGCGAGGGACTGACCGAGGACGAGCGTCAGATCGCCCTGGCCTACGGACAGCACTTCGCACAGACCGCAGCCAAGCTGGCCGCCTGAGCCGACCGTCCCGGCGACGGTTCGGGCCGTGATCCGCGCCCGGCCCCCGACCTTCCCCCGGGGGCCGGGCCGCGTCGGGTCACGGGGCCGGGCCGCGTCGGGTCACGGGGCCGGGCCGCGTCGGGTCACGGGGCCGGCCAGCTCCCCAGCAGTCGCAGGGCCTGCAGCCCGACGTCGACCACGGTCCGGTCCTCCCCGCGGCCGAGATCCAGACCGAACCCGGCGATCGCCCGCAGGCGGTAGTAGAGGGTGGTGCGGTGGATGTGCAGCGCCTCCGCGACCGTCGTGATGGCTCCTGCCTGGTGGACGTAGGCCTCCGCCGTGACGGCCAGCTCCGGCGCCTCCTCGACCAGGCGCTGCACCCGCCCGTCCACACCGTCGGAGAGCAGCTCCCGAGGCAGCTGGGTCAGGTACCGGTAGGTACCGAGCCGGTCCCAGGACGCGACCGGGAGGTCGGGCTCGATCAGCGCGACCCGGACGGCCATCCGCGCCTGCCGGTAGGCCCGTGGTGCCTGCGTGGGACCGCCCACCAGTGAGCCGACGCCGACGACCAGCCGCTCGCCCTCACGAGCCACCGCGCGCAGCCGGGCCAGGGCGGCCACGATCGGAGCGGTACCGAGGTGGTCCGTGCCGGCGGTGAACACGACGATGCCCTCGCGTTCGGTCACCGCGCGGAGCTGATCCTGACCGGCCGGCGCCCAGCCGGCACCCCAGAAGCCCGTGCGCACCGGGGGATACTCCCAGGCCTGCCCGACGCAGACGAGCACGCGGCAGCGTCGGCCCGTGGGGAAGCTGCCCCGGGCCTCCACGTCGGTCAGGGCGGTCACCCCCCGCTCCGGATCGCCGGAGACCAGGTCCAGCACCGTCTCGGTCTCCGACTCGCGGATCCGGTCCTCGGCGAGGAAGGACCGCAGCAGCGACGTCCGGGCATCACCCGCTGCCTCGAGCTGCGCCTCGGTGACCTCCATCGAGCGCAGCAGGACCCACAGGTAGCCGAGGTTGACCTCCTGGTGGCGGATGGGGACGCACAACCGCGGGAGCAGGTCGCGGGCGGCATCCCCGGGGATCACGAAGGGCTGGTCCCGTTCGGGCAGCCGGTAGGGACGGAAGTGGTCGACCACGACCTCGCTGGTCGAACGGCGGAGGATGGTCTCCCGACGGATCGCATCGGTCAGGTCGTGGTGCGGGCTGTAGGCGATCGGCTGCTGCGCGGCGTCCTCGAGCACCACGGGGAGGCCCATCTCCTCGGCGAGTCGGGTGACGATGCGTTCCCGTGCTGCCGGGTCCATGGGCTGCTCTCTGGGGGGGGATGGGTCCGATGTTCGCTGCAGGTGCAGATCCATCTCTCCGACGATAGTCGAGGGCAGGTGGCCGCCGGCGCTCCTACGGTGCGGGGCACCCACGGCGGGCCTCCCCGCCCTGCCCACCAGGAACCCACTCATGGCTCACTTCCCCGGCGTCTACGTCGCCACCACCACGCCTTTCCACGGCGATGGCTCGCTGGACCTCGACACCTACCGCGCCCACTGTGCCTGGCTGATCGACAACGGCATCGCCGGCCTGGTGCCCTGCGGTTCCCTCGGTGAGTACGAGAGCCTGTCCGACGACGAGCGGCACGCTGTGGTCGAGGCGGCCGTCGAGGTCGCGGCGGGCCGGGCCAAGGTGGTGCCGGGGGTCTCGGCGCCGGGCTCGCACCAGTCCCTGGCCCACGCCCGCCACGCCCGAGAGGTCGGCGCCGACGGTGTCATGGCCCTGCCCCCGGTGATCCACAACGCGACGCACCGGGAGATCATCGCCCACTTCGCGGCCATCGCCCGCGCCGGGCTCAAGATCGTGGCCTACAACAACCCCTTCTCTACCAAGCACGACCTGCTCCCGGAGCTGTACGCGGAGCTCGCACGGATCGACGAGGTGGTCGCGGTCAAGGAGTTCTCCGGTGACGTGCGCCGGGTCAGCGAACTGCTCGACGTCGCCCCGGAGCTGGAGATCATGTGCGGCGCCGACGACCTCGCGCTCGAGTCCGCGGCACTGGGCGCCACCGGCTGGATCGGCGGGTTCACCGGCGCGCTGCCGCAGCTGACCGTGGAGCTGTTCGAGCTCGGCCGGGCCGGCCAGCTCGCCGAGGCCCTGCCCCGCTACCGCGAGATCCTGCCGCTGCTGCGCTGGGACACCGGCCCGCGGTTCGTGCAGGCCATCAAGCTCACCCAGGCGCTGGTCGGCCAGCCGATGGGTCCCACCCGACCACCTCGCCTCCCGCTCCCCGACGGGGAGGTCCAGCTGATCGAGTCGCAGCTGCGGCGCGCCCTCGAGGTCGCCTGACATGCGCTCCGACCGGGTCCTCCACGCCGTCAACTCCCACACCGAGGGGATGCCGACCCGGGTCATCACCGGCGGGGTCGGGACCCTGCCCGGCGCGACGATGCTGGAGCGCAAGACCGCCTTCGAGCGCGAGCGTGACTCCCTACGCACCCTGCTGATGTACGAGCCGCGCGGTCACGGTGCGATGTCCGGCGCGATCCTGCAGCCGGCCACCCGGCCGGACGCCGACGTCGGCGTGCTGTTCATCGAGGTCTCCGGGTGCCTCGCGATGTGCGGCCACGGCACCATCGGGGTGTGCACCGTGCTGGTCGAGACCGGCATGGTCGAGGTCGCCGAGCCGGTCACCACCATCCACCTCGACACCCCTGCGGGCCTGGTCAGGGCCGACGTCGAGGTGGCCGATGGCCGAGCCGAGGCGGTCACGATCACCAACGTGCCGTCCTTCGTCGTCGGGCTGGACCTCACCGTGGAGGTGCCCGGCCACGGTCCGCTCACCTTCGACCTGGCCTACGGCGGCAACTTCTACGCGATCCTGCCCGCCGCCGATGTCGGGTTGGACCCGGACCCCGGGCGGGCTCCCGAGCTGATCGCCACGGGGCTGGAGATCATGGCGGCGATCAACGCCCAGCACCGTCCCGTCCACCCGGAGCAGCCCGACATCGCCTCCTGCCGGCACGTGGTCCTCACCGGCCCGCCGACCGACGGCGCCGACGGTCGTGGCGCCACCGTGATCCACCCCGGCTGGATCGACCGCTCGCCGTGTGGGACCGGCACCTCGGCCCACCTCGCCGTCCTGCACGCCCGGGGGGAGCTCGACCTCGGCACCCCCTTCGTGAACGAGTCGCTGATCGGCAGCCGCTTCACGGGCCGGCTGGTCGCCGAGACCGAGGTCGGCGGCATCCCGGCGGTGATCCCCACCATCCGGGGACGGGCCTGGATCACCGGCACCGCCCAGTACCTGCTGGATCCGACCGACCCCTTCCCGGCCGGGTTCCTGATCGGCGGGGTCAGCGACGACGTGGTGGCGTGCCCCGCGCCGGGTAGCACGTCGGTTTCCTCCTCCGTGTCCAGCCCCGCGCCCACCTCGCCGTCCGCGTGAGAGAGACCCCGCCGCCCACCGCGGACGCCGTCGTGATCGGCGGCGGCATCGTCGGTGCGTGCTGCGCCGACGCGCTCAGCGCCGCCGGGCTCCGCGTGGCGATCGTGGAGCGCCACGGCCTGGCTGGCGGGACGACCGCGGCGGGTGAGGGCAACATCCTGGTGTCCGACAAGGAGCTCGGCCCCGAGCTCGAGCTGGCCCTGCTGTCCAACCGGTTGTGGACCGAGCTCGGCGAGGAGCTCCAGGCCGCGGCGGTCGCGCCCACCGCCGGGCCGGCCGACGCCGCCGCTGCGGACATCGAGCTCGAGGCCAAGGGCGGTCTGATGGTCGCCATGACCGATGCCGGCCACGATGCCATCACCACGCTGGCCGTCCAGCAGCGCGCGGCCGGGGTCGTCGCCGAGCCGATCGACGCGGCTGCGGCGGCGGAGCTCGAGCCCCACCTCACCCCGGGCCTGGTCGGTGCGATGCACTACCCCCAGGACCAGCAGGTCCAGCCGGTGAAGGCCTCCGCAGCGGTGTTGCGACGGGCCCGGGGTCGGGGGGCGAGCCTGCACCCCCACACGCCGGTCACCGGGATCACCCGCGGGCGCGACGGTCGCGTCACCGGGGTCGTCACCCGCCGCGGTGCGATCAGCACCGGGGTGGTCGTCAACGCCGCGGGGGTGTGGAGCCGGCAGCTGGCCGCGATGGCCGGCGCCGACCTGCCGATCGCCCCGCGCCGGGGCCAGATCCTGGTCACCGAGCCCCTGCCGCTGCTCGTGCACCGCAAGGTCTACGACGCGGACTACGTCGGCACCGTCGGGGCCGCCGACCCGACCGCGGCCGCGATCTCCTCGGTGATCGAGGGGACCCGTGCCGGCACGATCCTGATCGGCTCCAGCCGGGAGCTCGTCGGCCTGGATCGCCGCAGCAACCTGCCCCTGCTGGCGAGGATGGCCGCCCGCGCCATGGAGCTGTTCCCGGTGCTCGCCGACGTCCACCTGCTGCGGACCTACCTCGGGTTCCGCCCCTACTCGCCCGACCACCTGCCGATCATCGGCGAGGACGGCGAGGTGGCCGGGCTGTTCCACGCCACCGGCCATGAGGGCGCCGGCATCGGGCTCGCACCGGCCACCGGTGCCCTGCTCGCGAGCCTGGTCACCGCAACCACGCCGCCCCTGGACCCGGCCCGCTTCGCCGCCGACCGGGCGAGCCTCCACCGGGCCGCGGCCGACGCGGAGCCGGTCGATGCGTGAGTCGGCTGCCGACGGTCCCCGACGTCCACCTCCCGACGGTCTGCGGGTCCCGCCTCCGGCCGGTCCCAGCCGTGGTGCGGCCTTCACCTTCCGCTTCGACGGCCGTCAGATCACGGCCTACCCCGGCGAGACGATCGGGGCGGCCCTGCTGGCCGCCGGGATCCGGCGCCTGCGCACCACCCGGTTCGCCGGCACGCCCCGGGGTCTGCTGTGCGGGATCGGGTCCTGCTTCGACTGCCTGGTCACCGTCGACGGCCGTGGTAGCCAGCGCGCCTGCCTGACCCCCGCGATCCCCGATGCCGAGGTGGAGGTGCAGGATGTCCCCCGCGCCACCTGACCCCGCCTCGGCGACGGCCGTGGTGGTGGTCGGGGCCGGTCCGGCGGGGATGGCGGCAGCCGTCCAGCTCGCCGAGGCCGCGGTCCCCGTCACGGTGCTGGACACCTACCCCGCCGCGGGTGGGCAGTACCACCGCACCCTGGCGCCGGGCCTCGACCGTGGCCGCGACGCGCCGTCGTCGGGACCGTCGGGCTCGTCGGGAGCGTCGGGCTCGTCGGGGCCGTCGGGGTCGTCGGGGTCGTCGGGGTCGTCGGGGTCGTCGGCTGACCCGGTCGTGGCGGCGTTCACCCACCACCTCGCCGCCCGAGCCATCGACCTGCGCAGCACGACGACCATCTGGGCCGCCACCGTCGAGGACGGCCCCACCCCCTTCGTGCTCCAGCTGGCCGGACCCGGTGGCACCGAGGTGGCGGGCGGGCCGGCGCTGCGGGCCGCCACCATCGTCCTCGCGACCGGCGCGACCGACCGGATGCTGCCCTTCCCCGGCTCGGACCTGCCCGGCGTGCTGACCGTCGGCGGCGCCCAGGCGCTGCTGAAGGGCCAGGGGGTGCGTGCGGGCGAGCGGATGGTGGTCGCCGGGTCCGGGCCCTTCCTGCTGCCCGTCGCGACGGCGCTGGCCGAGGTGGGCACCGAGGTCGCTGCGGTGGCCGAGGCCCAGCCCCTGACCGCCATCGCCCGGCACGCGCCGGTCGGCTGGCAGCACCGCGCCACGCTGGTGGAGGGCGCCGGCTACGCCGCGCGCCTGCTCAGGCACCGCGTGCCGGTCGTGGACCGCACCGCCGTCACCGCGGCCCGGGGTGACGGGCGGGTCGAGGAGGTGACGCTCAGCCGGCTCGGTCCCGACTGGGCGCCGGTGGCCGGCCACGACCGCCGACTCGCCGTGGACGCCGCGGCGGTGTCCTTCGGCTTCGTGCCCCAGGTGGGGCTCGCGGCACTGCTCGGCTGCGCGATCGCCCCCGACCCGGTGTGGGGGGATCCGGCGGTCATCGTCGACGCCCACCAGGCCACCTCGGTGCCGGGGGTGTACGCCGCCGGCGAGCTGACCGGGGTCAGTGGCGCTCCCGGCGCGGCCGCTGAGGGGGCTCTGGCCGGTCTGGCCGCCGCCCATGCGCTCGGCGCGATCGACACCGCTGCGCTGAAGGAGCGGGGCCGGCTGCAGCGCCGGGCCCGGGCCCGCCAGCAGGCCTTCGCCGCCGCGCTCGGCCGCATGTACGCCCGGCAGAACGGCTGGGTCGGCTGGCTGAGCGACGACACGATCGTCTGCCGGTGCGAGGAGGTCGACCACGCCACGATCCGCCGGGCCATCGTCGACCTCGAGGCCGCGGACCTGCGCTCGGTGAAGCTGACCACCCGGTGCGGCATGGGGATGTGCCAGGCTCGCATGTGCGGCGACGCCGTCGCCACCCTGGTGGCCCACCACCGCGGCGAGCCGCCGAGCGACCTCGGCGCCCTGTCCACCCCGACGGTGCTCGTGCCCGTGCCCCTGCGCCGGCTGGCCGCGCTGGCCACGACGCAGGATGCAGCACCGGCCGGTGGTGGCCACGAGGTGCGTCCGCCCACCGACGACCAGCACGACCGCCCCCCGACGACCAGCACGACCGCCCCCCGACCCCCGACGCCTAGGAGCGACCCGATGGCAGCGCCGACCGAGACCGTCGTCACCCGATCGGTCGACCCGCGAACCGGTACCGCCTTCGGGCCGGAGTACCGCGATGCCACGCCCGCCGAGGTGGCTGCG
>PWWI01000201.1 GCA_003561535.1 Nitriliruptoraceae bacterium
CGGCTCGGCTCGGTCCCGTTGTCGCTGGCCACCGCCACCGCCGCGCTCGGTCTGCTGTGGACGCGGGCGACGCCGCCGGTGCGGTTCGGACCGATCTGGTGGCTCGTGGCCGCCGGTGTCGCGTTCGTGTCGCTGCCGCTGGGCTGGGCGAGCCAGGGGCCGGGTGAGCTCGCCGGGATCGTGATCGGCTCGGCGGTCGAGGAGCTCGTCTACCGGCTGGCGCTCCCCGTCCTCGTGATCGCCGTCGCGCGCCGGCTGGGGATGCGGACGTCGATGGCGATCTGGGTGGCGTTCGGGCTGTCGACCGTGGTGTTCACCATCCTTCCGGGTCACCTCGAGCAGGCACGCGCCGCCGGCGCGCCGGTCCTGCTCGTGGTCGCGTCGATGGGCGTGCTGTGGTTCTGGGTGGTGTGGCGCGGCGGCTCCGTGCTCGCCGCTGCGGTGTTCCACGCCCTGGCGAACGTGACGATCCTGCCGGTCGAGTCCGGCCTGGTCTCGCCGCAGGTGCGCTCCCTGGCGATCGCGGCGCTGGTGCTCGCCGCCGTCGCCGGGATCAGCCGCGCCGTCACGTCCCGTTCACCGGTGCCTGGCCACAGCGACGCCAGCGCCGACGACGCGCCGCCGGAGGACGTCGGACTCACGGTGGTCCTGCCGGATGGCGACGCCGGCCGGCTGCCGCCCACGCGTGGTGCGCGCGCAGGGGGCGGCCAGGCGACCGCACGACGCGCTGAACCCGAACTGGTCATCGATCTGACGGCGATCGAGTCCCGCGGCACCGTCGATGAGCACGTCCACGGGGAGGGGTGTGGGTGCGTGCTGTCGGGTGGTGATGGCCGGTGAGCGTGGACCCGATCGGATTCGAACCGACGACTTCTGCCATGCAAGGGCAGCGCTCTGCCAGGCTGAGCTACGGGCCCGTCGTGCCCTCGACCGCCGCGGACCGGCTGCAGGGTAGGCCATCGCCGACCGTGGCTGGACCCCGTCCCCACGGGCGCCACCGTCGAACCCACCGCGTGCTCGGTGCACCGGAGCTGGGAACGCCACGAGGAGCAGCGACACGTGAAGCTTGACGTCGACGCGCTGCTGGACACCCGCCCCGCGTGGGTGCAGCGGCGCTGGGCCCGGACGCGGGCAGGGGTCGCTGCCGATCCGGCTCGCCGACGCCGCTGGCTGACGGCCATGGTCGTCGTCTGGCAACTCGGGGAGTTCGTCCTACCGCGGCGCCAGCTCGCGTCGGTCCGCTTGCTGCTGCTCACGATGGTCACGTTCGACTCCGTGGCCACCTACGTCTGGGTGACGATCGGCCTGGCGACCGAGGGCAACCCGCTGGTGGCCCGGGTGATGGTGCTCTACGGGGACGGGCCAGGTCTGGCGCTGCGGGCCCTGTGGTCGGCCGCGCTCGTGATCGCGCTGACCTGGCTCGCCGAACGTCGCTCGAGCGTGCGTCCGGCGCTGCTGCTCGTCCTGGTGCCGCTCGGTGCGGTGACGATCCTGCACGTGACGGCACTGGCCTCGACGTGGTCGGTGTTGCTCGGCAGCTGACCGGGGCCACGCGATCGTGGCCACCGGCGACCAGGCTGCTCCCCTCGCCCCGGTCCGCAGGTGCGACCCGCGACGCCCTACGCTTCGAGCGCGCAGGCTCCCGGGACGTGGACGGAGACGACGGTGACCTCGAGGTGGCTCGCCGACACTCGGGTGGTCGTCACGGGTGCCGCCGGCTTCCTCGGCTCCCACGTCACCGATGCGCTGCTCGCGGCCGGCGCCGAGGTCGTCGGCGTCGACAACCTGCTGACCGGCAGCATCGAGAACCTCGCGCACCTGCGCGACGACCCGGCCTTCACCCTGCAGCGCCACGATGTCACCGAGCACATCACCGTCGACGGCGCGGTCGATCTGGTACTCCACGCGGCCTCCCCGGCGTCACCGATCGACTACCTGAAGCTCCCGATACAGACGCTCAAGGTCGGATCCCTCGGGACCCACAACGCCCTCGGGCTGGCCAAGGACGCCGGCGCCGGGTTCCTGCTGTTCTCCACCTCGGAGGGGTACGGCGATCCCGATGTCCACCCCCAGTCCGAGTCCTACCGGGGCAACGTCGATCCGATCGGGCCACGCGGGGGGTACGACGAGGCCAAGCGGTTCGCTGAAGCGCTGACCTTCGCCTATCACCGCACCCACGGCATCCCGATCCACGTGGTCAGGATCTTCAACACCTACGGGCCGCGGATGCGCACCGACGACGGGCGTGCGGTCCCCACGTTCATCGGGCAGGCGCTGGCCGGGCAGCCCCTGACCGTGCACGGCGACGGGGCCCAGACCCGGTCGCTGTGTTACGTCGACGATCTGATCGCGGGGATGCTGGCCGTCCTGCGGCGCGGGGTCACGGGGCCGATCAACCTGGGGAGCGATCACGAGGTCACCGTGCTGGCCGTCGCCGAGGCGGTGATGGACGCCGTCGGTCATCACCCGGGCATCGTCCGCGCCGAGCGGCCGGAGGACGACCCCGGGGTCCGCTGCCCGGATACCAGCCTGGCCCGCCGTGAGCTCGGCTGGGAAGCCACGACCTCCCTGGCCGAGGGCCTGGCTCGCACCGTCGCGTGGTACCGCCGTGCGCACTGAGTCTCCCGCCCCGAGTGGTCGCGGGCCCGTGGTGGCCGCCGGCCACCAGGCCACGGTCGACGCGGCCATCGAGGTGCTCGAGGACGGCGGCAACGCCTACGACGCCGCGGTCGCCGCCGGGTTCGCGGCGGCCGTCGCCGAGCCCTGCCTGTCGAGCCTCGGGGGCGGTGGCTTCCTGCTCGCCCGACCGGTGCAGGGACCTCCGGTGGTGTTCGACTTCTTCGTCGACCCCCCGGGACGAGGCCAGCCCGAGGGAACCCCGGCACCGGAGTTGACCGCCGCGACGGTGCGCTTCGGCAGCGCCGATCAGGTGTTCCACGTCGGACACGGGTCGGTGGCCGTCCCGGGTTGTCTGCCGGGGTACCTGCACGTCCACCGGCACCTCGGTCGGCTGCCGCTGGAGCGGGTCGTCGCGCCGGCTCGCCACCTGGCGGCGACTGGTGTGCGGCTCGGCCCGGACCAGGCGGCTGTGGTCCGGTTGCTGGAACCGATCTTCGCCCTCACCCCCGAGGCCCGTGCGCTGTTCGTGCCCACGGATCGCGCCTTCGGGGATGATGACGTGGTCCGCCACCCGGAGCTGGCCCGCTTCCTGGATGCGATCGGCGACGGTGACGTGCACGGCTTCCACGACCCGTCGCTCGCGGCGGCCATCGCTGCGCAGAGCCAGGAGCAGGGGGGCAACCTGACGGTCACCGATCTCGTCGACTACCAGGTCAACGAGCGCACCCCCCTGACCTTCCGGCACGCGAACGCCACGGTGCTCACCAACCCGGTGCCTTCCTACGGCGGCTCGTTGGTCGCGCGCGCCCTGGGGCTGCTGGCCTCCGGGCGGCAGGGGGATCGGCCCGGGTCGGGGGCGAGGCTCCACCGGGTGGCCACCGCGCTCGCCGAGGTGACCGCGCTCCACCTCGGTGTAGGGGTCGACGCGACCGAGGGAGCCGGGCACGAGCTCAGGGTCCCCGACCCCGCGGTCGCGGCCGAGGTCGCCGGCGACCTGCTCGACGGTGGGGCTCCCCGGCCGAGGGCCGCGCGGGGGACCACCCACGTCAGCGTGGCCGATGACGAGGGCAACCTCGCCGCCATGACCACCTCGAACGGCACGGGCAGTGGAATCACTCTCAGTGACACGGGCGTCCTCGCGAACAACATCATGGGCGAGACCGATCTGCATCCCGGCGGGTTCCACCGATCACCGCCCGGGGTGCGGGTCGGGTCGATGATGGCCCCCACCGTGGTCGAGCCCGACGGCGGTCCGGCGGTGGCCCTGGGCTCCGGTGGGAGCGAGCGCATCCGCAGCGCCATGACCCAGGTGCTGGTCGCGCTGCTGGACGACGATGCCAGCCTGGCCGAGGCGGTCGCCGCTCCCCGGCTGCACTGGGACGGCACGTGGCTGCAGGTCGAGCCCGGTTTCGATCCGGTGGCGGTGGCCGAGCTCGAGCGGTGGTGGGCCGTGAACCGGTGGCCGGTCTCGGACCTGTACTTCGGCGGTGTCAACGCGGTGGCGACCGACGGCAGTGCGGCCGGTGATCCGCGCCGCGGCGGTCGGACCGCAGTGCCTGGGCGCCGGCGTCCGTGACCCGTGAGCTCGGGTGGCTTCCGCGTCATCGGCGCTGCAGGCGTGGCGAAGGGTGGCACCCTGGGACCACCTCCGGGTCGATGACGTGGCACCCTGTGCGGATCCGGCGGACCACGCCGAGGTGAGATCGAGGGCCGCCGTGCTGCTGTTGCTGATCCCCATCGCCGCGATCGCCGTCGTGATCGGGGTGAACTTCGGTTGGCAGTGGGTGCTCGCCCCCCTGCTCGCCTACGCCCTACTGCGCTGGTCCATCGCGAGCCTGCGGGTCCTGGTCACCGACGCCAAGGACCTGGGCGCCGACCCGGGCGCTGCCACGCCGGTCGGCACCGACGAGCGCACGCTGTTCTGGTGCGAAGAGTGCGGGACCGAGGTGCTGCTCCTGGTGCGGGGGAGCTCCCGTGCGCCCAGTCACTGCGGGCAACGGATGCATGAACGCACGGAGATCCTCAACTGAGCGTGACCACGGTCACCCACAGGCCTGTGGAACCAGACTGTGGAGAACCAAAAAGTCCGGACAAAGTTTCCACAGCTTCGGGTCAAAAGCGAGCATTCAACGCTCACCAGCAATCACCAAGCGCACGACCAAGGTGAACCGCAGATGCGGCTCACCGCCACTTGGTGAGCAGGCCGAAACCCACACTGAGCAGCGCGAACCCGATCAGCAGGCCCCAGTTCGACCCCGGCCAGATCCAGCCGCGGGTGATGTCCTGGACGCCGGGGAGGTAGCCCAACAGGATCACCAGGACCCCGACGACCAGCAGCACCCCACCGGTTGTGGGTAACCACGACGGTGACGGATCGGGGTGGCGTTCGGGCGCGTGGGTCTGATGGGCACGAGGCCGGTTGCGGCCTCGGCGACGGTGCTTGCTCTTCGGCATCAGCGTCTCTCGGTTCCGATGTGGACCACGCACAACCCTACCGGGGCAGCACGCCCGTGGTCCGCCCGCCGACGGGTCCACCTCGGCGGGCGGCGTGATCCTGGCCCCCCGGCGGGCCGGTCTCGTTACCCTGACCGGCCACCGTGGGTCGGCGACGCCGGTCGCCTCCGACGGACGCGGAGGTGGTCGGTGACGCGGGTGGTGCGGGGGGTCGGTTGGCTGCTGATCGTCAGCGGCGTGGTGGTCCTGCTCTACGTCGTGTACCTGCTGTGGTTCACCGGCCTCGAGACCGAGCGGGCACAGCGCGAGCTGGCCGAGACCTGGGCGCTGACCGTTCCCGACGTTCCGGTCGCCGGGGAGCAGCCGGACGAGCGCGCCGAGGAGGTCGAGGAGGAAGAGGAGGTCGCGCTCGGCGATGCCTTCGCCGCGCTGTGGTTCGAGCGTGACGGGGAGCGGATCGTCGACGACGACGTGCTGTTCGTCGTGTCGGGCGCGACCCTGCAACTCCTGCGGTCCGGGCCGGGGCACTACCCGCTCTCCGACCGTCCTGGAGGCGCGGGCAACCTGGCGATCGCCGGCCACCGCACGACCTACGGTTCCCCCTTCTGGTCGGTGGACGTGCTCACGGAGGGTGACACGATCCACGTCGTCGACCGGCAGGGGCGGGAGTGGGTGTACGCCTACCGTGAGCAGCGGATCGTGGCGCCCACCGACGTGTGGGTGGTCGGCGAGGACCCGCTCGGCTCCGGTGCGCCGACCATCACGCTGACCACCTGCCACCCGCGGGGCAGCGCCGCGCAACGCCTGATCGTGTGGGGTGAGCTGCTCGACGATCCGATCGAGTCCACCGCCACGGGCACCACCCCCCAGGAGATCGCCGGGAAGGTCGAGGGATGAGCCGCAGCACACCTGACGACGATGCCCCCCGGCGCCCGCCGCGCTGGCTTCGGGCTCTCGTGCTGCTCGTGGTGATCGCCGTCAGCGTGGTGGTGCTGTTCACCTGGGTGTTCCCCTGGGTCGAGGAGCTGACCCAGGACCCGACGATCGGGTCTCAGCTGCTGCGTCGACCGAGGTAGTCGGCGGCCGCGCGCAGTCCGTCCCGAGCCTCCGGCGGCAGTGTCAGGCCGTCCAGGGCCGCCCGTGCCGCGCTGCTGCTGCGGTCGATCTCCTGCTCGGTGGCCGCACGGGCGCCGCAGTCCTCCAGCAGCGTCCGCAGGTCCGCGGTGGCGGCGTCGTCCAGGTCGGAGCGGCCGAGCCCGGCCTCGAGCTCGGCTCTCCCCTCGGCGTCCAGCCGCGCCCAGGCCTCGGCGATCAACAGGGTGCGCTTGCCCTCCGCCAGGTCGGAGGAGGCGGACTTGCCGGTGGTCGCCGCGTCACCGAACACGCCCAGGAGATCGTCGGCGAGCTGGAAGGCGCGGCCCAGTGGGTCCCCGAAGGCGTGCAGCCCGGCGAGCAGCTCGTCGTCAGCACCGGCCAGGACCGCACCGATCTCCAGAGGCCGCGCGACGGAGTACCGGCCCGACTTCAGCGTCGCGACCCGCAGTGCGAGCTCGCGGTCGGTGCTCCGCACGGTGGCGGCGTGCAGGTCGAGGGCCTGGCCGGCCATGACCTCCTCGCGCAGCAGGGTGAACCGGCGGAAGGCGGTCAGCAGTGCCCGGTCGGGGACCTTGGCGGCGAGGAACAGCTCGTCGGCCTGGACGAAGGCCAGGTCGCCGAGCAGGATCGCGATCGCCCGCCCGTAGGCGTCGGCATCGCCGTGCCAGCCCTGCTCGCGGTGCCGGGCCGCGAAGGCCGCGTGCACGCTGGCCCGGCCGCGACGGGTGGGCGCCTGATCGATCACGTCATCGTGGAGCAGGGCGCAGGTGTGCAACAGCTCGAGCGCCAGCGCCGGTCCCTCCACGGCGTCGAGTCGGCTGCCGCCGGCGGCCTGGAACCCCAGCAGCAGCAGCGCAGGACGGATGCGCTTCCCACCGGCGGAGAAGGTCCGCAGCTCCCCGGTGAGGGGCACCAGGCTGGGGTGCAACGCCTCGACGCGTGGGAGCAGCTCATCGAGGGCGGTAGCCAGTGCCCTGTCGACCCGTACCCGCAGCCGGTCGAGTGCCTCCGGGGCAGGTGACGGCGGTGGGGTCGCGTCGTCGGATCCGGTCACGGCGCTGATCGCGGGCTCCTCGTGGCTGGCTCGACAACGTCCCCCGCCACCCCCTGGGGGCTAGGCTCGGACGGTCCCGACAGTTGCCACGGCGAGGAGGCGTGCCCCGGTGACACGACCGCCCGCCCTCGCCCGGATCGACCGTCCCTGGGTCAGCGGCTACCCGCCGGGTGTGCCCCCCAGCTACCGCATCCCCGACGTGCCGATCCCACGGTTGCTCGATGACGCCGTGCGGGACTTCCCGGAGGCCGTCTCGCTCCGCAGCCGGGACGTGAGCCTGACCCACGTCGACGTGCGCGACCGGGTGATCGACCTGGTCACGCTGCTCAGGGAGCTGGGTGTGGTCCGTGGCGACCGGCTCCTGGTGGCGACCGGGACCACCATCACCACGCCGTTGGTGCTGCTGGCGCTGTGGCGGATCGGGGCCGTCGCGGTGCCCCTGCCGCCAGGCGGCGACCGGGGGCACACCGCACGACGGGCCGTCGAGGTGGCGACGGCCACCGGGGTGGTCGGAGCGCTGGCGACCCGCGACCGCCTGCAGGAGCTCCAGACGGCGGGACTGGAGGTCGGCTGGGTCCTGGACACCACCGACGAGGGCTGGCTCGCTGCTCGACGCCGCTTCCGCCCACCCCGCCCGCGGCTGCGTCGCCGGCGACCAGGCGATGGACCCGTCCGTGATCTCGGTGCCGCCATCGCCGAGCTGGCCACCACCCCGGTGACCCTCCACGGCGAGGGCCCGGTCGATCGCGATGCGCCTGCGCTCCTCGTGGCCCGTTGGCGAGGTGGCGACCGACGGGTGATCGTGCTGACCCACCACAACCTCGTGGCGTCGACGTTCCAGGCCCGGCTCTGGGTACCCGACATCCAGGCTGGTCGCGAGCACGTCGTCGTGGCCGGGGATCTGCTCGCGCTCGGCCCGATGGTGCTGGGGTGGCTCGCGGGCCTGCTCGCCGGGGCCTGCGTCGAGCTGTTCCCGCCCGAGGAGACCACCGGGCTGGCCCGCACCATCGACCGCCATGACGCCACGCTGGCGGTACTGGAGCCCGCGCAGGTCGATGCGCTGATGAGCGAGTCGGACAGCTCCCGCCGGGACCTCACCTCGCTGCGCGTGGTCCTGGCGGCCGGTGCTCCCCTCGACCCCGAGACCGCGCGGGAGCTGGAACTGCGCACCGGCGGTGCCCGGGTCCGGGAGGGGTTCGGTGTCTCGGAGGCCGGCCCCATCACCCACGCCCAGCCCGTATACGGGCGAACCACGCCGGGGGCCATGGGCCTGCCGGTCACCGACACCGTGGCCATCGTGGTCGACCCCGACGGCCTCGGCCGGATCCGCGAACCCGGGGAGCCGGGGCTGCTGCTCCTGGCGGGACCCCAGGTCTCGCCCGGCTACTGGGAGGACGAGGAGGCGACCGCCGCGCGCTTCGTCGACGGGTGGTTGGTGACCGACGACCTCGTGACCGTCGATGCCGACGGGGTGTTCACCCACCTCGGTCGTCGGGACGAGGTGCTGGCCACCACCGACGGTGGCTACGTGGCACCTCGCCGGGTGGAGGCGGTGCTCCAGCGTCACCCGGCCGTGCGTCGCGCGGGGGTCACCACCGACGCCGACGGTGGTGCGGTGATCGCCGCGGTGCGCTGCCAGCGGCGGCAGCGACCCAGCGAGGAGGAGCTGCTGGCGCACTGCCACGCGCACCTGGACTCGCGCAGTCGGCCCGAGCGCGTCATCCTTGTGGACG
>PWWI01000030.1 GCA_003561535.1 Nitriliruptoraceae bacterium
AGCGTGCCACCAGCGCGTTGGCCCTGCGTCCCGACATCGAGGTGGAGGAAGCCACCAGCGCGGCCGAGGCCCGTGAGCTGCTGCTGGTCCAGCAGGAGCGCTACGACGTGCTGGTCGTCGACGGTGACCTGTCCCCGCGCGGTGGGTACGCCGTGTTGTACGACCTCCGCGCACGGGCGGAGCTCGGGCAGTGCACGGGCACACCGGCGCTGGTGCTGGCCTCCCGCCCGCAGGACGAGTGGCTGGGACGCTGGGCGGGGGCGAACGAGTTGCTGCTGAAGCCCGTCGACAGCTTCGAGCTCGCCCGCCGGGTGAGCGCCCTGGAGGGGGCGGAGCTGGCGCCCTACAGCGACGCCGGGTCCGCGGCGGCGCAGGTGGGGACCGCGCTCAAGGGCCGTGGCTGACCCGGCCCGCGCCGGACCATCCGGTCGCCGCGATGAGGATCCCTCGATGAGTGAACCCGCCCTGCACTGGCCGTCGCTGCTCACCCGCCTGCTGGCGGGCGAGGATCTCGACGAGGAGCTGGCCGGGCAGATCATGGGGGCCCTGATGCGCGGGGAGGCGGAGTCCTCGCAGGTGGCCGGGCTGCTGATCGCGCTGCGTGCCAAGGGCGAGTCGCCCGGGGAGATCGCTGGCTTCGTGCGCTCCATGCTGGACGCCGCCCTGCCCTTCGAGCCCCCCGCTGGTCGCCCCGACCACCTCGTCGACATCGTCGGGACCGGTGGGGACGGCGCCGGCACCTTCAACATCTCCACCGTCGCCGCGCTCGTCATCGCCGCGGCCGGGGGGCCGGTCGCCAAGCACGGCAACCGGGCGGCATCGTCACGCTGTGGCAGCGCCGACCTGCTCGAGGCCTGGGGCGTCGACATCGAGCTCCCGCCGGCGGCCGTCGCCCGCTGCCTGAGCGAGGTCGGCATCACCTTCCTCTACGCGCGGTCCTTCCACCCGGCCATGCGGCACGTCGCCCCGGTGCGGCTGCAGCTCGGGGGCCCCACGGTCTTCAACGTGCTCGGCCCCCTGTCCAACCCGGCCGGGGTGGTCCACCAGGCCGTGGGGGTCTCCGACGCCCGCCTGGCGCCGGTGATGGCGGATGCGCTCGCTCGGTTGGGCCGGCGGCACGCGGTGGTCTTCCGCGGCGAGGACGGCCTCGACGAGCTCACCACGACCGGACCGAGCCGGCTGTGGGAGATCCGGGACGGTGTCGTCACCGCCTCCACCTTCGACCCGGCCTCGCTCGGCATCGAGCGGGCGCGGCCGGCTGACCTCGAAGGAGGCGACACGCAGGACAACCTCCGCATCGCGGACGCGGTGCTCCGCGGACGCGAGGGGCCGGCCGCCGACATCGTGGCGCTGAACGCCGCGGCGGGGTTGTACGCCGCGGATGCCGTCCCCGACCTCGCAGCCGGGTCGGCCAGAGCGCGGGAGGTGCTCGTCAGCGGCGCGGCGCTCGCGCTCAAGGAGCGTTGGGTCGAGCACACCCGCGAGCTCGCAGGAGCCGGCCGTGGCTGAGCCCCACCGCATCGATCCCGTCACCCGCCCCTACGCGCCGTCCCGCCTCGAGGCCAAGCCGCAGGTGGGGGCGGAGGGGTTCTTCGCCGTGGACCTCAGGGTCGGCACGGTGGTGACCGCAGCGCCCTTCCCCGAGGCCAGGGAGCCGGCGCTCAAGCTCACGGTGGACTTCGGCCCGGTCCTCGGGGTGTTGCAGACCAGCGCGAAGATCAGCAACTACGACCCCGAGGAGCTGGTGGGCCGCCAGGTGGTGGGTGCCGTCAACCTCGGGTCCCGGCGCATCGCCGGCTTCGTCAGCCAGTTCCTCGTCCTCGGCGGGCTGGAACCCGACGGGACGGTCCGGCTGCTCGGTGCCGACGCACACCTACCCGACGGCGCGCCGGTCGGCTGAGGCCGGTGCCCGTCGGCGCACCTTGTCGCCGCTGAGCAGCTGCCGGTCCGCGCGGACCCGGCGGTCCGTCTGCCGGCGCTCGGCGATCGCCTCCGCCAGCACCCTGCCACCCGCTACCGGCGCCTGCAACGCCACCGTGGTCGACACCAGCGCGACCCGCCCACCGGCCGCCCAGGCCCGGACCAGCTCGAGTTCCTCCCATGACGGCGCGGCGGCCGGTTCCAGGGGCTCGGCCGGTTCCGGGGGCCGCGGGTCGGGGGATGTGGGGTCGCCGACCGCAGGGGCGGCCGAGACCGGGCGGCCCTCGGAGTGGACCAGGCGGCCGTGGCGCAGCCACAGGGTCTCCTGCCGGTCGTCGGAGCGTCGCTGCAGCACGAGCTCATCCGCCGCGCACAGCCACGCGTGCTCGCGCAGGACCCACAACGCCCGCGCGACCTGCCAGGTCAGATCCCTGAGTTCCCTGGCGCGCTCGTACCGGCCACGGTCGGCCTGCTCGTGCATCCGTCGCCGCAGCCCCGACAACAGGGGGGACGGGTCGTCGGCCAGGGCGGCCACCGCCGCCACGACCGTGGCGTACCCCGCGGCGTCCTGGGATCCGTCGCAGGGGGCGCCACAGCGTCCGAGTTCCTTCAGGACGCAGGCCGGGTGGTCCTGGGCGCGGCGCAGGCGCGGTGTGCAGGCCCGTATCGGGAGGACCTCCTCGATGGCCTCGCGGACCGCGGTGGCGGTCCGTGCTCCGTCGAAGGGCCCGATCGGGTGCTGGTGCCGGGGCCCCGGCTGGCGGACCACGGCCAGCCGCGGGAAGGGCTCGACGGTGCAGACCAGCCATCGGGGGATCCGTGGCGTGCGCGACCGTCGGTTGTAGCGGGGCTGGTCGGCCTGGATCGCCCGCAGCTCCCGCACCTCGGCTTCGAGCAGCGTGGGTGTTTCGACCCAGGTCACCCGGGAGGTCTCGCGGAGCATGGCAGCGACCCGGCGGCGCGGATCCTGGCCGAAGTAGGTCCGCAGCCGGGCGCGCAGGTCGGTGGCCTTGCCCACGTACAGGGTCTGGTCGCGCTCGTCCAGGAAGCGGTAGACGCCGCAGGCACGCGGCGCCTGGGCGACCAGCGAGCGGCGCGGGAAGTCCCGGTGTGAACGGGCCCGGGTCAGCTCGATCAGGTCCTCGACCGTGGTGGCACCGAGGCTGCCAGCCCGCTCCAGCAGCCCGTGGAGGACGTCGACCGTGGCCCGGGCATCCGACAGCGCACGGTGCTCCGGGGTGGTGCGGGCATGGAGGTACCGGGCGAGGGTGGCGAGCCGGTGGTCGCGGACCTCGTCCGCCAGCAGGCGGCGGGACAGGCGGGCCGTGTCCACCACCAGCGGCTCGAGCGGGCCGTGCCCCGCCCGGCCGGCGGCGGCCCGCAGGAACGCGAGGTCGAAGCTCGCGTTGTGGGCGACGAACACCGCCCCGCGCAGGAAGGCGAGGACGTGGTCGAGCACCTCCTCGATCGCCGGCGCGTCGGCCACCACTTCGTCGGTGATGCCGGTGATGGCGGTGATGGCCGGCGGGATGGGGCGCCCGGGGTGGACGAAGCTCCGAAACTCTCCCAGGACCTTGCCGCCGCGCACCTTGACCGCGCCCACCTCGGTGATCCGGTCCGCGTCGGCGTGCAGGCCGGTGGTCTCGAGGTCGACCACGACGAAGGTGGTAGCGATCAGCGGGGTCCCCAGGTCGTCCAGGGCCAGCTGCTGGGCAGGGTCGGAGGGGGACAGGACGGGACCGATCCGTGGCGAACGTCAGTTCGGTCCGTTGTAGCACGCAGGTGTGACCGATGCCGGTTCGCCGGGACGGCTCCGGCGGCTCAGGCGGCGCGGCGGCGGCGTCGCAGCAGTCGCTTGCGCTCCTGCTCGTCGGTGCCACCCCAGATGCCGTAGGCCTCCCGGGTCTCCAGCGCGTGTTCGAGGCAGTCCAGACGCACGGGGCAGGAGGCGCACAGCTCCATGGCGGCCCTCCGATCGGCTTCGTCGGGCGAGAAGAACAGATCCGGGTCGGTGTCACGGCAGGCGGCGTCCTGTTGCCAGGTGCCGGTGGGGAGCAGGGCGATCAGTGGCGGGGTGGTGGACACGGTGGCTCCGATGGGGTGGGGGCGGCGACGGCGGGCCAGGTCGGGCCCTCACGGGGCGGGGCGGTGGGTCGCGGGCGCAGGAGAGCGCGCCGCGGAACGCTGCACGGACTAGCGTTCCGCCTGGTGGTCGAGGATCGAGCCGCCAGGGACGTTGCGGGACCGGGATCGGGCCTCGGCCTGACGGTCGACACGGCTGTTGCCGAAAGGGTGGTGGATGGTCGTGGTCGGCGCTACCCGGTGCTCGCGCAGCTTGTCGGGTGGTGCGCTTCGACTCGTACTGTCGTCCAGGACACGTGCCATCGCTACCGGACGTGTGGACGGGGTGCCCCGTCCACAGCGGATGTCGGACGAGCCCGACGGAGGACGACCACGATGACCGAGGGCAGCCGGCGCCCGGACCGCCGGGAGGATCTGTTGGCGGCGGCGGGCCGTCGCTTCGTGGCGGTGGGCATCCGCAAGACCACCATGGAGGACATCGCGCGCGAGGCCAAGGCGGGCAAGGCGACCCTCTACCGGCACTTCCGCAACAAGGACGCGGTGATCGACGACCTCCTGGAGCGGGAGGGAGAACGTTTCACCCGGGCGCTGGAGCAGGGTGCCGCCGGCCGCGAGACGGCCTCCGATCGCATCGAAGGCGCCTTCCTCGCCGGCGTGCGCTTCTTCGTCGACCACCCGATCCTCACCAAGGGGCGGGACGAGGAGCCCGGCATCCTGCTGCCGCGGATCACCGCGGGAGGTGGCCCGCTGGTGCGGCGGGGCCTGGCCCTGTTCACCGAGCTGATCGCCGAGGGGGTCGCCAGCGGCGAGCTGCGTCGGGTCGACCCGCCCGTGGCCGCTGAGGTGGTGGTCCGGCTGATCCTGTCCTACTTCGCCTTCCCGCCGATGCAGCTGCGGGTCGACGATCCCGAGGAGGCCGCCGCCTTCGCCCGGGCCCTGGTCGCCGGCGCGCTGCGCGCCTGAGCCCGCGTGGCCCGGTGGTCGCACCCCGCGACGCTCAGATCCGCTGGCACGTGGGGCAGTAGGTCGTCCCGCGCTGGGCGACCACGGTGCGGCGCAGCGTGGTTCCGCACCGCCGGCAGGGGCGTCCGTGCTGGCCGTAGGCGGCCAGGAAGGTGGCGTAGCGTCCGCTGCTGCCGTTGACCATCTGGTAGTCCCGGAAGGTGGTGCCCTCCCGCTCGATCGCGGCGGTGAGGATCTCCACGACCGCCGCGTGCAGCAGCGCGGCCCGGGGGCGTGCGACCCGGCGGGAGGCGGGGTGGATCCGAGCCCGCCACAGGGCCTCGTCGGCGTAGATGTTGCCCACGCCGGCCACCAGTCGCTGGTCGAGCAGCCGGGCCTTGACCGGGGCCCGGGATCGCGCCAGGCCCTCCGCGAGGTGCTCGACGGTGAACGCGGGGGAGAGGGGCTCCGGGCCGAGCACCGCCAGGGTCGGCACCACCTCGGCGTAGGCATCGGGTGCCACCACCGACAGCCGACCGAAGCGGCGCGGGTCACGGAAGCGGACGGTGTGGCCGTCGTCGAGATCGAGGCGGGCCCGGACGTGGGTCAGTCCGGCGTCCGGGTCCGCGCCGGCTTCGGAGGTCGCCTCGACGCTGAGCGAGCCCGTCATGCCGAGGTGGAGGACGAGCTGGTCGGCTCGCCCCTGTGGTGTGGGATCCAGCGGGCAGAGCAGGAACTTCCCCCGCCGCTCGACCCCCTCGATCCTGCGGTTCCGGAGCCGGCCCACGCCGTGGAACCGGGCCTGTGGATGCGGATCCCACCACACCTCGACGATGCGGCGGCCGGACAGCCGGGGGACCAGCTGCCGACGGACGGATTCCACCTCGGGGAGCTCTGGCACGCCGGGCAGGCTACCGGCACCGTTACCCTCGTCAGGGGGCGGGGCCGCTGCCGGTGGCACCGACCCGCCCGTCCGGTCCCATCCCCCACCATCTCGTCCCAGGAGCACTCGTGTCCGACGACCAGGCACCCGAGATGAGCGGCGCCCGCCCGGACGCACCCGCCGACGACGGTCGGGACCGGCGCGAGGACGGCCGGCCCGAGCAGGCCCGACCCCGCGACCGGACCGGTCGGCCGCTGCCCTACGGCACCACGGGCGTGCTCCTCACCGAGGAGCACGAGCCCACCGACGTCGAGCACGCCCTGGCGCTCGGCGTGGACCTGTGGAGCCAGCAGCGGTACTTCGAGGCCCACGAGTGCCTGGAGTACGTCTGGCACGCCGCGCCCCCCGACGACGCCGACCTGTGGCAGGGGGTGATCCAGATCGCCGTGGCCGGCGTGCACCTGCAGCGGGACAACCCGAGTGGAGCCCGCACCCTGCTCGAGCGGGCCGCCAGGCGCCTGTCCCACTACCCCGAGCACCACCGTGGGATCGACGTGGTCGGCGCGCTGGCACGGTGCCGACGGCTCATCGGCGCCCTGGACGAGCGAGCCGACCCCGCGACGCTGGCCATCGGTGGGTTCCCGGCCACCGCGCAAGGTGCGTGGTTCACCCCGGATCCGACCGCTCTGGCTCCACCGGACGGGCCGACGCCGCTGGTCGACGAGCCGACCTGGCTGACGGCCGGGCAGCCCCGCCGCGCCCGTGAGCGGGACGAGGGCTGAGCCGATCCTGCGCGTCCCCCGTCCACCCCGATCAGCCCCGCACCAGCTCGGAGTCCCCGTGGCACAGGATCTGACCCGCCCCCTCACCCCTGGTCACCGGTACCGCTGCGATGGCTGCGGCAACGTGACCCGGTTCGACGTCGTGACGACCGCTCGTACCCGCCGCTACCTGCACTTCGACCTCGGTGGCATCCCCGCGGTCGACGAGGAGGAGGTGCTCACCGCCACCGTCGAGGCGGTCACCTGCCGCTGGTGCTCCCGGGAGGACACCCTCAGGATCGAGCCCGCGCCGGCCACGGACCTCCCGCGGGACGGTGGGTGAGCGAGCCGGAGGGGCGCGCCAGCGACCCGCCCGTCGACCGTGTCGCCCTCGAGCGGCTGTCCAGCGACGACTGGGCCGCGGTGCTGGTCGCGGTGCGGGCCGAGCTGCGGGCCCGCGAGGAGCTCGACGAGCCCCAGGCCGCCGTCGCCGAGCAACCCACCGGGCGGCTGGTGGCCGGCCGGGGACGCACCCAGGTCGTCGAGCTGCTGGCCGGTGATGCCGAGCTGGCAGCGGCGGTGGTGGAGCGGCTGTCGGGACCGGTGAGGGCGGCGGCGACCGGGCCCGAGGTGCCGTCGGCCGCCCCCGATGCCGCCGCCCCGGCCGCCGGTGATGACGAGGTGGTCCGCGTCCGGCAGCGCGCCCGCGCCCTGCGCGAGGAGCGCGATGCCTGGCGCCGTCGCGCCGAGGGGGCCCAGTCCCGGGCGGAGCAGGCCGAACGCGCGCTCGCGGAGCAGGCTGCCGTGCAGCAGGACCTGCGCGACACGATCGCCGGGCTGCGCCAGGAGCTCGCCGAGGCCGGCGCCGAGCGGGACCGGGCCGTGGTCAGGGAGCGACGCCGCCGGGACGGCGAGGTGGCGCGCCTCGAGGCGGACCTCGCGACGTTGCGGCGCGCCGAGGAGTCGCGGCGAGCCGAGCAGCACCGCCGGGAGCGGGCGACCCAACGGCGGGCCGCGGCCGATGATCGCCCCTCGGGGGAGGCCCCGGTGCCGCGGGTGCCGCCGGGACGACCCACCCGCCTGCCAGCCGACATCGTCCCTGGTACCACCGAGGCGGCGCGGGCGCTGCTCGGGCCCGGCCGACTGGTGCTGATCGACGGCTACAACCTCACCCTGAACCACCGCGCCGACCTCGACCTGGAGGGGCAGCGCACCTGGTTGGTCGGCCTGTGCGCCAACGCGGTGCCGGTGCACCGGATCCGACCGGTGATCTACTTCGACGGGCAGCGGGCCAGCGGGGTCCGATCCACGCCTGCTCGGCAGGTGGTGCAGGTGCGGTTCACCCCTGAGGGCATCACGGCCGATGACGAGCTGGTGCTGGCGGTCGAGGCCACCGATGAGCCCGTCGTGGTCGTCACCGACGATCGGGAGCTGGTCGAGCGGGTCAGGGCCAGCGGGGCCGACGTGGTCGGCACCGTGGCGTTCCTCGGTGTGGTCCGGCGGTGAGCCCCAGGATCCTGTGGGTCACCAACGATCTGCCTCCCCGCCCCGGTGGCATCCAGCAGTTCGTGGTCAACCTGCTGCGCCGGGTCCACCCCGAGACCACGGTGGTCGTCGGGCCCGCAGCCGGACCGATGGCGGTCAGGGCCGATGAGGACGAGCGACACCACACCGTCCGCACTCCCGGTGCCGTCCTCCCGACCGCCAGCACCGCTCGGCTGGTGGTCGACGTGGCCCGCAGCCACCACAGCGACGTCGTCGTGCTGGGTGCGACCTGGCCGCTGGGTGAGCTCGCCGGCACCCTGCGCCGACAGCTCGACGTCCCCGTGGTCGGGCTGACCCACGGGCTGGAGGCCGGTATGGCCGGGGCCGGTCTCGGCCACCTCATCGCCCGGGCGACCCGCGACCTGGCCGCGGTCACCACCATCAGCCGGTTCACGGCCGAGCGGCTGGCCGGCCACCTGCAGGCCGGCATCGTCCGCCACCTGCCGCCCGGTGTGGACGTCGACCGCTTCCATCCCGGCGTGGACGGCGCCGGCTTCCGACGACGGTGGGGCCTGCCCGAGGACGCGACGGTGGTGGCGTGTGTGTCACGGCTGGTGGCACGCAAGGGGCAGGACCGGCTGGTCGAGGTGTGGCCGCAACTGCAGCGACGCCACGCGGACGCGTGGTTGCTGTTGGTTGGCGACGGCCCGCTCGAGCGGCGTCTGACCCAGCGGGTCCAGCGAGCGGGGCCCGGGCAACGGATCGTGCTGACCGGCGAGATCCCCTGGGAGCAGCTTCCGGAGGCGCACGCGGCTGCGGACCTGTTCGCGATGCCCTGTCGGACGCGGTGGGGTGGTCTCGACGTCGAGGGGCTCGGGATCGTCTACCTGGAGGCCCAGGCCTGCGGGGTGCCGGTGGTCGTCGGTCGGTCCGGGGGTGCACCCGAGACGGTCTCGGACCCGCGAGCGGGGGAGGTCGTCGACGGCCGCGACACCGGGGCGCTGAGCGCCGCGCTGCACGGATGGCTGTCGGCGCCCGCCCGGCGGGCCGCCGCCCGCGACCCGGCCCGGCGCTCGGCGGTGGAGCGCTACGCGTGGGACACGATCGCGGGCGACCTCAGCCGACTGATCGACGAGGTCCTGGCCGGCTGAGACCGGCTCAGTCCCCGCTCGAGCGCCGTTCGACGGTGACGATCACGGGCAGGTGCGTCGACGCCTCGGAGCTCGGGATGGTGACGGTCGAGCGGCGCAGGTCGGGGGAGAGGAGCACCTGGCCCCGTAGCTCCCGGGGTGCTGGTGACGGGAAGGTCCGAGCTCCCTCCGGCAGTGCGGAGTCGAGCAGGGGCTCGAAGCTCTCGAGCGTCGTGCTCTCGGCCGTGGGCCCGAGGTCGCCGAGCAGCACCGTGGGCACCGTGCGCTCCCGGAGCCGGGCGACGGTGCCGGCCACCGCCCGTGCCTGGGGCAGCTGCCACGCCCGGGTGTTCGGGGTCGAGGCCAGTTCCGTGCCGACGACACCCAGCGGGCTGCCGTCGTCGAGTTCCAGCACGGCCGCGAGCAGGCTGTGGGTCGAGGGGCCGGGTCCACCCGGCAGCGTCTCCACCCCGAACTCCGCGATCGGGAACCGGCTCAGCAGGGCGTGCCCGTGGACCTCGTCCGCCGCTCGGACGAACCGGACGTGCTCCAGCCCGAGCTCCTCGGCGAACAGCGGCAGGAGGTCCTGGCCACCGGTCAACCACCAGCCGCGGTCGACCCCGGTCACGACCACCACATCGACCGCGTGATCGCGCAGCAACGCGGCCTGACGGCGGGGCTCGTAGCGGCCGTCGGCCCCGAAGCCGGCGTTGAGCTGGTAGGTGGCCACCGTGAGCTCGGGGTGCTCGGCGGGGGGCGGGGTGGTCGTCGGCGAGGTGGCGGACACCACGGCCGTGACCAGGGCGACCACCCCGGCACCGAGCAGCACGTTCCGCAGGGCCGGGACGGGCCGTAGCCGGGGGCGGGTCGGCACCGGCCGCGCCGCTCGTAGGACACCGAGGGCCAGCGGGACGGTGGTACCGGCGGCCAGCAGCAGGAGCAGCCGGTCGTGAACGGGGAGGCCCAACGGAGGGCCGAGGTAGTACAGCAGCAGCAACCCGTGGGCCGACGTGATCGCCGCGGCGGCGACCAGACCACGCTGACGGGCCCCGCTCGTGGGCGCGGAGCCGCTCTCGGTCCCGGCCAGGGCGCCGATGCCGGTCGCCGCCGCGATCGGTCCGAGGACGCCTGGCCAACCCGCGGCCGGCAGCGCCGCTGTGGTCCCGACCAGCGTCAGCCCGGCACCGAGGATCACCGCGCTCCGCGGTGTGACGCGCGGCGCGAGCAGCGCTGCCAGGACCGCCGCGACCTGCGTGGTCGCTGCTGCCGCGGCCACCTGACCCGGGCTCCACCCCGTCGCCACGGCGATCCGGCCGGGGGCGGAGGTCACGACGCCGGTCAGGGTGAGCGCGGGGAGGAGCCACCACCAGGGCCAGGCCGCCGGACCTCCGGCACGTCCGACGCTGAGGTCGTCGGCCCCGCGCCCGATCCCCCCGACCAGCACGACCAGCACGCCGATCGTGGTCAGCGCGGCGACCGGGGTCGGGGACCACAGCGGTCCCAGGGTGCCGAAGACCGTGCGGAGGAGCGCTTCGCCCGCGAAGCCGATCAGGATGCCGACCCGGGCCGGGCGCGCCGACCGGGCGCCCGCGGCCAGGGCGATCAGGGCGGCCAGGCCTGCCGCGGTCCCGACCCCGGCAGCCACCAGCGCCGGCGTGCCGCCGGGATCGACCAGCAGCGTCCCGCGCGCCACGGCAGCGAGCCCGCCGGCACCGACCCACAGCTGCCGGGGTCGGGCACCGGCCACCGGGGCCGCGAGCAGGGGCAGCAGCAGCAGGACCGCGGCCGCGATCAGCAGCGCCGTGGTGGACGACAGCACGGTGGTCGCCGGTAGCACCGCCAGGGTCGCGGGCAGGAACACCCGCAGTGACTCGACCGTGACCACGGTCACCAACGCCGCCCCGAGGGCTGCGCTGCGAGGCCGAGCATCGGTCACGGGGGTCCCTCGGGGCGGGTGCGCGGGAAGCCTAGGCCCTGGCGCTACCGTGGCGGTCGCCCGCGCTGGCGCGGGCCGGTGACCCGGCGACGGTGGACGAGGAGGGGTCGTGGACGCGGTGGTGAGCATCCCCGGGGCCGAGCCGTGGTCGGCGAGCGGACGTGGGGAGCGGGCCCGCACCGGCGTGATCGCGGTGCACGGGTTCACGGGCAACCCCATCGGGATGCGGCCGCTGGGCCAGGAGCTCGCCGCCCGGGGCTACACCGTCGAGGTGCCGTTGCTGCCGGGCCACGGCACCAGCCACAAGGATCTGGCGCGCACCCGGTACGCGGACTGGTACCGCGCGGTCGAGCGGCTGGTCGACCGCCTCCGGACCCGCTGCGACCGCATCGTGCTGATCGGGCACTCGATGGGGGGCACCATCGCGCTCGACCTGGCGGCGCGACGGGCCGGGGACATCGACGCGGTGGTGGTGATCAACCCGTCGGTGCGGTCCCCGGCCGGGCTGCTGCCCCGCCTGTCGGGGCTGCTCCAGTACGTGGCGCCCTACGTCCCCAGGGACCTGGCGGGGCTGCCGACCAACGACCTCGTCCGGGACGACGTCGAGGAGGGCTCGTACGCACTGGTCTCGGCCCGGGCGGCGCGCTCGCTGCTGAAGGAACTGGACCGGATCAGGAGCAGCCTGCTCGATGTGACGGCCCCGTTGCTCGTCGTCCGCTCCACCGAGGACCACACCGTCGCGCCCTCCAACTCCCGCGACGTCCTCGAGCTGAGCGGCAGCCGGGACCTTCGCGAGCTGGTCTGCGAGCAGAGCTACCACGTCCCGCAGCTCGATCACGACGCCGCTCTCGTCGAGACCACCATCGCGGCCTTCCTGGACGACGTGCTCGGCCCCGAGACGTGATCGTGCGAGCCGAGCACACGGCCGCGGCTCGCCCGGAGCCGATCACCCTCCACGCCGACGATGCCATCTTCGTGCGCGCGCCCGAGGCGATGATCTACCGCCGGCTCACCCACATCGCGAGGTGGCCGAGCTGGTGGTCCGGGTGTGCCGTCGAGCCCCTGGCCGCTGCCGGGCCGGGGAGCGAGCGATGGGCGGTGTCGCTGCGGTGTGGCTGGGCTCGTCAGCTGCGGCTGGAGGTCCGGCCCCACAGCTTCCGGCACGACCTCGGGGTGGCCCTGGGGCTCCGGGGCGACCTCGTCGGCCGCAACGAGTTCTGGCTCGAGCCGACCCACGGGGGCACGGTGGTGCACCAGCTCCTCGTTGCGACCACGCCCCTGCCCCGGCCGCTGCGGGTCCTCGAGCAGCAGCGGCGCGCGGTTCGGCGCGGCCTGTGGGGGCTCAAGGACGTCCTGCAGCTCGAGGCCCGCTCCAGCGCGGGCCTGCAGCCATGAGGTGCCCGTCCTGCGGCGCGCACAACGTCGACGCAGCTGCCTGGTGCACCCAGTGCTTCGAGCGGTTCGACGTCCGCGGCGATCCGTCGCAGGATCCGGCACCACCACAGCCCGCGGCACCCCCGCTCCCGCCGGGGCCCGCCGACCCACCGGTGGTGGCCGACACGCCGCCTCCGCTCCCCGGACCCCCGCCGCTGCCGCCCGAGGTGGCACCGACCACCCAGGGACGGACCGCGCAGCGCGACATCCGGGTCGACGGTGACCGCATCGAGTGGCGCTGCGCCAGCTGCGAGGGGTGGAACCCGCTGGAGCGACCCGACTGCGGCGGGTGTGGGAGCGCCCGGGTCGGCTTCACGCCGGGCACCGCCACGCCGCCGGCGGTGGCCACCACCGGCGGCGCGGCTCCGCTGCTCGCCAGCGCGTTGCTGCCGGGGCTCGGCCACCTGCTCGTGGGCCGGCCCGGCAGCGGGATCGCACGGCTGCTGCTGTGGCTGCTGTGGGCGGGTGGCGCCGGGGCGATCCTGGTCTCGGCCGGGCTGACCGGTGCGGCCCTGGTGCTCGCCCTGGCGGCGATCGGGCTGTGGATCCTGACCCTGCACGACCTGCTCCAGCTGGCCCGGGGACGACCCGAGGTGCTGACCGGGCGTGTGCTGGCGTGGAGCGTGGTGGTGGTGACCACGCTGCTGGTCCTGCTCGCGGTCGCAGGGGCCGGTGGGTCGCGGACCTGACACCGGGCTGGGGCCGCACCTCAGCGCTGCGGAGCAGCTAGCCTCGTCCTGCTGTACCCGCCCTTCGGCACCGGAGACGATCCTGACCCGGGTGGTCCTGTTCACCGGCAAGGGCGGCGTCGGGAAGACCTCGATCGCCGCCGCTACCGCCGTCGAGGCGGCGCGTCGTGGTGCCCGGGTCCTGGTGACCTCGACCGACGCCGCCCACTCCCTCGCGGACGCCTTCGCCACCCCACTGGCCGACCGTCCGACCCCCGTCGAGGTGGCGGGCGCCGTGCTCCACGCCCAGCAGTTGGACGCGCAGGCGCGTCTGGAGCGCCACTGGGGCCGGGTGCGGGACTACCTCACCACCCTCCTGCACTGGGGTGGGGTGGGTGACGTCGCCGCCGAGGAGCTGGTCCTGCTGCCCGGCCTCGACGAGCTGTTCGCGCTGATCGACCTGCGCACCCAGGTCGCCACCGGTGACTACGACCTGGTCGTGGTCGACTGCGCGCCGACCGCGGAGACCCTGAAGCTGCTCACCCTGCCCGACGCCCTGCGGTTCTACAGCGACCGCGTGCTCGCGCCCGGTCGAGCCCTGGCCCGGGCCGTCGCACCGTTGACCCGCTACCGCGGCGCCGCCGGTGCCGGCCTGCCGGTGCCGGACGACGAGGTGGTGGACGCCGTGAGCGAGGTCCACGGCGAGCTCGCCCACGTCCACGCGCTGCTGACCGACACCGAGCGCAGCAGCGTGCGCCTGGTGGTCAACCCGGAGCGCATCGTCCTCGCCGAGGCCGAGCGCACCGCGACCTCGCTGTCGCTGTTCGGCTACGGCGTCGACGCGGTGATCGTGAACCGGATCCTCCCCGACCACCTCGACCACCCCTACCTGGACCGGTGGCGGCAGCGGCACGCCGAGCACCTGAGCGCAGCCCGGACCGCCTTCGCGCCGACCCCGGTGCTGGAGGTGCCACTGCTCGAGGACGAGGTGATCGGGGCCCCGGCGCTGGCTGAGCTCGGCCGACTGGTGTACGCCGACCGGCATCCGATGGCCGTCCTGCACCCCCACCGCCCCATGACCATCGTGGAGGACGGGCCGGAGACCCTGCTGGTGCTCGCCCTGCCCTTCGCGGTGGAGGACGACCTGGCCCTGTCCCGCCGGGGTGCTGAGCTCCAGGTCACCGTCGGCAGCCTACGACGCAACGTTCCTCTGCCCGCGGCGCTGCGACGCCGTGAGGTCGTGGGGGCCCGCCTCGAGCAGGGTGCCCTGCAGGTCCGTTTCGCCGCCGCCGTGGTCCCGGCGGTGAGCTCGTGACCGACGTCCCCCGTCCCTGGTGGTCCTCGCTCGCCGAGCAGCCGGCGGGCACGGGTGCTCAGGACGACGCGCTCGACGACGTCGATCCGATCGAGGCGTTCCGTTCGGCCCGTCGACCACGACCCGTGCCCCCGCGCGCAGCCGGGGCGGAGTCGGGACCGGATCCCGCCCCGTCGAGTGGGGGGGAGGATGCGGCCACCGCGGATCGGCAGCCCGGGGACCCGCTGGCGCACCGCCCGGAGCTGTGTGGGGTCTGCCCGTTGTGCACGCTGGCCAGGACGCTGGAGGAGACCCGTCCGGAGCTGATGGGCCACCTCACTGAGGCTGCCCGGCACCTCGCTGCCGCCGCCCGCGCGCTGCTGGAGACCCCGCCGGGCCGTCCCGAGGGCTCGACGCACGCCGAGCCCTCGCAGGACACCGGGCCCGCGAGCGCGCGTCGCGGTGGGGTGCAGCGCATCCCCCTCGACGGCCGCGCGGATCCACGGACCGGCGCCGGGCAGCGGGATGAGGGATGAGCACGCGCAGCCTCGGGATCGACATCGGGGGTACCCAGCTGCGGGCTGCTCTGGTCGACCCGCACGGTCGGGTCCTGTCCCGTGACCGTCGTCCCACCCCGGCCGACGATCCGGGCCTGCTGGTCCGGACCCTGCTCGAGGTGATCCGGTCCGCCTGGGAGCGCACCGGTGAGCGCGTCCCCGTCGGCGTCGGGATCGCCGGTCTGGTGACCGTCGACGGCACCGTGCGCTACGGGCCGAACATCGGCATCCGTGATCTTCCGCTGGCGACCCTCCTGGGGGAGGAGTTGGACGCCGAGGTGGTGGTCGCCAACGACGCCTCGGTCGCGGCGCTCGGCGAGCAGCGCGCCGGGGCTGGCGTGGACCACGCGGACCTGGTCCTGGTCACCATCGGGACCGGGGTGGGCGGTGGGGTCGTGATCGGTGGTCGGCTGCTCACCGGCGCCACGGGCTTCGGCGGCGAGCTGGGCCACGTCATCGTCAACGAGGGTGGACGTCCGTGTCCCTGCGGCAACCGGGGGTGCGTCGAGGCCTACGCCTCGGGGAGCGCGATCGGTGCCCTGGCCCGTGACCGCCTGGTGGATCCGATGACGATGTCCCGGCTGCGCGGCCTCGGTCGCGTGGCCGGCCCCGAGGTCACCGCGGCCGCCCAGGACGGCGACGAGGTCGCGATCGAGGTCCTCGAGGAGGTGGGCCACTGGCTCGGGGTGGCGCTCGCCTCGATGGTCAACGTGCTCGATCCGGAGCTGATCCTGCTCGGCGGCGGCGCGGCTGCGGCTGCGGCCCCCTGGATGCTCGAGCCCGCCCGTCGGACCATGACCCAGCGGCTGGTCGGCTCCGCCTGGCGGGAGGCCCCCGATATCACCCTCGCGGTGCTCGGTGACGACGCCGGGGTGGTGGGCGCCGGGCTCCTCGCCCTCGGTGCGGCCACGGTGGGAGGGAGCGGGACGGCGTGATGCGGTTGATCAGCTACAACGTCAGCGGGGGGCTCGACCCGGCCGCCGTCGGTCGCATCCTCGCCGCCCAGCAGCCGGACGTGGTGTGCCTCACGGAGATCCCGCCCGCCGGACGGTTGCGTGCGATCACCCGTGCGGCCGCGCTGGACATCGTGGTGCGCGCCGGTCGCCGGGGGACCGGCACCGCGATCCTGGCGTCCGGATCGGTGCGGGTGCGGGCCACCGACCTCGTGCCGCTCACCAGCCCCCGGGACGTCCCGTCCCGGCAGGCGTCCCACGCGATCATCGGCGTCGCCGGTCTGGGGTTGTCGGTGACCGCGGTCCAGTTCGGGCTCCGGCCGGAGGTACGGCGCACCAACCTCGACGAGCTCCTCGACTACCTCGACTCGATCGAGCAGCCCTCCGTGATCGGCGCCGACCTGAACGAGTCCATCCCCTCGCCCGTGGCAGCCGGGCTGGCAGCTCGCCTCCAGGACGCCCATGCGGTCGCCGGGACGGGAACGGGGCTGACCTACCCGGCCTCGGACCCGAGCACCCGGCAGGACTTCGTGTTCGTCGATCGATCGTTGACCGTGCACCGCGCGGTGGTGCTGACCGATCCTCCCGTCCGCGCCGCCAGCCACCACCGCCCGGTCGTCGTCGACCTCGCGGGGCCCGGGGACGACGGGGAGCCAGCCGGATGAGCGAGATCAGCTTCCCGCGCCAGCAGGCGCGCACCCGCCGCTTCACCCTGGGCGTCCCTCGGGCCTTCACCCCCATGGTCGGCCCGGACGGTCCGCTGGTGCTGTTCCTGCGCTCCGACGCGGGCGACGACCCGGTCACCCACCTGTGGCGCCACGATCCCGCGACCGGCCGGACCGAGCGGCTGGTCGACGCCCGCCTGCTCGGTCCCGACGGCGACGCCATCCCGGCCGAGGAGCAGGCGCGCCGCGAGCGGGCCCGGGAGCAGGCCTCGGGCATCGTCGGCTACGCCGTGGACGCCGGTGGCACCCTGGCGGCTTTCACCCTGGGCGGCCGGCTCCACAGCGTCGAGCTCGCCCCCGGCGCGATCGCGACCCACCCCGTCGCCGGGCCGGCCTTCGACCCACGGCCCTCGCCCGACGGGCGGCTGATCGCCTACCACGCGCTCGACGGTCTCCACGTCGTGTCCCTCGACCACGGCCCCGGCCAGCCGGGATCGACCCGGGAACTGGTCGTCGAGGAGGGCGTGAGCTGGGGGCGGGCGGAGTTCGTCGCCGCTGAGGAGATGGGACGTGACCGGGGGTTCTGGTGGTCGGGTGGCGGCGACCGGCTGGCCGTCGCCCGGGTCGACGAGCGCGAGGTCCCGGCCTGGACGATCGCCGATCCCGCGAACCCCGCGACACCGGCGAGCGTCCACCGCTACCCGGCGGCCGGGACCCGCAACGCCGAGGTCTCCCTCTGGGTCCTCGAGGTCGCCGACGGAGCCCGCACCGAGGTGGTGTGGGACCGGGCCCGGGACGAGTACCTGGCCGCGGTGCGCTGGGGCGATGACCCGCTGACGCTGCTCGTCCAGCCCCGGGACCAGCGGACGGCTCGGGTGCTCACCGTGGAGGAGAGCTCGGGCCGCACCACCGAGGTGCACGTCTGGCAGGACGAGGCCTGGGTCGAGCTGGTACCGGGGTCCCCCGCCTGGGCGGGCCGCAGCCTGCTCACGGTGGAGGACCGGGTGGAGCTGGGTGAGGGCGGGACCCGGGTGCTGTGCATGGACGGCATCCCGGTGACCCCGGCCGGGCTGCAGATCCGTGAGCTGAGCTCGGCCCGGCCCGGCTCCGGTGGCGACGGCGCGACGGCGGGGGAGCCCGCGGTCGTCGCCGAGGGCCTGGCCTCCCCTGACGACGATCCGACCCGGATCGACCCCTACACCGTCGAGGTGGCGGGTGACAGGACCGCGCGGGTCTCGAGCGCCACCGCCACCGAGGGTGCCGCCGTCCGGCGGCGGGTCCCGGGCCGTCCGCCCCGGGAGGCGAGCGCAGCTGCCACCTCGACGCCCTGGGTCGAGGTCACCTCGGTGCCCGACCGCCCCACCCCGACGGTCACCGTCGGGTGGAGCGCGCGGGATGCCGACGGTGCCAGCCGTCTCCACGTCCACGCGCTGCAGGTGCTGGCCGAACGCCCCCGCGTCGTCGCCCGACCGCGGCTGCTCCGGCTGGGTGACCGACAGCTCGCCGCTGCGCTGCTGCTGCCCACCGACGACGACGGCCAGCGTCGGCTCCCCGTCCTCCTCGACCCCTACGGCGGCCCCCGTGCCCAGCGGGTGATGGCCGCCAACCAGGCGTTCCTGACGCCGCAGTGGCTGGCCGACCAGGGCTTCGCCGTGCTGGTGGTCGACGGTCGGGGGACACCGGGGCGGGGACCGAGCTGGGAGCGAGCGGTGCACCACGACCTGGCCACCCCGGTGCTGGCCGACCAGCTCGAGGCGCTGCGGGCCGTCGCCGCCCTGGAGCCCCGGCTGGACCTGCGTCGCGTCGCGATCCGTGGCTGGTCCTTCGGTGGCTACCTCGCCGCCCTGGCCGTGCTCCGCCACCCGGAGGTGTTCCGGGCCGCCATCGCCGGGGCACCCGTCACCGACTGGCACCTGTACGACACCCACTACACCGAGCGCTACCTCGGCCACCCCGACGAGCACCCCGAGGCCTACCGGCGGTCCTCACTGGTGGACGCGGACGGCCGCCTGCCGGATGCGGTCGGCTGGGAGCCTCCGTCGCCGGCGCTGCTGCTGATCCACGGGCTCGCCGACGACAACGTGGTGGCGGCCCACACCCTGCGGCTGTCGTCGGCGTTGCTCTCCGACGGCCGCGCGCATCAGGTCCTCCCGCTGTCCGGGGTCACCCACATGACCCCACAGGAGGTGGTCGCCGAGCGGCTGCTGACCTCCCAGGTCACGTTCCTGCGCCAGGCCCTGGCCTGACCTGTCCTGACCTGTCCTGACCTGTCCTGACCTGTGCCGTCGATCGTCGCGGCCGGCGTCGCGACGACCGGCCCCCGGCGTCAGCGCAAGGGCCCGCCGCCGGAGCCTCCCGGCCCGCCTCCCTGCTGCTGGGCACGCTTGCCGATGACGTAGATCAGCACCCCGAGGACGACGAAGGCGACCACCGGGTTGATCCGTCCGAAGGTGGCGAGGATCAACAGCGCGATCAACAGCAGTCCGACCGGTCGCGCGACGCGCTGCAGTCGTTCCGCCGCCTGCTGCTGCGGATCCTTCTGCTGCTGGTGGTCGGCACCCTTGACCGGCCGGGGTCGACGGCCGCGCCCCGCCGATCCCTTCGGTTGTCGCGCGGCGCTGGCGATGCGGTCCATGTTGGTGACCAGCTGGCGGTGCGCCTCGTCGGACTGCTCGTCCGGCACCGTGACGAGCACGCCCTCCCGCGTGCGTTTGGCCTCGGGAGCCAGCCCCGCCTCGCTCAGCACCTCGAGCAGGACGGTGGCCTGCTCGGGCGGCCAGGTGCCCATGTCCTCGGCCACAGCTCCTCCGGATCCATCACGGTGCGAGTGGTCCCCACCATGCCGGCGCAACGCCGATCGGGGGACGGGTCCTACGGGTTCGAGGCTCGACGGCCTCCGGGTGCGTCCCTAGGCTAGCGAGGTGGCAGCCCCGCGCCGTGTGCGGAGTGGCCATCGCGCCCGCAACGGGGCGCCGAGGGAGCCGACCGGTCGCAGAGGCCGGCGGGACGGATGCGGTGGACGGTCCGGTGGACGCGGCCGGTGAGGAGGGACATGTGTCGGGTATGCGGGACGCACCACGGATGTACCGGACGCTGAAGCGGGCGTTGCCGCCGATGCTCAACCCCTACCTCCGGGTCACGGTCGAGGGTCTGGAGAACGTCCCCAGCGTGGAGCCGGCGATCCTGGCCTGCAACCACCTGTCCTTCATCGACTCCCTCGTGCTGCCGATGAACGTACCGCGGCCGGTGTACTTCCTCGGCAAGGCGGACTACTGGGACTCCTGGCGGACCAAGTGGTTCTTCCAGGGCACCGGGGTCGTGCCGCTGCGGCGTGGTCAGGGTGAGGGTGACGCGAGCTTGGCGACGGGCGTGGAGATCCTGCGCAGCGGGGAGCTGCTCGGCATCTACCCCGAGGGCACCCGCAGTCCCGACGGCCGGCTGTACCGGGGCAAGACCGGGCCGGTGCGCATGGCGCTGGAGGCCGAGGGGCCGATCATCCCCTGCGGCATCCACGGCACCGACGGGGCGCTGCCCACGGGCGCCCGGATCCCCAAGCGGGGGCCCGTGCTGATGCGCTACGGCAAGCCCCTCGACCTCGGCCGCTTCTACGACCGGCGGGACGACCCCTTCGTCCTGCGCTCCGCCACCGACGAGCTCATGTACGAGATCATGCTGCTGTCGGAGCAGGAGTACGTCGACGAGTACGGGTCGAAGGTCAAGTCCGGCGAGGTCGACGTTGGCGGGGTTTCTGACCCGTCTGACAACCCCCAGCGTAGCCGCGACGACGCCGAGTAGGCGCGATTCTGGGGACAGAAGGCCCTGCTGGGCCCGGCTGGTCCCCACGTTGGGGACAAGCCCCCTGAAACCGCCCTGCACGCCCAGCCAACAGCAGCCTTGAACGACCAGCCGGCCTGCCGGCCGATGGTCCCGCCGAGACGCCTGAGCTCAGCTCGCAGAGCTGCACGCAGTTGGCCCATGTCACTGGGCGGCGGCTCTGTGCGTGTCGTGTCTGTGAGCTTGCCCCGGCGTCGAGCCGAGGGCCTCGAGGTGCCCAGCGCCAGGCCCGGGAACCGGTCTGCTTGCGGGCCTCGCCAGCTTGGCCGAGCCGCCACACGAGCGCGTCCAGGCTTGCGCGGTCCGGGACGGACAGCGCTGCTTTCGGCCTCGTCGGCAAGCCGGACGGACTCCCCAGTGAAGCCGTGAGCGCCCGGCGTCAGGTCAGTCCCCGCGAGCGGTCCCGTAGGCGCGCGTAGCCCTGCTCGATGACCTCGGCCATGAGGATTCGCCGGGCGCCTAAGAAGCTGTCATAGTCCATTTCGTGCCAGCCGTCAGGGAGTGCGTGCAGCCACGTCTGTTTGACCAACTGCTCGGCGGTGAGTCTCGCTGCATGGACGTTGAAGTAGTCAGTAGGTGGACGGTCCGAGATTTCCGAGTTCTCAATCCAATCCACCCATGATGCGTTTGCGGGCCTGTCGGCAAGTGCGTTGAGCGCATGCCCCGACACCCCGAAGGTCCGACGGACCCATGCTTTCGGAAACAGGTGGTGGCGCTCAACCCCGCGGACAGTCACAACCTGTGGGTCCAGACGCGATGCGACCGTCTCACCGGTCGGTGAGAACAGCATCGGTGCTTCATGAATGACCAGTGAAGCTTCGTACGCGTTGAGTGCCCGGTTCCGCCATGAACGGGCATCTAGGTTGGAGGTCAGTCGATTCCTGAAGAAGTCCTCAGACATCTGCAGCGCCAGGGCCTCCTCGAGAACAGAGGTCCAACCTTCGGGTCCATTCGACTCCGCGAGCAACCGCAGGTCTCTGTCGAACTGTGTCTCTGAGGAACCGGAGTAGCGGCCCGTGACCTGTGACATGAAGAACCAGCGGGAAATCAGGTTCTGCCGAAGGCGCGCTGCTACTCCGCGCTGCCTTCCTTCTAGCCAGAGTGCGTACGTGGCTAGCAGGGCGAAGCGGGACAGCACCTGCTTTCCGGAGCGGAAACCGGCCGCTTCGATGGCACGCAGGAATTCGTGCCAATTGTGCAGGTCCAAGACGCGCTTCTGCGCCCGAGCTAGCTGGGCATAGTTCTCCCTGCGCTGCTCGGTGGATGCCTCGCCGGTGTCCGCACTCTTGCCGCGAAGAACCTGGTAAGCCGACCGAAGCCTGCCGCGGCCGAAGGCTGCAGCGACAGTCACGCGAACCAACTGGTCTGGGCCCGCTTGGATGTGATGGTTGAAGGCCGTTCGGTCGGTGCCGGACGCCGGCGGAGTGGTGCAACTCTTTGCGAACAACTCCAGTTCCTTGCGGCCTTCAGGGGCCCAAACGGACATGAGGGTGAGCAAGAAGTCTGCTTGGTCAAGCTCGGTTCCCTCTGAGTTGATGCGAACGAAGACGTCGGCGACTGATTCCTCGTCAATCCCTGCATTCAGTTCGACAACTTGGATTGGGAATTGTTGCACTGAAGCCAGCCTGTCGATTGCCTCGGCGAGGCGGTCGGCCTCTTCATCTTGGAGGGTGTTACTCCTGGCAACTTCTAGGCGTTCAAGGAAACGGTTGACGGTTCTTCGTGACGACGACGTCTGGAAGAGTTCGGTGATGTCAGGAACATAATCGGGGTCGTTCTTCGTCGCGGCTGTCGGGACATCGAACCTTCCATCTCTTGGGCGAAACGCCAACTTGAGTTCACGCTCCCGGTACTTCTCGTCGACAACATTGGTGCCGGTCATGACGGCGTAGACGGCAGTCAGTCTTTGCTGCCCGTCAACGATGACGAGTCGGGGGACAGAATTCTTTGGCCCCGTACCAATCGTGCGAGTTTCGAGTTCGGCGCCCGTTTCCCAAAACATCACCTGGCCGATTGGAAATCCGCGGTAGAGCGAGTCGAACAGATTCCTTACCTGGGTGTTGTGCCACACGAACGGGCGTTGGATGTCAGGTAGAGCGATGGCACCGCGACCGACTTCGCCGACCAAGGTCGCCAAGGGGTAGGAGGTGTCGCGGTATTGCGTGAGAGCATCGGCCACGGTTCCGCCCTTTCCGAGGGACATCGTCTGGCTTTGCGGATTACGCCGAGAGAACTGTTGTCATCAGAACTCGTCTAGTAAGGGCTCGCCTTGGTGAATCTCAATTCGGCTTCGGGGTGGCGTCGTCCCTTTGTGCATACTGCGTTGTTCCGACGAACGGCCGAGCGGCGTTCATTGGTTGCGTTTCGTTGACGAGGGCCATCCAGGTGACGAGGTGGATGTCTTGGGGGTCGATTTCAGGGAGGGGTTCGGTGGGTGGGGGTGGTTGGAGGCCGTAGTCGTCGATGAGGGCGATGAGTTCGGCGGCCTTGTCCCGGTCGTTGAGGTCCTGGTCGAGGACGTGGCGGAACGCGCGTTGGGTGCGGGTGTCGTACGGGGCTTCGATGGTGTCGATGTAGCGGTGGAGCCGGTCGATGTTCAGCCCGGTGGGGTTGCTGCGGAGCAGGTCGGCGGCGTCACGCAGCGGTTTGGGGATGGGTGCGGCGAGGTTGGCGGGGTCGGTCTGGTAGTCCCACGCGTCGAAGATGTGGGTGCGGGCGGCTTCCCAGGCGTTGTAGGCGACCTGACGGACGTTGTCGGGCACGACGACAGGCGTGTCGGGTTCGCAGCGGGCCAGGGCGAGGCAGGGCAGGACGTCGCCGGTGATGCCGTCGAGGTCGGGGGTGCCATCGGGCAGGACGGGGACGTTGCGGAACACGGGACGGAGGTGGTCCCCGACGTGGGCGCAGAACACGAAGCCTGGCTGGCCGGTGGTGGTCTTGCCGGTCCCTGCGACCCATGGGAGGGTTTCGACCTGCTTGCGGTAGCGGGGGTCGTCGAGACGGGTGGCGAGTTCCCGGCGGAACTCTTCGCCGGAGAGGGCCCCGGCAGGTTCGGCATCGTCGAGCAGTGACGCGTCGTTGTCGTAGAGCCTGCGGACCTGTTCGTCAGTGGCGCCGTAGATGCGTTCGACGTGGGTGTCGAGGCCGGGGATGATGTCGTCCTCGACACCGATGGTCTTTGCGGCCTGGGTGAGCTTGCGGTGGATGGCGCGTTCGAGGCCGAGCAGGCTGTTGAGCTTCTGTGAGGGGAAGAACGACCGGAGGTACACGCGGTCGTGGACGGACCCGATGCGGTCGATGCGGCCGTGGCGTTGGACCATCCGCATCGGGTTCCACGGCAGGTCGAAGTTGATGATGTGGCGGCCCTGCTGCAGGTTCACGCCTTCGGCCAGCACGTCGGTGGTGACCAGGATGTCGAACCGGTCTGCGGTCCCGGAGGGCGCTTGGGCGGAGATGGGTGCGAACCCCCACAGCGAGGTCTGTTTGTCTCCGGAGCCGGTGACGGTGTCGATGCGGTCGGTGTAGACCGCGATGCGGTCGTCGTGGATGGTGGCGTGCCGCAGATGCTCGGCAATCCACTCGACGGTGTCCGCGTAGTACGAGAAGATGAGGACCTTGCGGCGGTCTCGTTCCTGCTGCTCGGTGCCACCTTCGGCGTGGGCCTGTGCGGCGATGGCGGCGAGTTCGTCAACGAGCGCTTGCAGCTTCGGGTCGTCGGTGTTGTCGATGGTTTCCGCACGGGACTGGAAGTAGCGCAGCAGTTGCCGGTCCTGCTCGACCGCGGCACGCAGGTCAGCGAGGTTGAAGCGGTCGGCAGGTTCGCGACGTCCACCCCCGGCGATGTAGGCCGGGTCAAACTCGTCGGTGTCGGACTTCTCGAACGCAGCCAACGCGTCCCCGGTCAGCACCCAGCCCTCATCGAGCGCGTCCAGGAACGTCTCGTGGGACCGGGCCATCTTCGCGCAGGTCCGTGCGAACGCGTACGGGGACGACTCGAACCTCTTCAGCAGCCCCGACCGCAGCAGCCCGGCAGCCTGCAGCTCGTACGCCTCCGGGTCCTCCTCGATAAGGAACGCGGACGGTGCATAGCGGGCCAGGGTCAGCCGCCTCTGCGGGTCGTAGAAGAACTCGTCGGGGCCAGGCAGCGGGTTGTCCTCATCCCCGGGGTCCACCCCGAGCGCATGGGCGAACTCCTCGAAGAACCCTGGCAGCTTCGCGTCGAAGTTGTAGTCGACCCGGTGGAGCTGCGACCGCGGGAACGTGATGGGGATGTCACCGGACTCCCGACGGATGACCTCATCCGGGTAGAACCGCTTCACGAACCTGCGGGTCCTGCGTACCGCGACCGCGTCCAACACGTCGAACAGCACGTCGGGGGACAACGCGTCCGGGTCCATTCGTTCCGCCTCAGCGAAATGCCGGCGGAGCGAGTCGATGCCCACATCGAGGAAGTGCCCGTCGTTCCGGATAAACAGCGACAGCAGGTGGTACAGGTCCCACAGGCTGTTGTTCACCGGTGTGGCGGTCAACAGCACCAGCTGCTTCGGTGGGGACCCGGCCAGCAGGCGCCGCAGCACACGGGTGCGGTCCGCATCGGGGTTGCGGTAGTTGTGCGCCTCGTCGATGACCACCATCGCGTACTCACGTGGCGCGAACGACAGATGCTGCTTCCCCGTCCCCCCCAGCTGCGGGTCCGCCGCCAACTCCTCGAACGACAACCGGTCGACCCCGCCGATGCGATGCTCGTGCAGGAACTGCTTCCACGGCCCGTCCCTGAGCGCCGCCGGAGAGATGAGCAGGACCCGCTGCCGCCGGTCATAGGTGGCCTGACGAATCAGCTCCCCCGCCACATAGGTCTTGCCCAGGCCGACGCCGTCCGCGATGAGCACCCCGTTGTGCCGCTCCAGGTAGTTCATCGCGCGGTAGAGCCCGTCCTTCTGGAACATGGTCAGGTCCAGCTCGTGCGGGGACGGCTCCGCCTCATCCAAATCGGCGTGGTACTGCTCCCACAGCATCCGCAGATACACCACGTACGGGTCGAACACCTGAAACCGCTGCTCGTACAGCCCTGCCAGGTCGAACTCGACCGCTTCGTCCCACAGTCGGTCGAACCAGCCCTTGACCTGCATCACCGGCTGCGTGTCGTACCGCGCCAGGTTCAACTCCACGTTCGACGTCAGCCCTGCACCGGTGAAGTTCGACGAGCCGACCAGCACCCCTTCCACATCCGACTCGACCAGGTACGCCTTGCCATGCAGGAACCGGGACTCCAGGCGACGGACCTCAACCTTCCCTGACCGCAGCCAGCTGAGCATCCGTTCCAGACGGGCGTCAGCGGCGGCGGAGAACCCCTGCAGGTCACGGTCCTGCGCCATCTGCCGGTGATGGTCCGACAACCGGACCCGCAACTGCTCCCCTGCCGCCTGCGACGGATGGCGCCGGCCCAGCGGCCGGACCCTCGCGAGGTCCTGCTGCGCGTCCGGCTCCGCCCCGAGCAGCAGCCGGACCCGCCCTGCTGCCTCCAACTGGGCCGCCAACTGCTCGAACCCGCCAGGGTTGAAGTAGGCGGTCGCGATAGCGAACTCCGGCGCGGACCTGCGCTCATCGACCAGCCACTGCCAGTAGTCGGCCAGCGCCTGCCCGACCTGCTCACCGTCTAGATTCGTAGCGACATCCGGCTTCACGTTCATGCTGCGCCCCCGGCAGCCGTCGGGGCCGGGTCGAAATCCAACTGGCGGAAGTGGCCCAGCACCCGCTCCAGACGCGGCCGGTAGTCCCACCCGTGATGGAACGTCTCGAACACATGCGTGAGTTCTTCCTCCGTCAGCCCATACATCCGGGCCACGCATGCGTCCAGCTCCGCAATGAGGTCGTCCTTCTCGGCCTCCGACTTGACCGAACCGACGGGGACACCAACCTCAGCAGCCCAGTCGGCGTACCGGTCATCAACCGCCGCGAGACGCCCGGCAATTTCGACTGTCTTCAGCCGACCGGGGTGAGACCGCTCAGGACTCGGTACCGGCATGCTGTTCAGCAAGGCAAACGAGAGCGATGTCTCGACTCGACGACGGGCGTACCAGTCGAAGGGGATAGATGAGAGGACTCCAAGCAGAAACGCTTCATCGCTGATGCGCCCTGACACCCTCAGGAGATACGGTGCTTTGTGTTGGGGTACGACTCTGGGAGGAATCAGTGACACCACAACGGTCCGCGTGTTCGTGTGCTGAGTCACGTCCCTGAAAGCCACTCTAGGACGCATACAAGGGAGGGTCTGCTCCGACTGGACTTGCTCCTCAGGAAGGCCCCAGAACGCTGAGCGTTGATGCCTCGCCTGTGAGATTCGCTTCTCGTAAAGGTGCTGAACTGCTAGCCCGGAGTCAATCCACGCGTAGTAGGTGTCGGTGTCGGGCTCCCAGATGTTGAAGGATGACCCGGCATAGACGGGCCATGCGCCATCTGGCCGCTCTTCAGAGAAGTCGAACAAGTCCCTGTCGTTGGAAGCGTCGACTTCGCGCACAGGCCGAAACAGGAACTCTGGATGGTCACCGAACTTCGGTTGCTGCGCCATGCGATTGTAGATGAGGGCCGATGTTGCGTCAGGCAGCAGTGGGAATGAAGCATCTGGGGACCAGGCAAGGAACTCTGGCTCAGAGATTTCAGTCGGGCCCGCTTCCCTGCCTCGCCGGTATTCGTCCAACGAGCGATGTGGACCATCAATCCCTAACGAAGAAAGACTAGGATTCCTTGAGAGCGTGATGAGCCCAACCGTGTACTGGGGATGCACGTCCGCAAACACCCAGCGCCGGTTATTGCTCAGGATGCAGACATCCTGGAAATAGCCCTGTGCCAGCACCTCTCGTCGCCACGACTCCATTCCAGGGGACGACAGGAGCGCAGTCCGTGGTGCGACCATCCCAACTCGGCCCAACGAGCGAACCAAGCGCCAGAAGCGCCACGCAAAGACGCGTGCGAGTTCTGTGTCGCCAGAACCCAAGTCGTACGGTCCGGCCTTAGAGATGTGCCGGAGTGCTTCGGCTCCCGCCTGCTCTTCCGAAAGCTGTGCGGCCAGGTCTCGCTTTCCGCACTTCGCGGAGAGGCTTCGGCTGATTTAGCGTTTCCAGCCTTCAGCGGTGCGCATGGCCTCCAGTGACAGCGTTTCGAGCTGGTGGGCGAGGTCGCGTAGCCGCCGTCC
>PWWI01000194.1 GCA_003561535.1 Nitriliruptoraceae bacterium
ACCTTGACCCAGGACAGCTGGACGTGGTCGATCGCGCCCTGCAGCAGCAACCGGGCGACCGCGTGGACGCGGCGGTCGTCCTCCCAGGTGGAACCGGGCCGAGCCACCCCGGCGAGGTAGATCGGGGCCAGCTGGTGGACGAAGGGCAGCGGCACGAACTCGGTGAACCCACCGGTGCGCTCCTGGAGCTCGCGGAGCAGCTTGAGGTGGGCGACCCAGTGCCGGGGCTCATCGACGTGGCCGTACATCATCGTCGAGGAGGACCGCAGCCCCACCTCGTGGGCGGTGGTGACGACCTCGATCCACTGGGCGGTGGGCAGCTTGCCCTTGGTCAGCACCCACCGGATGTCGTCGTCGAGGATCTCGGCGGCCGTGCCGGGGATCGAGCCGAGCCCGCGCCGCTTGGCCTCCTCGAGCCACTCGCGGATCGAGATCCCCATCCGGGTCGCGCCGTTGACCACCTCCATGGGCGAGAAGGCGTGGACGTGCATCTCCGGTACGCGCTCCAGCACCGCGTCGAGCACCGCGAAGTAGTAGTCGCCGGGCAGGTCCGGGTGGATGCCGCCCTGCATGCACACCTCGGTGGCACCGAGGTCCCAGGCCTCCTCGGCCCGGTCGGCGAGCTGGGTGAGCGAGAGGGTGTAGGCATCCGGGTCGTCGCGGCGCTGCGCGAAGGCGCAGAACCGGCAGCCGGTGTAGCAGACGTTGGTGAAGTTGATGTTGCGGTTGATGACGTAGGTGACGGTCTCCCCGACCCGGTCGGCCCGGACCTCGTCGGCGGCAGCGGCCAGGGCCTCCAGCTCCACTCCCGTGGGGTCGAACAGCAGCAGCGCCTGGGTGTCGTCGAGCACGGTGCCGGCCTGGGCCTGGGCGAGCGCAGCGGCCACGTCCCGACGGATCGTGCTGCGGGCCGGTCCCTCCAGCCGGGGCGCGTTGGCAGCCAACACGCCGTCGGCGATCACGTGGAGGTCACCGAACACCGCCCGGTGGAGCTCGTCCTCGGCCGCCGCGGACCGGGCGTTGCGCCCGTCGGCCGCGGACCCGCCGGCCTCGTCCCCGGAGATGACCGCCGACATGCTCGCCGTCACCGCCCCGGAGGTGACCTCCGGGTCCTGCCAGGGCTGGCCCTGTGGCGCCACGCCGTCGCGGGCGAGGCCACGCTCGTCCATCAGCGCCGCCACCGGCCCACGCATCCGCCCCGCGAGCCAGGGGTCGGGCATCGTCGCGTGCTCGGGGTAGATGGGCAGCCGCTGGGTGAGGACGAAGCCCTCCTCGGCGGAACGGCGGGCCAGGTCGTCGAGGTGGGGCCAGGGCGCCTCGGGGTTGACATGGTCAGGGGTCAGCGGCGAGACCCCACCCCAGTCGTCGATGCCGGCGCGCAGCAGCAGCGGGAAGGTGCCGGGTGAGAGGTTCGGCGGGGCCTGCAGGTGGACCGTGGGACCGAGCACGATCCGGGAGGTGGCGATCGTGGCCAGCAGGTCCTCGAAGGTGGGCTCCGGGTGGTCGCGCATCGCGGTGTCGGGCTTGGCGCGGAAGTTCTGGACGATCACCTCCTGGAGGTGCCCGTAGCGGCGGTGGACGTCGCGCAGCGCGAACAGGGTGTCGGCCCGCTCGCCGAGGGTCTCCCCGATCCCGATCAGCAGTCCTGAGGTGAAGGGCACCGACAGCCGGCCGGCGTCCTCGAGCGTCTTGAGCCGCCGCGCCGGCTCCTTGTCGGGGGCTTGGAAGTGGGCCTCGCCCTTGGCGAGCAGCCGCTCGGAGGTGGTCTCCAGCATGATGCCCATCGAGGCGGAGACCTGCTTGAGCGTCGCCAGGTCCGCCCAGCTCATCACGCCCGGGTTGAGGTGCGGGAGCACCCCCGTCTCCTCCAGCACCTGGATCGACACCGCGCGCAGGTACTCCAGCGTGGTCTCGTACCCGCGGGCCGCCAGCCAGTCGCGCGCGGCGGGGTAGCGCTCCTCGGGCTTGTCGCCGAGGGTGAACAGCACCTCGGTGCAGCCCGCGGCCTGACCGGCCCGTGCCACCTCGAGGACCTGCTCGGGTGACTGGTAGGCGGGCAGGTCCTGCTTCGGGGGCCACGCGAAGGTGCAGTAGCCGCAGGCATCCCGGCACAGGTGGGTGAGCGGGACGAAGACCTTGCGGGAGTAGGTGACCCGCCGGCGGCCGTCGGGGGTCCGCCCCCAGGCGCCTTCGGCGTACCACGGGGCGGCGTCGCGGACCCGGCTCGCCACCGCCAGCAGCCGTTCCAGGTCGGCCTCACGGGACGTCAGCAGCGCGGTCACCTCGTCACGGGTGAGCGTGCGTCCCTCCTCCGCCCGGTGCAACGCCCGGGGGCGCAGGCGGGCCAGCACCTGTGGTTCGAGCTCGGACATCACGGTGCTCCCTGTCGGCCGCGCGCACCGTACCGGCCCGGCCACGACCTACCCTTCGGCGCCCCGACGACCAGGGAGAGGCGCGATGTACACGGTGCTGGCAGGCGGGGGGGGCGCCGCCCGCTTCCTGCGCGGTCTGACCCGCCTCGTCCCGCCCTCCGAGGTGCTCGCCGTGGTCAACGTGGGCGACGACCTGACCCACCTCGGGCTGAGGGTCTGTCCCGACCTCGACTCGATCACCTACTGGCTCGCAGGGGTCGTCCATCCCGAGCAGCAGTGGGGCCGGGCCGAGGAGACCCACGTCGTCGCCTCGGAGCTCGAGCGCTTCGGGCACGAGGCCTGGTTCACCCTCGGCGACCGCGACCTCGCGACGCACCTGCACCGCACGCTGCGGCTGTCGCAGGGGGCGAGCCTGTCGGAGGTCACGGCTGAGGTGACGCGGGCCTTCGGGGTCGACCTCCGCCTCCTGCCCGCCACCGACGATCCCGTGGAGACCCGCATCACGACCGTCGACGACCGCGACCTGCACTTCCAGGAGTACTGGGTGCGCGAACGGGGTCGACCGGAGGTCGCCTCGGTACGGCTCGCCGGAGCGGAGCACGCGGTCCCGGCCCCCGGGGTGGTCGAGGCGATCGAGAGCGCCGAGGTGGTGCTGCTCGCCCCCTCCAACCCCGTGGTGTCGATCGGCATGATCCTGGCGGTGCCGGGGATCCGCGCCGCGCTCGAGAGGACCGCCGCCCCGGTCGTGGGCGTCTCCCCCATCATCGGCGGCGAGGTGGTCCGGGGGATGGCGCACCGCCTGCTGCCCGCCGTCGGCGCCGAGGTGTCGGCCGTCGGCGTGGCACGCCACTACCGGCAGTTGCTCGACGGCTGGGTCATCGACCACGCCGACGCCGCGCTGGCCGACGAGGTCCGCGACCTCCGGATCGCCTGCGCGGTCACCGACACCATGATGGACGACGTCGAGGTGGCGGCCGCGCTCGCCGGCACGTGCCTGGACCTGGCCGCCTCGGCCCGGACGCAGGCGGGCCGGTGAGCCGCCCCGGGGTCCACATCGTCCCGCTGCCGACCGCGCAGCGGGTCCAGCCCGGGGACGACCTCACGGCGCTCCTGCTCACCCCCCTGGCACAGCACGGGGTGCAACCGGCCGACGGCGACGTCGTCTGCGTCGCCTCGAAGGTGGTCAGCCTGGCCGAGGGCGCGATCGTCGAGCTCCCGCCCGGTGACCCGCGCGCCGCCCGTCGGGAGCTCGCGCGTCAGCACGCCGCCGAGGTGGTGGCCGAGGCCCCCTGGGTGCTGATCACCCGGACCATCCACGGCTACGTCGCGGCCAACGGTGGCATCGACGCCTCCAACGTCGGCGAGCACGCGGCCCTGCTGCTGCCCGAGGACCCGGACGCCTCAGCGGCGGCGCTGCGGGCGGGCATCGCGGCCGCCACGGGCCGCCGCGTCGGGGTGGTCATCACCGACACCTTCGGGCGGCCGTGGCGACGAGGCCAGACCGAGGTGGCGCTCGGCGTCGCCGGGCTGCCCGCGCTGCGTGACGAGCGCGGTGGGGTCGACCTGGACGGCCGTCTCCTGGAGGTGACCGAGGTGGCTCTGGCCGACGAGGTCGCGGCGGCCGCGGACCTCGTCCGCCGCAAGGACACCGGCACCCCCTTCGTGCTCCTGAGGGGGCTCGACACCGCCGGGCTCCCCGACGGCACCGGCGCGGACCTGCTGCGCCCCCTGGCCGAGGACCTGTTCGCCGCCGGTGGGCCGACCGCCGCCGAACGCGCCATCGCGCGCCGCCGCACCGTGCGTCGCTTCGCTCCCGAGGTGGCCGTCCCCGAGCACGTCCTGGAAGCGGCGGTGGCAGCCGCCGGGACCGCCCCCGCCCCCCACGGCACCCGGCCGTGGCGGTTCCTCCGGCTGACCGCCTCCACCCGCCAGCGGCTGCTGGACGCGATGGCCGCCCAGTGGCGGACCGACCTCCTGAGCGACGGGGTCGAGGAGGAGGTGATCGCACGCCGGCTGGAGCGTTCCGACGCGGTGCTGCGCACCGCACCCGAGCTGCTGCTGCCCGGGGTCCGGCTCGACGAGGCCCACCACTACCCCGACGACCGGCGGCAGCGGGCCGAACGCGACCTGTTCGTGCTCTCCGGCGGAGCGGCGCTGCAGAACCTGCAGGTCGTGCTCGCCGCCCACGGCTTCGGTACCGCCTGGATCAGCTCCACGGCCTTCTGCCCCGGCACGGTCCGCGAGGTGCTCGACCTGCCCGAGCACTTCGACCCGATCGGTATGGTCGCGGTGGGGGCGCCCGCGGTCCCACCGGCGCCCCGCGGTCCGCGCGGTCCTGAGGGGCTGCTGGAGGAGATCTGACCCGGCTGCCGACGCCCCCGGGCGCCGGCAGCCTCGGGGTACCCTCCCGCCCCACCTTCGACGAGGCGGCGGGCCACCTTCGGGAGCAGGGCCGACCCACCACCTCGACCCTGGAGCTCCACCTTGGCCGAACGCGAGAAGATCCCCAACAAGCAGCGCCGCGCCCTGGCCCGCGAGGAGCGTCGCCGCGCCGAGGCCGAGGCGGCCCAGCGCAAGCAGACGCGGAACTGGCGCACCGGCCTGATCAGCTTCGTCGTGGTCGGGGCGATTGCCGCGGTGATGTTCCAGGCCTTCGCCGGCGGGCCGGCGGCGATCGACGATGCGATCCTGCTGTCCTCCGCCGAGGTGGAGACGGCCCGGGAGGCGGCCGGCTGCGAGGTGCTCGCGGAGCGGGCGCCGCTGCCCGACCGCTCACACTTCGAGAACAGCGCCCAGGTCGACCCCGAGGAGATCTACACCGACACCCGCCCGACCCACTCCGGCCCCCACACCGTCGGGGTCCACCCGATCACCCCGGCGGCCACGCGGCAGATCGACGAGGTGTCCTCCACCCACAACCTCGAGCACGGCACCGTGATCGCCTGGTGGGACCCCGAGCAGATCGACAGAGCCACCTCGGGCCAGATCGGCACCTGGGCTTCGACGCTGAACGCCAACGGTTTCCGGCGCGACGCTGCCGGCGTCGGGATCATCACCTCCCCCTTCGACGACCCCGGCATCGGCAGCGGGAAGGCCGTCGCGCTGCGCGCCTGGGGCACGGCGATGGACTGCGACACCTGGGACGAGACCGTCGCCAACGCCTTCGTGCTCGACCACTTCGGGACCCACGGCATCGGTCCAGAACGCACCATCGCCCCCTTCCCCGAAGGCGTGCTGGCCTACGAGGACCGGACCGTGGCCGACACCAGCGAGGACGACGCCCCGGTCGACGGCCTCACCCCCGAGGAGGGGATGGAGGAACTGTCGCCCGAGGAGCGCGAGGGCGTCGTGGTCGACGACGGGGCCCCGGACGGCACCGACGAGACCGACGAGACCGACGAGACCGACGAGACCGACGGCTCCTAGTCCGCGCGCCGTCCCCGACCGGTGGCGCCCGGCCGGGGCCGACCCTGCGGGGCGACGCCGGGCGCGCGGCCACGGATCCGGCGCCACCAGGTCCGGAGCCAGTCGCCCCATCGGAAGGGCCGCACGTGGGCGCTGGCGACCGCCCGCGCGCTGAGCGTGGCCCGCTCGTCGAGCTCGCGACGCCGGGACCACGCCGCGGGCAGGTGACCCAGCTGCCGCAGCGACCCCGGGACCGCCCGGGGCACCGTGACCAGCAGCTCCGCGGTCTTCAGGGCGGTGGTCACCACGATCGTGGGCCAGTCCCGCCATCTCGGTGCGTCGCAGGTGGCCAGCACGAGCAGCCGGTTCGCGAGGTTGAGCGCCTCCACCCGGGGTGTGCGGCGGGGCCCCGCGCCGCCACGCTCGTGGGTGGCGGCCGCGGCCGGCTCGTACCAGGCGGTCCATCCCCGACGGCGCGCCCGCCAGTCCAGCTCGATGTCGTCGAAGTAGGCGACGAGGTCCTCGGTCAGCACCTGCCCGTCGCGCCACCGCACGTCCTCCAGCATCGCCCGGCGGTGCAGCACGCAGGCCCCCGAGGCACCGAACACCTCGCCGCCCGCGTAGGTGCCGAGGTCCGGCTCGCCCTCCCCGCGGTTGCGGTAGAGCCGGGCGGTGGTCAGCTCGTGCCCGGTGGTGTCCAGCACGGGCCGACCGTCGGGGCCGGGGACGGCCCGCCGCAGCCTCGGCTGCACGCTGCCGCAGCGTGGCTGCGTGGCGAGCCGCTCGACGCAGACCGCCACGAGGTCGAAAGCCAGCACGACGTCGGGGTTGACGAGCAGCACCGCGGCGACCTCGGCGTCCAGGGTGGCCAGGGCGTCGTTCACCCCACCGCAGAACCCGCGGTTGGTCCCCGAGAGGAGCAGGCGGACGGGGTGGCGCAGCGCCGCGGCCTGGGCGCGCCGGACCGCCGCCACCGAGTCGTCCACCGACGCGTTGTCCACCACGACCACCTCGAGATCAGGATGGTCCTGGGCCTCGAGGCTGGCGAGCAGCGCGGGCAGGTGCGCCGCACTGTCCCAGCTGACGACGATCGCTGCGACCCGCACGCGGCTCAGCCCCGGGCCTGGCGACGCTGCAGCCGCGGCAGCGGGATCGGTCCCACGGGTCCGTCGCCGGTGCGTCGGGCCGGACCGTCGGTGACCACGGCGCTGGCGGACAGGTCGACCAGCCCCGCCCCACCCGGCGCCGGCTGGACGGCGAACCTGGCGGCGTCGGCGACCACGGCCCAGGTCTCCCGGCCCGAGGCGTCGGTGACCGAGCAGGCCAGTGCGTAGTGACCGGCCAGCAGGTGCGCCGTGAACCGGACCTCGACGGTGGCCTCCTGGCCGGGCTCGAGCGGCCCGACACCCACCCCCTGCCAGGTGGTGTGCAGCTCGTAGAGATGGGTGCCGTCGCCGCGGGAGATCACCACCCCCACCGAGCACACGTCGACCTGGGTCAGGGCTCGCAGCCGGATGCGGGCGGTGAGGTTGGCCGAGGGTGGGACCTCCGTCGCGGCCCGGCCGTCGGCGGTGACCAGCACCACCTCGTCGATCGCGACCTGCCTGGCACCGCGGCGGCGATCGACGCGAGGGGCGGCACGGCTCGCCACGCGCTGCCGGTAGAGCTCGACGCCTTCGGTGACCGGGCCGTCGAACACCACGTGGCCGCGGTCGAGCACGATGGCGCGGTCGCACATGTCCCGGACGGCATCGAGGTCGTGGCTGACCAGCAGGAAGGTCTTGCCCTGGTCGCGGAAGGACCGCATCCGCTCCAGCGAACGTTCCTGGAACTCCGCATCGCCGACGGCGAGCACCTCGTCGACCAGCAGGATGTCGGGATCGACCATGATCGCCACCGCGAACCCGAGGCGGACCTCGAGCCCCGAGGAGTAGGTGCGCACGGCCGTGTCCAGCAGGTGGCCGACCCCTGCGAAGTCGACGATCTCCTCGAACCGCTCGGCGATCTCCGCCCCCGACAGCCCGAGGATCGCCCCGTTGAGCCGGATGTTCTCCCGACCGGTGAGATCACCGTGGAACCCCGCCCCGAGCTCCAGCAGGGAGGCGATCCGGCCGTTGGTGTGCACCGTGCCGTCGTCGGGGGGCAGGATCCGGGCCAGCAGCTTCAGCAAGGTCGACTTGCCCGAGCCGTTCGGTCCGATCACCGCGACCGACTCGCCGTGCTGGACGGTGAAGCTGACGTCCTCCAGGGCGTTGAAGTCGGTGTAGGACGCGCGGCGCAGCCGGTACAGCCGCTCCTTCAGCCCACTGGGCCGCTCGTGGTACAGGCGGAAGGTCTCCGTCACCTGGTCCACCACGATCGCCGGCTGGGTCGGGTCCAGGGCGGCACCGGCCAGCTGGCCGAGGCTGCGCCGTGGGGTGTCGGCCGACATGCTCACACCTCCTTGGCGAAGGTGCGGGCACGCCGCAGGAACACCAGGTACCCGAGGAGGAAGGCCAGCACCGCCCAGCCCCCGGCGACCCCCACCGAGGTCAGCGACGGCCAGTCCGGCGGTCCGTCGACGAGGAGGGGGCCCCCGTCCTCGACGGCGACCACGGAGCCGTACAGCCCGAGGCGTGAGAGCTCGACGAACACCGTCGCCGGGTTGATCGCGATCACGGTCGCCCCCCAGGCGAACCGCGCCTCGATCTGCGCGGTGACCAGCGCCAGCGGGTAGATCACCGGGGTGGCGTAGAACCACACCTGGAAGATGACGACGAACAGCTCCTGGAGGTCCCGGAAGACCACGTTGACCCCCGCGAACCACATCGCGATCCCGGAGACGAACACGGTCAGCAGCGCGATCGCCAGCAGCGTGGTCGGCAGGTGGACCAGCACGTCGAGGCCACGGGTGTAGACCAGGTAGGGGCTGAGCACCAGCAGGGCGAGCAGGAGGTGGATCAGCTGCGCGAACACGTGGGACAGCGGCAGCACCTCCCGCGGGAAGTACACCTTCTTGATCAGCTCACCGTTGCCGACGATCGAGTGGATCGCCCCCTGGCAGGAGTTCTGCAGGAACTGCCAGACGAGGTAGCCCGAGATGAAGAACGCCGGGAAGTCGTCCACGGGGATCCGCACGATCTGGGTGAACACCACGCTGAACACCGCGGTCATCA
>PWWI01000245.1 GCA_003561535.1 Nitriliruptoraceae bacterium
CTCCGCCAGCGCCTCGAGGAGGGGCTTGGGGTCGAAGCGGTAGCCGATGTCGCGGGCACCGATCGCCACGTTCTCGTGGTCGACGTACAGCGCGAGTCGCTCTTCTGCAGCATCAGTGGTAACCATGCCTCCCACCCTACTCCAAGGGTCGGGCTTCCCCCACCGCCGACACCCGTCGAACGTCGCCCTGGTTCGCCGGTGGCACCTCCTCAGACCGCGTCGATCAGCAGCGCGGCGAGGACCGCTGAACGGGTCGCGACATCGTCGCCGGTGTGGTGGACCCCCGCCATCCCGAGCTCACTGGCCACCTCGACGTTGCGCTCCAGATCGTCGACGAACACGCAGGCGTCGGGAGCGACCCCGAGCCGCTGCGCCGCGAGGCGGTAGATCGCGGGATCGGGTTTCCGCAGCCCGACTTCACCGGACAGGACCAGGTCGTCGAAGTGGAGCTCGAGCCGCTCGAAGGGGTAGACGTCGAACCCCCAGGAGTTAGACAACAGCCCGGTCCGCACCCCTTGGGCCCGGACCTGCGCGGCGAGCTCCCACAGCCCACCGGCCGGACGCATGGCCTCGAACAGCCCCTCCATCAGATCGATCTCCGCAGCCACCAGGTGCCCGGCCTCGTCCAGCAGATCGCGCAGGAGCACCTCGAACTCCGACAGCGCCATCTCCCCGCGCTCCAGCGCACCGATCGGCCCGCCGCCCTTGGTGCGGGACGCCGCCACCAGCACCTCGAAGCTGCGCCCCGGTGGCAGGCCCAGGCGGTTCTCGAACCGGGCGAAGGAGCGGTCGACCGGTTCGGTCAGCACACCGCCGTAATCCAGCAGCAGCGCACGCGCTCGCCCCGCCCCGACGGGTTCGGTGCTCACCTTCCGACCTGGCGGGCGGCATCGAGCGCCTGTTCGCCCAGACGGACCACGAGATCACCGAGCTGGTCGAAGCCCACCGCGTCCTCGCCGTAGGCACCGGCCACGTAGCGACGGTGCACCCCTTCCAGGATGCAGGCGAGCTTCCAGTACCCGAACGCGACGTGGTAGCCGACCCCGCTGACATCCCGGCCCGACAGCTGGGCGTACCGCTCGATCAGCTCCCGGCGACTGGCGAACCCCGGGGCCAGGGTCGGCGGGTCGGGCAGCGGGAGATCCTGATCGCCGGGCTCGACCCAGTACACCAGCAGCAGCCCGAGATCCGCCAGCGGATCACCCAGCGTCGTCAGCTCCCAGTCGAGCACCGCGGCCACGGCCCCGGAGCCCGGGTCGAGGATGACGTTGTCGAGCCGGAAGTCGCCGTGCACCAGCGTGGCCGGACCCTGGGACGGGACATCGGCGGCGAGCCGGCGGTGGACCTCATCGAGGACGGGGAGCTCCCGGGCGGGGCCGTGCTGGAGCTGGGTGCTCCACCGTCGTAGCTGGCGTTCGAGGTAGCCCTCGCGGCGGGCCAGCTCCCCGAGCCCGACCGCGTCGATGTCGACGGCGTGGATCCGGACCAGCGCGTCGATCATCGACGGACCGCTCGCTGCCCGGGCGGCGGCACTCAGCTGGGTGGCGGCTGCCTCGGTGTCCCGGGCCACCCCCCCGTCCACGAACCGCATGGCGTAGAACGGGGCACCCGTGACCTCGGGGTCCTCCTCCAGCCCGAGACAGCTGGGCACGGGTACGTCCGTGTCGGCGAGCGCCGCGAGGATCCGGTGCTCCCGGGCGACGTCGTGAGCGGACTCGAGCACCCCGTGCAGCGGCGGTCGACGCACCACCACACGCTGTCCGGCGGCATCCCGCAGCAGGTAGGTGAGGTTCGAGCGACCGCCGGCCACCGTGGAGGCCACCACGGGCGGCTGGAGATCGATCCGCTCGGCCAACCACGCCGCGACCGCTGCCAGTTGCAGGCCAGGAGGATCGGCCGTTCCGACCTCGTCACTACGTTCGCCCACGTGGTCGCTCCCTCGCCGGTCAGAGCTCGCAGCCTGGCAGACGCGTCGGACCAGGTCCAACCCTGCCGCAGCGTTCGCTGTCGGCGGGGGCGCGGCGGTAGCTTCGATCCGTGCCTTCCTCCCCGCCCGACGCTGCACCGCCGCCCGACGACGAGCGCGGCGGTCGACGCCGCCACCGGGTCGACGCCTGGGCGGCCCAGGACGTGCCCGAGCCCCAGACGGCGGGAGCCTCGCTGGCCCGAGCCTCGAAGGCCGGTGCTCGACGACTGACCGGCAGCGTGCGGTCGCTGTTCGAGACCGGTGGCGTGGGCTTCCGCAACCTGGCCATCACCCAGGTGTTCTCGACCGCAGCGGACACCCTGGTGGCCATCGGGCTCGCCGGGACCCTGTTCTTCTCCGTGCCCACCGCCGAGGCCCGGGGCAACGTCGCGCTCTACCTGCTGCTGACCGTGGCGCCCTTCGCGGTGATCGGGCCCGTGCTCGGACGGGGGCTCGACCGGACACCCGTCGCGACCCGCAGGATGCTGGTCCTGGCAGCTCTCGGACGCGCGGTGTTCGCCGTGGCAGCGCTGGGTCGCCTCGACAGCCTGTGGCTGTTCCCGGTGGCTTTCATGCTGCTGGTGCTGTCCAGGGTCCACGGCATCACCCGGCACGCCCTGCTGCCTCTGGCGCTGGACGCACCACGGGCGCTGGTGGCCGCCAACGCGCGGCTGGCCTGGATCGGGGTGCTGGCCGGCGGTGTCGCGGCCGGCCTGGGCTTCGGCGCGTTGGCGGTCCTGGACGCCAACGGACCACTGGCACTGGCCGCGCTGGCGGCGCTGGGAGCCGCTGCCTTCGGCCGCCGACTCCCCGAGCCCGACGGCGCCGCGACGCGGTTCACCGGCGAACCCTGGCGGGGCCTCAGGCTGCAGCTGCCTCGGGAGGTCCGGCTGGCACAACTCGCGACCGCCGGTGTGCGCGTCTTCAACGGCTTCCTGCTGCTGCTCCTGGCCTTCGAGCTCCAGCAGACCGACGCGGGGCTGCTGGACTTCGGCGCTCTCCTGGCCGCCGCGGGCGCTGGGTTCGCGGTGGCGTCACGGCTGGTCCCCGCGCTCGCCCGCCGGGTGCGGGAGGAGCCGATGGTGCTCGCCGCCCTCGCGATCACCGCGGCGGCCGCCTTCTCAGCCGGGCAGTGGTTCGGCCTCCTGGCCGCCGCCGCCCTGGCCGGAGCGGCTGGGGTCGCCTGGGGGGTGGCCAAGCTCGCCTTCGACGGTCTCCTGCAGGCGACCGTGCCCGCCGATCGCCGCGGTGCGGCCTTCACCCGCTCCGAGACGATGTTCTCCGTGGCCTGGGTACTCGGCGCCATCATCCCCACGGCGATCCCGATGCCAGCCTCCGTCGGCCTGGCGCTGGCGGGGTTCGCGGCGCTGGCCGCGCAGATCGTCTACGTCACCGTGCTCCTGGTCCCGGAGTCACGACCTCGGCGTCCGGACGATCCTGAGGACGACACCGCGACGCTCGACGCACCACCGGCCACGTGACCGGGGTGCGGCCGCCGCGACCACGGCCGCACCGCCCCCCACCCCGGTCGGTCAGGCCCGGGTCACAGCACGTCCCACACGTTGCCGCCCTCGAGCAGCTCGACGAGGTCCCCCTCGCCGTACCGCTCGCGTGCCGCCGCGACCTGCTTGCGCAGCTCGTCGTCGTAGACCGGGCGGTCGACCTCACGGAACACCCCGATGGGGGTCGGGCCCGTGGGGCTCGGCGCCAGCCGGGACAGCGCGAAGGCGGTGGTGGGCTCCACCCGCGTCGGGTCGTGCACGACGACCCTCTCGCCCGCCTCCTCGGTCGGCACGATCCGCATGGATCCATCCGGCTCGGCGATCACCGCCCGCTCACCCTCGGGTCCGAACGTGATGGGTTCCCCCGGGACCAGGCGGATCTGGTTGTGCTCCTTCTGGCCCTTCTCGCGCAGGGCAGCGAAAGCGCCGTCGTTGAAGATGTTGCAGTTCTGGTAGATCTCGACGAACGAGGTCCCGCGGTGCTCGTAGGCACCCCGCAGCACCCCGCTGAGGTGCTGACGGTCGGTGTCGATCGAACGCGCCACGTAGGTCGCCTCCGCACCCAGCGCGAGGGAGACCGGGTTGACCGGACGGTCCAGCGAACCCATCGGCGTGGACTTGTGCACCGATCCGAGCGGCGAGGTCGGGGAGTACTGCCCCTTGGTCAGCCCGTAGATCTCGTTGTTGAACAGCAGGATGTTGAGGTTGACGTTCCGGCGCAGGGTGTGCATCAGGTGGTTGCCACCGATCGACAGCCCGTCGCCGTCGCCGGTCACGATCCAGATGTCGAGGTCCGGTCGCGTGATCGCCAGACCCGTCGCCACCGTCGGCGCCCGCCCGTGGATCGTGTGGAACCCGTAGGTGTCCATGTAGTACGGGAACCGGGACGAGCAGCCGATCCCGGAGATGAACACCGTCTTCTCCGGACGCGCCCCGACGTCGGCGAGCAGCGACTGCACGGTCGCCAGGATCGCGTAGTCACCGCAGCCCGGGCACCAGCGCACCTCCCGATCGGAGGTGAAGTCCTTCTTGGTGAGCTTGATCTCGTTGGTCGTCATGCCTGCTCTCCCCAGCCGCTCCGCTCGATGACCTCCACGAGTTCGCTCGACGCGAAGGGTTGGCCCGTCACCCGGTTGTGGGTCTTCACGTCGACCAGTGTCTTCGCCCTGAGCAGCATCGCGAGCTGGCCCATGTTGTTCTCCGGACAGACCACGACCCGGTAGGACCGCAGCAGGTCGGCAAGGTCGGGGTGCAGCGGGGCGAGGTGCCGCAGGTGCACCCGCGCGACCTTGCGACCCCGCGCCCGCAGGTCGTGACAGGCCGCCTGCAACGGTCCCTTCGTCGACCCCCACCCGACGACGAGCACCTCCGCCTCGCCGCTCGGGTCGATGACCTCCAGCGGTGGGAGTTGCGCGCCGATGCGTTCCAGCCGGGCGTAGCGCATCTCGGTCTGTGCGTGGTGGTTGGCCGGGTCGTAGCTGATGTGGCCCGAGCCCTCCTCCTTCTCGATGCCGCCGAGCCGGTGCTCGAGGCCGGGGGGGCCGGGCAGCGCCCAGGGCCGTGCCAGCGTGTCCTCGTCCCTGAGGTAGGGGGCGAAACCGCCGTCCTGCTGGTTGGGTTCGGTCGTGAAGGCGAACGCCTCGTCGAGCGCAGGGAGGGCGTCGACCGAGGGCAACCGCCAGGGCTCCGCCGAGTTGGCGAGGTAGCCGTCGGACAGCAGGGCCACCGGGGTGCGGTAGGTGAGTGCGATGCGGGCCGCCTCGATGGCGGCGTGGAAGCAGTCGGCCGGCGACGACGCCGCGATGACCGGGATCGGCGCCTCACCGTTGCGGCCGTAGAGCAACTGGAACAGGTCCGACTGCTCGGTCTTGGTCGGCAGCCCCGTCGAGGGTCCACCACGCTGGACGTCGATCACCACCATCGGCAGCTCGGTGATCATGGCCAGCCCCATCGCCTCGGCCTTCAGCGCGATACCGGGACCCGAGGAGGCGGTGACCGCGAGGTGGCCGCCGAAGGCCGCCCCGATCACCGAGCCCATGGCCGCGATCTCGTCCTCGGCCTGGTAGGTGGCCGCCCCGAAGTGCTTGAGCTTCGCCAGCTCGTGCAGGATGTCGGAGGCGGGCGTGATCGGGTAGGAACCGTAGAACAGCGGCAGTCCGCTGCGGACGCTCGCGGCGATCAGCCCGTAGGCCATCGCCTGGTTACCGGTGATGTTGCGGTACCGGCCCGGAGTGAGCTTGGCGGCCTTGACCTCGTAGGTGAAGGCGAAGGCCTCGGTGGTGTTGCCGTAGTTCCAGCCGGCGCGCAGGGCGGTGACGTTGGCATCGGCGATCTCCGGCTTGCTGGAGAACTTGTCCTCCAACCACTCCTCGGTCTCCGCGATCGGCCGGGAGTACATCCAGGACACGAGCCCGAGGGCGAGCATGTTCTTGCAGCGCTCGGCTTCCTTCTTGTTGAGCTCGCCCTCCTCGATGTGCCGCTCCAGCGCCCGCAGCGTCAGCCCGGTGACGGGGACCTCGTGGAGCTGGTAGTCCGTCATCGTGCCGTCGTCCAGGGGCGACTCCTCGTAGCCCGCCTTCTGCAGGTTGCGCTCGGTGAAGGCATCGGTGTTCACGATGACGATGCCCCCGAGCTTGAGCGCGCTGAGGTGCTTCTGCAACGCCGCGGGGTTCATGGCCACCAGAACGTCCGGTGCATCACCGGGCGTGTGGATGTCCTGGTCGGAGAAGTGCAGCTGGAAGGAGCTGACACCGGCCAGGGTCCCGGCGGGTGCCCGGATCTCCGCCGGGAAGTCCGGCAGGGTCGCCAGGTCGTTACCGGCCAACGCCGTCTGCGTCGTGAACCGGTCCCCCGTCAGCTGCATGCCGTCGCCGGAGTCGCCGGCGAACCGCACGACCGCGCTGGACAGCTGGATCCGTTCCCGTTCGGCTGTGCTGCTGTCGCTCATCGCCGCACCTGCCGGTCACGCACGACCATCGTTCCCTCCCGCGTGGATCCCACGCGCCACTTCCGTCCCACCGTGCCCCGCCGTCCCAGCAGGGTCGTTTCCGGTGGGCTCTGCGTCATCCTCGAACCTATCGTGCGCCACCGCCACCGTGATACCTCTGCGACCGGACCAGGTGAGGGAGCGGACCCATGTCACCGATCGATCCCCTGCGACCCGTCGCGGTCGCGGACCTCGCCGACCTGCTCAGCACCGCGCAGGCCGTCGACACGGCCCTGTGGGGCCGACCCGAGACCGATCTCGACGACCTCGCCCACGAGCTGGCGGTGTCGGGACCGCTCTCGCACACCAGCCGGGCCCTGACCTCGGCCCACGGGATCGACGGGTTCGTCCTGGTGCGGGGATCCGAGTGCGCGCTGACCGTGCATCCGACGCCGACCGCGACCGACCGGGTGGCGGTCGCCAGCCGCCTGCTCACCTGGGCGCGGGCGGCCGGCGCAGCCGAGATCGACCTCGCCGCGCCCGACACCGAGCTCCAGGCTGTCGCCGCCACGCTCGGCTGGCAGCACACCCACAGTTCCCACGAGCTCCTGCGCCGCCGGCGGGTGCCGCCGCCGGCCCTGCCGGCGGACGTCGATCTCCGGCGCTTCGTGCCCGAGCAGCACGCCCACGCCGTCCACCGGATGCTGTACGGGTTCTGGGCCGAGACGCCGACCCACCACGACCGGCCCTACGAGCAGTGGTGGGAGCTGTTCGTCGACCATCCCGCGAGCGAGCCCGACCACCAGCTGGTCGCCTGGCGGGACGACACGGTGGTCGGTGCGGCGTTGGGGCGGATCTTCACCGGGGACACGGGGTGGATCCTGCAGCTCGGCGTCGCGCCGTCGCAACGGCGTCGCGGGCTGGGACGGGCGCTGCTGTGCCTCGCCGCGGATCGGCTGCAGGCTGCTCCCGGGGTCCGCGAGGTCGGCCTGTCGGTCGACGCCTCCAACGACGCAGCGTTGGAGCTGTACCGGGCGGCGGGGGTCGAGGTCGACCGCACCTACCTGAGGTTCACGGCTGAGCCGTAGCCGCTCAGCCGCACGCCGAGCGCAGCAGCGGGTAGGGGTTGACCGCCCGACCACCACCAGGGTGCCACTCGAAGTGCACGTGCTCCGCGCCGGCCGTGGCGTTGCCGGTGGAGCCGTTGGTCCCCACCTGCTGCCCGGCGGTGACCCGAGCCCCGTTCGACACCGTGTGGCTGTCGAGGTGCAGGTACCAGAAGTGGTCGCCGTTGTCCGCTCGCAGGATGGCCCACAACCCGGCGCTGCGACCGGGACGCTGGATGCTCCACACCCCGTTGGTGATGGCCCGGACCGGGATCCCCCGCGGCCCCATCAGGTCGGTCCCACGGTGGGCACGACCGCCGGAGCGTGCATGTCCCCAGGAGTCGATGAAGGACCGTGGTTGGTCGAGGGGGCAGGCCATGCCGCCCGAGGTCCGCGCCGGTGCGCTGGTGGGGCGGGAGGTTCCGGAGGAGGAGGAGGTGGAGGTCGCGGTGCGGCTGGCGGTGGCCTGCTCGCGCTCGCGACGCTCCTGGCGCTCCCGCTCCTGGCGCTCCCGCTCACGGCGCTCCCGCTCACGGCGCTCGCGCTCGAGACGCTCGCGCTCGAGACGCTCCTTCTCCGCCTGCTCCTCCGACTCCAGGTCGCCGACCAGCTCACCGAGCTCCGCGAAGCTCGCCTCCAGACCCTCGGTGACCCGCTGCTGCTCCTCGCGCGCCTGCTCGACCTCCTCGCGCTGGGCTGTCAGCCGGTCCTCCGCCGCCCCGAGACGCGTCCGCGCTGCGACCAGGTCCTCGGTGCGTGCCCGGTCGGAGACCACGGCACGCTGGACCGTCTCCGCGCGGGACAACGCGGCGCTGGGGTCGTCGCTGGCCAGGAACACCGACAGCGGGTCGAGGTTGGACCCGTGCTTGAACACCGCCCGCAGGCGGTCGGTGACCAGCTCGTCGAGCTCGCCCAACTCCATGCGCAGGGTGGTGACCTCCTGCTCGAGCTCCTCCCCTTCGGCCTCCAACCGGGCGATCCGACCGACCAGCTCCTCGTAGGCCCTGGTCGCGGCGGCGATGTCCTCCTCGACCTGCTCGCGCCGCTCCCGGGCATCGGCCAGGTCGCGTTGGATGCGGCCGAGGTCGCGGGCCTCCGCGACGCCACTCAGCTCGACGGCCAGCAGGGCCGCCAAGGCCAGGACGACGAGCTGGCGCACGCGCAGGAGGTGCGGCCGTGACAGCACGGTGGCCTCGGAGGGTGGGGAGCCGGAAGAGGGTGGGGAGCCCCGGGGAGGGCGGCGCGGGATGGTAGCCGGCCTTGAGACCACGGCGACGGGTCGGTCGGTCACCGCCCGCCCGGTGCTCGCTGCCGCGACGGGGAGGGCCGGGGCTGGTAGGCCCACCTCGTCGTCGGCTCAGTCGGCCGTGGCCCCCGCGACGCCGGGCGAGGCCACCCGGTCCATCTCGGTCTTGGGACCGATCCGCCAGAAGGACTCGGCGGCGACATCCCAGTCGGTCAGCAACGCCTGGGCCCGACGTGACCCCGTGACCGTGGCGTGCTCCTCGACCAAGGCGCGGACCCGCGTCAGCTGCCCGCCATCGGGACGTCGGGCCTCGACCAGTTGCCGGTTCACCCGCGCCAGCACCTCGCCGCGGGGATCGTGGACGAAGCACTCACCGCCGCTCATGCCGGCCCCGATGTTGTGCCCCGTGGGCCCGAGCACCACGACCGTGCCCCCCGTCATGTACTCGCAGGCGTGGTCACCCGTGCCCTCGACGACCGCGGTCGCCCCGGAGTTGCGCACCGCGAACCGCTCGCCGGCACGGCCCGCGACGAACAGCTCACCTCCGGTCGCGCCGTACAGGACGGTGTTGCCGACCAACACCGGGTCCCCCGCATCGTCCGCCGGCGGACGGATCACGATCCGTCCGCCGCCGAGCCCCTTGCCGACGTAGTCGTTGGCCTCCCCATCGAGGACCAGCTCGACCCCGCGGCTGGTGAACGCGCCGAAGGACTGGCCCGCCGAGCCGCTGAACCTGAGCCTGGCGAGGCCCGGCGGGTCCTCCTCACCGAACTCCAGCCCGACCGCGCCACCGATGCGGGCGCCGACCGTGCGATCGGCGTTGGTGATCGGGTAGGTGAACTCGGTGATGCCGCCGAAGAAGATCGTCTCGAGCGCGTCGCCGAACACCCGGTCCCCCAGCTCACTGCGGGGGTCCTGGATCGCGACCCGGCCCGCGAACCGGCGCTCGCCGACCCCGGGGTCGTGGAGCAGCGGGGTGACGTCGATGCGTTCGGCCTTGCCGGTCAGGCCAGGGCGACGGCTGAGGAGGTCGACCCGACCGATGGCCTCGTCCAGCGACGCCACCCCCAGCTCGGCGAGCAGCCGCCGTACCTCCTCAGCGACCATCGTGAGGTAGGCGGCCACCATCTCCGGTGTCCCCGCGAACTTCTCGCGCAGGTCGTGCCGCTGGGTCGCGATCCCGACCGGGCAGGTGTCGCGGTGGCAGGCCCGGGCCATGATGCACCCCTCCGCGAACAGCGCCGCGGTGCCGAAGGAGTACTCGTCGGCGCCGAGCAGCGCGGCCAGCAGCACGTCGTGGCCGGTCTTGAACCCACCATCGACGCGGAGCTTGACCCGGCCACGCAGGCGGTTGTGCCGCAGGCTCTGCTGGACCTCGGCCAGCCCGAGTTCCCAGGGCAGCCCGGCGTGCTGGATCGACGACAGCGGCGACGCCCCGGTGCCACCGTCGTTGCCGGAGATGTGGATCGAGTCCGCCAGCGCCTTGACGACGCCGGCGGCGATCGTGCCGATGCCCGCGGCGGCGACCAGCTTGACGTCGACCAGCGCCTCCGGGTTGACCTGCTTGAGGTCGAAGATCAGCTGGGCGAGATCCTCGATCGAGTAGATGTCGTGGTGCGGGGGCGGGCTGATCAAGGTCACACCGGGCGTGGTGTGCCGGAGGCGGGCGATCTCCTCGGTCACCTTGTGGCCCGGGATCTGCCCACCCTCTCCCGGCTTCGAGCCCTGCGCGATCTTGATCTGCAGCAGGTGCGCGTTGGCGAGGTACTCCGGGGTGACCCCGAACCGCCCCGACGCGACCTGCTTCATGCGGCAGTCGAGGTCGAGCGCGCTCCACCGGGTCCGGAACCGCGCCGGATCCTCCCCACCCTCGCCGGAGTTGGCCTTGCCACCGATCATGTTCAGCGCGGCGGCCAGGGGCTCGTGGGCCTCCGCGGACAACGCCCCATGGGACATCGCGCCCGTGGAGAACCGACGGGTGATCGCCTCGACCGGTTCGACCTCATCCAGCGGGATGGGCCCGGCCGGGTTGTGGGGCACCAGGAAGTCCCGTGGGTAGGCCGCGGGCCGGGCGTGGACGGTGGCGCTGAAACGCTCGTACAGCTCGGTGCGTCCCTCCGCCGCGGCCGTGCGGAGCAGCGCCGCGGTGGTCCCGTCCACCTCGGTGCCGACCCCCGCGCCGTCCAACCGGAAGGGTGCGGTCGTCGGTGCGCGCCCGAGCCCCAGCACGTCGTGGAGGGCGTCGACCACCGGCTTGGACATGTCGTGGAACTCGCCGCCCTTGCGCCACTTGATGATGCCGGGGCTGGCCAGCGCCGGCAGCGACACCTCACCGTCGGGACCGGCAACCGGGAACGCCTCCGCGTGCTGCTCGAGCACCTCGGTGGCGAGGTCGTCGAGGGTGAGGCCACCCAGCGTCGAGGTGGTGCCGGTGAAGCAGGTCGCGATCACGTCGGAGCCGAGCCCGAGGCACTCGAAGATCTGGGCACTGCGGTAGCTGTCCAGGACGCTGATACCCATCTTGGACATGATCTTCAGCACGCCGTCCTCGAGCGCGTTGCGGTACCGCCCCTGCGCGACCGACGCGCTGGGGTTGTCGCCACCGATCCGGCCCTCATCGGCCAGATCCGCGATCGTCTGCAGCACCAGCCGGGGCACGATCGCATCGGCACCGAAACCGAGCAGGGTGGCCGCATCGTGGGTCTCACGGGCCTCGTCGGTCTCGGCGACCAGCGAGGTCGCGGTGCGCAGGTTCTCGGCCAGCAGCCGCTGATGGACCGCCCCGACCGCCAGCAGGATCGGCACCCGGGCCCGCTCGGCGTCGGCGCCGACGTCGGAGACCACCACGACCCCGGCCCCGGCACGGGCGTGTCCGACGGCCTCGTCGCCCAGGCGGGCCAGCGCTGCGGCGAGCCCGGCCGGGCCGTCGCTGACCGGGAAGGTGGCGTCCACGGCCTGGACGGCGAAGGGCAGGTCCGGCGACATCACGATCCGCTGGAGCCCTTCGGGGTAGAGGAAGAACGACCCCAGCTCGATCAGGTCGGCCGCCTCCGGGCGCTCGGTGAGCACCGAGGCGCGGGGGCCCAGCAGGGTCCTGAGGCTCATCACCTCCGACTCTCGGTAGTGGTCGATCGCAGGGTTGGTGACCTGGGCGAACCGCTGCTTCATGAAGTGCGAGACGGGGCGACGGACGTGGCTGAGCGCCTCGATCGGGGTGTCGTCACCCATCGAGGAGGTCGTCTCCCGACCCTGCGTCGCCATGGGACGCAGGATGGAGATGATCTCCTCCTTCGTGATGCCGTAGGCGAGTTGCCGCTGGTGGAGGTCCGCCGGGACCGCCTCGAGCGGCGGGCCCGCGTTGACCGACGTGAGACGCTCGGCGAGCCAGGCCCCGTAGGGCGCGCCCGCACCGAGGCGGAGCTTGATCTCCCGGTCCTCCTGCAGGCCGCCCTCGGTCGGGTCGACGCACAGGACCTGACCGGGCCCGAGCCGCTCACGCCGCACCGTGCCGCGGTGGTCGGGGTGGTCGGTCGGCAGCGAGGTGGACACCGCCCCGACCTCGGAGGAGGCCACGATCGTGCCGTCCTCGCAGACGTGGTAGCGCAGCGGACGCAGCCCGTTGCGGTCGAGTCCCGCCCCGACCCGCACGCCGTCGGTGAAGATGAGGCCGGCCGGTCCGTCCCACGGCTCGATCAGGCAGGAGTGGTAGCGGTAGAAGTCCCGGACCGCCGGCTCCAGGTCCCGGGCCCCCTCCCAGACCTGGGGCACCAGCATCGACTGGGCGTGGCGCACGTCGCGGCCCCCGAGGACCAGCAACTCCAGCGCCGCGTCGAGCTTCGCCGAGTCGGACTGGTCGTGGTCGATGACCGGTGGCAGCAGCTCCTGCGTGGCCCAGTCCACCCCGTCGACCGACATCGCGCCCGGGACGAACTGGCCCTCACGGGCGCGCATCAGGTTGAGGTTGCCGTCGATGGTGTTGATCTCGCCGTTGTGGCACAGCGTCCGGAAGGGCTGGGCCCGTTCCCATGATGGGGCGGTGTTGGTGGAGAAGCGGGAGTGGTAGATCGCCAGAGCCGAGACGTAGCGCTCATCCCGCAGGTCGAGGTAGAAGGCGTCGAGCTGGTCCGCATCGGCCATCGCCTTGTAGGTGACGGTGAGGAAGGAGCAGCTGGCGGCGTAGAACCGGACACCGGCGGCCTCGCAGGCCTTTCGGGCCCGACGCCGGATGCGGTAGGCGGTGCGTTCCGCCTCACGATCGCCGAGACCGACGGGCCGCAGCATGACGGCCTGGACCAGCGCCGGCTGCGCCGCCAGCGCCATCTCCCCGATGGCGCCTGCGTCGGTGGGCACGTCCCGGAAACCGACCAGCTCCACACCCTCGTCGCTGCAGGCCTGGGCGAAGGCGTCCCGGGCGCTGTTCCGCGCAGCCCGCTCGTCGTCACCGTCACCGGCCTGCAGGAACAGCATCGCGAGGCCCGTACGCTCCGGGTCGGCATCCGCGGCACCGAGCTCGCCGGCCCAGGCGGCCGCCAACTCCCTGGGGATCTGGGTCAGAACGCCGGCCCCGTCTCCCGACCGGGCATCGGCGGCGACGGCACCCCGATGCTTCACCCCGCACAGTCCCTCCAGCGCCATGGCCACGATGCTCCGCCGTGGCCGCCCATCGACGTGTGCCACGAAGCCGATGCCGCAGGCGTCGCGCTCCGCCTCGAGGTCGAACCCGGTCGCGGCTGCGGGCGGAAGGGGCAACGAGCGGGTCATGTCGCCCACGGGGGTACCTCCGGGGTCGGCCGGTCGCGCCGCTCTCGGCGGCGAGGACCGGGGGTCGGGACGGCCGGTCAGCCGGGACCGGCTCGGGCGCGCAGGGTCCGCCGACGCACGAACGGCGCCCGCGGATGCTTCGATCGCGAGCGCCGTTGCTCGACCCCAACGTACCGCCCGGCTCTCGACGGTGCCCATCCGGCGCGTAGGCTCCCTGGTACCGGCCTCACGACCGCCCGTGGGACCCGTGGGACCCGTGGGACAAGGAGGTGCCCCGTGACCGTGACGTGGGAGCGCTTCGACGACGGCGTCGTCGTCCTCACCCTCGACGACCCCGACCGACGCAACGCGATGACGGCGGCCATGGGCGACGAGCTCGCGGCCCGGTGCGACGAGGTCGCCGCCGACGACACGGTCCGCGCGGTCGTGCTGACGGGCACCCCACCGGCCTTCTCCGCCGGGGGCGACCTGGACATGCTGGAGGACCTGGCGCGCCGCGCCCGGGAGGAGGGGTTCGACGCCGCCCCCTTCATGCGCGCCTTCTACACCCGCTTCCTGCGCATCGCCGAGCTGCCCGTCCCGGTGCTGGCCGCCGTCAACGGTCACGCCGTGGGCGCGGGCCTGTGCGTGGCCCTGGCCGCGGACCTGCGGGTGGTCGCGACGACGGCCAAGCTGGGACTGAACTTCGCCCGCCTCGGGTTGCACCCGGGGATGGGAGGGACGTGGTTCCTGCCGCGGCTGCTCGGACCGGAGCGCGCCGCCGCGTGGCTGTACACCGGCGCTCTGTACGACGGTGCCAGCGCCGCCGGCCAGGGGCTCGCCCTGGAGTCGGTCGAGGCCGCACAGGTGCTCCCCCGCACCCTCGAGCTCGCCGGGGAGATCGCCGCGTCCTCTCCGGTGGTGGTCCGGCAGCTGAAGCGCACCCTGCAGGCCAGCCCCCAGCTGGACCTCTCGACCGCCCTCGCGGCGGAGGCCGCCGCCCAGGCGGTGAGCTACGGGACCGCGGACCTCGCCGAGGGGCTGGCCGCGGCCCGGGCCCGCCGCCCCGCCCGGTTCCCCGGGCGCTGATCGGCGCCGGTCCCGCTCACCCCGCCCGCCAGGCCTCACGCAACCTCACCCGGGCTCCGGTGCGCAGGATGCCGCCTTCGTAGATGCGCGCCGCCACCACGGTCAACGCTGCGGCAGCGGACAGCGTCAGCGCCGCCGCCAGGGCCACCTCCCACCATGCTGGCTCAGCCAGAGCCTGGCGGACCAACATGGCGTAGGGAGCACTGAAGGGCACGAAGGAGGCCACCACGGCGAAGGTCGACGTGGGAGCGTTGATCGCCAGGAAGCCGACGAGGTAGCCGCCGATCATCAGCACGTTCGCCGGGGTCAGGACGGCCTGGGCCTCCTCGGGACGCGACACCAACGACCCGAGGCCGGCGGCCATCACCGCGTAGAGGGCGTAGCCGGCGACGAACCACCCGGCGATGGCGACGCCCAGCCCGCCCACGCCGGCGGGGATCACGTCCCCCGCGGTCAGCAGCAGCACCGCCAGGGGTGGCGCGAACAGCGTCAGGGTCTGCAGCAGACCGACGATCCCGAGGCCGAGCAGCTTCCCCGTCATGAGCGAGCGGACCGGCACCGTGGCGACCAGCAACTCCACGACCCGGGACCCCTTCTCCTCGATCACCCCGTTGATGATCATCGAGGCGTACATGATCAGCACCGCGAACAGGAACACCACCCCGAGGTTGGCGACGACGAGTCGGGCCGTCGCCTCCGCGGGATCGACATCGCCGACCTCCTCGACCGGCAGGGAGGGGCGGGCGAGCACCTCACCGACGCGATCGGGGTCGTCGCTGAACAGCTCACCGAGCGCGAGCGCCTCGGCGATGCGGGTGGCGGCCACGGAGGCCGGCCGCAGCAGCTGCCCCGGCGGGGCGACCAGCACCCGCTCCCCCGGCACCACCACCGCCACCAGGTCGTCGGTGGTGCCCGTCAGCGCCGCGCCGCCGGCGTCGACGTCGGCCACCTCGACGACCTCGATCGGCCCGATGGCGGCCTCGATGGCCGTGCGTTCCGCGAGTGACAGCGAGCCCACCACGCCGAGACGTGGCAGGGCGGACTCCTCGGCAGACGGGTCGACGACGGGCTCGGCCGGGTCGAAGGCCCCGAGCAGCGCAGGCAGGGCTGCCAGCACGGTCAGCAGCGCCGCGATCACCAGGGTCGTCCCGACGAACAGCTTCGAGCGCAGGCGCTGACGGACCTCGCGGGCCGCGATCAACCGGACCGTGGTGCCGCGCCTCATCGCGGCAGCCGATCCTGGAGGGCGTCGCGGAACAGCTCCGAGAGCCGAGGTTCCTCGAGCCGCACGTGGAGCAGCGGACCGCTGGCGCGGGCCAGCTCGAGCACCACGCCGGGGTCCACCTCAGCGCCCAGGGCGACCGTGATCTCCCCGTTGCGCCGGGCCACCACCTCGGTGTCCACCGGGAGGGCAGCGGCCCAGCCCGGGTCGCCGTCGACCGCCACGCGGAGCCGGCGGTCACCGGCGCGCTTGAGCTCGCGGACGTCGCCCCGCAGCACGACGCGGCCGGCATCGACCACCGCCACCGACCGGCACAGGTCCTCGACCAGATCGAGTTGGTGGCTGGAGAACACCACCGCCACCCCGGCCGACGCCCGCTCGAGCAGGACCTCGCTCATGACGTCGACGGCGATCGGGTCCAGGCCGGAGAAGGGCTCGTCGAGGATCAGCAGGACGGGGTCGTGGACGAGCGCGGCGGCCAGCTGGACCCGCTGCTGGTTCCCCAGCGACAGCTCCTCGACGGGACTGTCACGGCGCGCGGCCAGGCCCAGCCGGTCCAGCCAGTGCGCCGTGTTGGCGGCGGCCGTCGCGGCCGGCAGCCCGTGCAGCCGAGCCAGGTAGACCAGCTGCTCCGCCACCCGCATCCGCGGGTAGAGCCCGCGCTCCTCGGGCATGTAGCCGATACGGCGGCGCACCGCGAGGCTCACGGGACGCCCCTCCCACGTCACCGTCCCGGCATCGGGGGTCGTCACCCCCACGGCGCACCGCATCGCCGTGGTCTTGCCGGCGCCGTTGGGGCCGACGAAACCGCACAGTTCCCCGGCGGCGACCGTCAGATCGAGCCGTTCCAGGGCGACCACGTCGCCGAATCGGCGCTGCAGTTGCTCGAGGACCAGCACCGGGGCCTCCACGGAGGGTGGCGGTACCCGGACCGAGTACCTATCGGGCGCAGGCTAGGTGACGCTCGGTCACCCGGCGACCGAGTTGCGGTCACCCGGGGGGTCCTGCGGGTGGTCGCGGCGACCCGGCGTCAGCCGACGGCGGCGAACTCCCTGGCCAACAGTCCGCGGGCGATCACCTTCAGTGCGAGCACCTCGTCGGTGCCCTCGAAGATCGACAGCACCCGGGCATCGACGAACAACCGGCTGACCTCGTACTCCTCGGCGTAGCCGTACCCGCCGTGGAGCTGCTGGGCCTCGCGCGTCACCCACTCCGCGGAGCGGCAGGCGAACTGCTTCACCTGGCTGGCGGTCAGCGCCGCCTCGCGCTCGCCGCGGGCGAGCTCGCGGGCGACCTGGACCGACAGCGCCCGGCAGGCGGCCAGGGTCGCCGCCATCCGGGCGATGCGGATCCGGGTCAGCTGGAACTCGGCGATCGGCTGGTCGAAGACGCGGCGCTCGCTGGTGTAGGTGACGGCAGCCTCCAGCGCAGCCTGCATGACGCCCTGGGCACGCGCCGCGGTCTGCAGCCGGGCGTTGGCGAAGGCCTGCATCTGCAGGTAGAAGCCCCGGCCGAGCCCCTCCTCCTCGCCGATCAGCGCCTCCGCGGGGACCCGCCAACCCTCGAAGGCGACCTCGAAGGAGTGCATGCCGCGGTAGCCGAGCGTCGGGATGGCCCGGGCGTCCATACGTCCCCCCCCGGTGCCACCGACCTCGCCGTCGGGGCTCTGCTCGAAGGTGAAGTGGTGCCCGGCCGCGGCGGGCTTCTCGACCACGAACAGGCTGAGACCCTTGTGGCCGAGCGAGCGGTCCGGATCGGTGCGGGCCAGCACCAGCAGGTACTCCGCGCGGCCGGCGAAGGTGCACCAGGTCTTGACGCCGTCGATCACCCAGTGGTCACCGTCCCGGCGGGCCGAGGTCTTGACCCCGGCGACGTCGGATCCGAAGTCCGGCTCGGTCACCGCGACCGCGCACATGCGCTCGCCCGAGGCGATCGCGGGCAGCCACCGCGCCTTCTGCGCGTCGGTCCCACCCTTCAGGATCGCGGTCCCGATGATCTCCGGGCGGGTGATCAGCGACCCGGCGACGCCGAGCGAGCCACGGGACAGCTCCTCGGTGACCAGGACCATGTTCAGCAGCTCGTCCTCCCCGCCCGACGCGAACCCGCCGTGCTCCTCGGGGATCGACAGGGCGAAGCAGCCGAGCTCGGCGAGGCCGGAGATGATCTCCGCGGGGATGTCCTCGTCGGCGCGGTGGACGTGCTCGGCCACCGGCATGACCTTGTCCTCGGCGAAGCGCCGGAAGGTGGACCGGACCATCTCCAGGTCCTCGTCGAGGTGGCGGGGGCCGGCCTCACCGGAGGCCAGGACCTCATCGCCGAGCTCACCGAGCAGCGAGGTGTCCCGCCCCGCAGCCAACGCATCGGCCACCTCGGCCAGCGGGTCCCGACCCAGGCCGAAGGACGCCTCCTGGCCGGCCGTGCGGGCCAGCAGGTCAGCGGCGACATCGGCCGCGGCCACCAGTGCCAGACGGGACTGGGTGCCGTCGGGTTCACCCAGCTCGGCCAGGGCCCGGGCCGCGACCAGCGCCGACGAGAGGGAGGCGAGGTCGTAGGCGGCGGCCTGGTGCTCATCCAGCCGGCCGGCGTCGAGCCGGCCGTCGACGGTGCAGGCGGTGGCCAGGTGGCGCGCGGCGGTGGTCAGGCAGGCGTCCACCGCGGCGATCAGGGTGTGGGCGTGGGTCAGTTCGGACACGACGACCTCCGTTGCCGACGGCGCACGATCGGGGTGACGTGCAGCGTGGGCCCTGCGGACAGCGTGCCACCGCCGCCCGGGACCACCAAGCCGGCGGGATCAGATCCGGGCGCGCTGGCGCCTGGCCGCCCGTCAGGCGCGCTCCCTCGCGACCACCGCGGCGCCGATGGCGCCTCCCGAGTCCCCCAGGGCGGCCCGGACCAACCTGACCTCCGGGGGCTGCAGGAACAGCAGGGGTCGCATCGCGACCTCCAGCTCCGCCCGGAACCCCTCGCCGAGCTTGTCGGCCAGCCCACCGCCGAGGACGACCACCTCGAGGTCCAGCAGGTTGACCACACTGGCGATCCCGGCCGCCAACGCCTCGACCGCTTCGCCCAGCAACGCGGTCACCAGCTCGTCGCCCTCGTCCAGCGCCGCCTTGAACACCCCCGAGGTGACCCGGTCCTTGCCCTTCTCCCGGGCGATCTCGAACAGCCGCGTCGCCCGACCCCCGGCCTGCGCCCGCTCGGCCGACCGCTCCATCGCCCGTCGACCCGCGTAGGCCTCGACACAGCCGCGCCGCCCGCAGCCGCACATGGCGCCGCCCTGCCGGACGATCACGTGGCCGAGCTCCCCCGCCCCACCGTGGCTGCCCTCGAAGGCCACGCCGTCGAGCACCAACCCGCCGCCGACCCCGGTGCCGGCGAAGACGGTCAGCAGGTTGCTCGCTCCCTGGGCAGCCCCCAGTCGGTGCTCACCGATCGCCGCCGCCGTGACGTCGTTGATCACCGACACCGGTGTGGAGAGCTCGGTCGCGAGCAGGTCACCCAGCGGGAAGCGCTCGCTGACACCCCCGACGTTCGGCCCACCGTCGACCGACCCGTCGGTCACGATGCCCGGGACCCCGACCCCCACGGCGTCGACGTCGGCGACGTCGAGACCGGCGTCCTCCACCGCCTTCCGGGTGGTCCTGCGGAGTTCCTTCACGAACCCCTCGGCGCCGCCCTCGGTGGGGGTGGGCCGCTTGGTGCTGCCCCGCACCTCCTCGCCGTCGAGGACCACGGCGTAGATGTTGGTGCCACCCAGGTCGATGCCCACCGTGCTCACTGGTCGCCTCCTCCGGCCCCGCCCACGTTGCGGTGCAGCCTAGGTGGCCGGTGCCGGCCGCCTCGCCGCTCCCCCTCGGCGACGCTGGTCACGGGCCCCGGCGCACGCCGATGACGAGGAGGCCGAGGATCAGCAGCGCCGCACCGATCCACCCGGTCCAGGCGAGCCGTTCCCCCACCACGACGACGGCCAGGATCGTCGCCGCCAGGGGCTCCGCGAGGGTGAGGGTGGTGACGGTGGGAGCGTCGAGGGCCACCAGGCCACGGGCGAACAGCACGTAGCCCAGCGCGGTCGTCCCGATGGCCAGCCACAGCGCGGTGCCGATGCCGGTGGGGCTGGCGACCCAGGCCAGGTCACCGGTCACCAGGACGGGCAGGAGCAGCAGCCCAGAGCCGGTGAAGGTCAGGGCCACCGCTGAGGACCCGTCGGCCCCGGCCGACACCAACCGGACCGACACGGTGGTGTAGGTGCCGTAGGCGGCGCCGGCGACCAACCCCGCCAGGATGCCGAAGGTGCCGGGGTCCTGCCCGGCGTCCCCCGCCCCGCCGTCGGCCAGCAGCACGGCCGCCCCGGCGATCGTCGCCACGGTCGCCACGACCCAGCGGGCCCCCGGTCGACGCCCCGCGAGCAGGGCGAACAGACCGGCCCACGCCGGGGCGCTCCCGATCGCGACCAGCGTGCCGAGCGCGACCCCGACGGCGCGGACGCCGGTGAGGTAACCCAGCTGGAACACCGTGATCGACACCACCGCCGCCACCACCGCCCAGGGGGCACCGACCAGCGCCGCCCGGATCCGCGGCCAGCGGCCGGCGGCGACCAGCACGAGCAGCAGGATGACCCCGCCGCCCAGGCTGCGCCCCCCCGCCACCGTCGCCGGCGCGGCGGTCGGTGCACCGAGCTCCTGGGCGGTCCCGATCGTGCCCCACAGGGTGGCCGCCGCCAGGACCGACCACGTCGCCGCCCGCCGACCGGGTCGCGCCACACCGTGGGCGACGTCAGTCGGCACGGAGCGCCGCGCGGGCCTTGGCGAGCGCCTGGTCGTCGAGCTGCGCGCTGGACAGGCTGATCCGATCGGCCAGTCCGTGGTAGCGGTCGCGGACCGCGGCGCCGACCTCGTCGGGTTCGGCGATCACCGCGAAGGTCTCCAGCACCTCGGTGGGGATCATGCCGGGCATCTCCTCCCAGCGGTTCTCCAGCGAGGCGTTGTGCAGCCGGTGGTGGAGATCCCCCCAGCCGTGGAGGTCAAGGACGGCCTTGTAGGCAGGGGTCGAGCCGTAGAAGGACAGCTGCCCGCGCACCATCGCTTCGCTGGCCGCCCGTTGCTCCTCGGTCCGGCCCGAGATGACGAACACCGGCTGCACCACCTCGATGTCGCTGCGGTCCCGGCCGGCTGCGGCCGCTCCCTCCGCGAGGTTCGGCAGCGTCACCTCGGTGAGGTAGCGGGGGGTGCTGAAGGCGTGCGCGAGCAGCCCGTCGGCGACCTCACCGGTGACCCGGGTCATCAGGGGTCCGACCGCCGCCAGCCACACCGCCGGGTCCGGGTGACCGTGGTCAGCCGGGGTGAAGAAGGGGGTCATGAGGGTGTGGGAGGTGAACTCCCCCCGGAAGCTGAGCCGCTCCCCGGTGCGCCAGGCGTGCCAGATGGCCCGGAGCGCGAGCACGTACTCCCGCATGCGGGCAGCGGGCTTGGACCACTCGGTCGAGAACCGCTTCTCGATGTGGGGCTTGATCTGCGAGCCGAGCCCGAGCACGAACCGGCCACCCGTCAGCGCCTGGAGGTCGTGGGCCGCGTAGGCCACGTGCATGGGGCTGCGGGGGAAGGCGACCGCGATGGCCCTCCCGATCTCCATCTCCCCCGACACCGTCCCGGCGACGGCGGCCGCGAGGAAGGGGTCGTGCACGGTCTCGGACACGAACCAGCCGTCGTAGCCGCGCTCGCGAGCGGTGGCCACCACCTCGGCGGTCTCGGCCAGCGGGTGGCCGTAGGTCATCTCGTCCAGCTTCATGGCGTGCTCCTCGAAGGTGGTCAGGACCCGACCTGGCCGGGATCGACGTTGGCGAGCCGGACCTGCCCCCGGGCGAGGGCGGCCCCGTCGCTGTCCCGGGACAGCACGACCTGCCACAGCTGCTGGCTGCGGCCGACGTGGATGGGGGTCGCGGTGGCGACCACCCGTCCCTCCCGGTGGCTGCGCAGGAAGTCGGTGCTGTTGCTCACCCCGACCACGAACCGCCCGCTGGCGGCCACCCTCAGCGCGGCCGCCACCGAGGCGAGCGACTCCACCACCGAACACCACACGCCGCCGTGCACGATGCCGTAGGGCTGACGATGACGGTCGTCGATGTCGAGGTGCGCCGAGACCGCCTCCAAGCTCACCCGGTCCCAGACCAGCCCGAGGGTGGTGGTCCCGAAGCCATCGCGAGCGAAGGCGAACAGGCCCTCGAGGTCGGCGGCCTCGACCGTCTCACCAGCCTCGAGGCGGGCGAGCACCGCCGCCATCGAACCGTCCTGATCCCCCGGCATCCCTGCCATCGCCACCCCTGCTCCCGGTGCTCACCCATCGATGACCCGTCGGGTCGGCGGGCCACGCTAGCGGGCGGCAGCTGCCATCCCGTGCTCGCCGGGCCGCCCGGCCGGCCGGCTCGACGTGGACGGCAGCGGTGTGGTCAGATGGCCGCAGCATCCGCGCGTCCGTCCCATGCCCGCAGGAGCCACCGATGGCCGACCGCACCCACGATCTCAAGCCCCGCAGCCGCGACGTCACCGACGGCTACGAGCGTGCACCCGCACGCGCGATGCTGCGCGCCATCGGGATGGGCGACGACGACTGGTCGAAGCCGCAGATCGGCGTGGCGTCGTCGTGGAACGAGGTCACACCCTGCAACCTGCCGCTCGACCGCCTGGCCAAACAGGCCAAGGAGGGCGTGCGTGAGGCCGGCGGGTTCCCGATCGAGTTCACCACGATCGCGGTGAGCGACGGCATCGCCATGGGCCACGAGGGCATGCGTGCGTCGCTGGTGTCCCGCGAGGTGATCGCCGACTCGGTCGAGACCGTGATGCACGCCGAACGGCTCGACGGGATGGTCACCTTCGCCGGGTGCGACAAGTCCCTGCCGGGGATGATCATGGCCGCGGTCCGCCTCGACGTGGCCAGCACCTTCGTCTACGGGGGCTCGATCCTGCCCGGCCACCACGACGGCCGGGACATCACGATCCAGGAGGTGTTCGAGGCGGTCGGTGCCCGGGGTCGCGGGGCCATCGACGACGCCGAACTGAGCGCGATCGAGCGCGCCGCCTGCCCCACCGAGGGCGCCTGCGGCGGCATGTTCACCGCGAACACGATGGCCTCGGCGATCGAGGCGATGGGCATGGCGCTGCCCGGCTCCTCCACCGCCCCCGCCACCGACGCCCGCCGTGACGACATCGCCCGCCGTTCGGGCGCAGCGGTCGTCCACCTGCTCGAACTGGGGCTCACCGCCCGCGACATCGTGACCCGGCAGGCGCTCGAGAACGCGATCGCCGTGGTGATGGCCGTCGGCGGCTCCACCAACGCGGTCCTGCACCTGATGGCGATCGCCCGTGAGGCCGAGGTGGAGCTCCACCTCGAGGACTTCGACCGGATCGGGCGCCGGGTCCCCCACATCGCCGACACCAAGCCGGGCGGTCGCTTCGTGATGACCGACCTCGACCGCATCGGGGGGGTGCCGGTGGTGCTCAAGGAACTGCTCGACGCCGACCTGCTCCACGGTGATGCGCTCACCATCACGGGGCGCACGATGGCCGAGGAGCTGGCCGACCTGGACGTCCCCGACCCCGACGGCGAGGTGGTGCACCCCCTCGACCGCCCGATCCACGACGCGGGGGGCCTGGCGATCCTGCGAGGCTCGCTGGCACCGGACGGGGCGGTGGTGAAGATCGCGGGCCTGACCGAGGACCAGATGACCTTCGAGGGCCCCGCCAGGGTGTTCGACGGCGAGCAGGGCGCCATGGAGGCGGTGCTGACCGGCCAGATCGTGGACGGCGACGTCATCGTGATCCGCTACGAGGGGCCCAAGGGTGGACCCGGGATGCGCGAGATGCTGGCGGTGACCTCGGCGGTGAAGGGCGCCGGGCTCGGCAGCACCGTCGCGCTGCTCACCGATGGCCGGTTCTCCGGGGCGACCCACGGGTTCTCGATCGGGCACGTCGCACCCGAGGCCACCGATGGCGGCCCGATCGCGCTCGTGCGCGAGGGCGACCGGATCCGCATCGACGTCGCCACCCGCAAGATGGACCTGCTGGTCGACGAGGTGGAGCTCGAGACGCGCCGCGAGGGGTGGGAGCCACTGCCCCCCCGCTACACCCGCGGTGTGCTCGCCAAGTACGCCCGCACGGTCTCGTCCGCGAGCCTCGGGGCGACCACCTCGGTGTGATTCCGGCGGTAGCCTGCTGGGCAGCCGACACCACGGGGTGAACCGTGCAGTTCGAGGAACTGCGCTTCGTCTGCCAGCAGGCCGCGATCGACCTCACGCGCACCCGGGGTCGGCCACTCCCGCCGACGGTGGTCCTGCCCGGCCCCGAGCGCACCCAGCTGCTGACGCTGCCGGAGCTGCCCGAGGAGGACGAGGCCCGCCACGCCGTGCTGGCCCAGCTGGCGGCCGACCACGTCAGCCTCGGTGGCGTGCCGTGCTGGGGGTTCGTCGCCGAAGCGGAGATCGACGGCGAGGATGCCGTCGTCGTCGTCTACGGCGCCCGACGACACGCGCCGCACCTGACCGGCTCGCGGTTCGACGCCTCGGGAGAGCTGGAGGAGTTCGTGGCGTCGGAGGAGCTCGACCCCACGGCGCTGCCCTTCCTGCACCCGTTGCAGCACGCCGTGGACGCTCTGCCGGCGGCCGGGGACGTCTTCGCAGAGGCCGATCCCAAGCGGGGTGGACCGCCCGGTGGCCTGCCCGTCATCCCCTGAGGGGGGACGGCGGCGCCGTCACGGTCGGAAGTTGACCAGGGGTCCGAAGGGGTCCCAGTGATCCTGGGGCGAGACGCGACCGAGCTCGGCCCGACACCGGATCTCCGCGAGGTGCCCCTCCGGGTCGTGGACGGCGTCGATGAGCTCGCGGCATTCCAGGCAGCGCTCGACCGGCACATCCCTGCGCTGACGGGGACACCCGACCATGCCGAACTCGTCGACGAGGTGCGTGCGGTGTCGGCGGAGCAGGGCGGTCATGGGCAACCTCCCGGGAGGTCGAGGCGGGCTCCAGCAAGCTCCAGCGGGCTCCCACGGTGCTGTCACGAGGGTGGCGCGGACCTGGGCGCCCCGCTAGAGGCGGTGGTCCCCGGCCGGTGCCGGCAGCTCAGCCCCGTGCGGCCCACAGACGCGCCGCATCGATCTCCACGAACACCGCGGTCGCGCTGGCGACCAGCTCGTCCCCGGCGTGCAGTTGCGCGGCGGTACGCAGACGCCGACCCGAGCGTTCCACGACCCATCCCCGCAGGCTGAGCGGGGTCCCGACGGGGGTCGGGCGCAGGTAGCGCACCGTCAGCTCCCCGGTGAACCCGGGGATGCCGTGGAGGGTCAGCAGGTAGCCCAGGACGTCGTCGAACAGGGCCGCGACGATGCCGCCGTGAGCCATGCCCGGACCGCCTTCGAAGGCCGTACCGAGCACGATCTGGGCCACCGCCGCCCCGCCGTCACGCACCACCTCGATCCCGATGCCCAGCGGGTTCCAGGGACCGGACACGAAGCACTCGTCGAAGTGCACCACCGGGGCGTGGTCGGGGATGTCCTCCTCGAACATCCGCCGGGTGACCTCACCGATGTCACGGTGACGTCGGCCGGCCCGCTCGGCCTCGACGGCCAGCCCGTCGACCTGCTCCGCCACCCGCTGGAGCAGCTCCTCGTCGACCTCGTGCGCCATCAGCGCGTGTCCGAGCCGTCGAACGGCCGTCGCGGCCGCGGCTCGCGCCACCGATCCGTCCGGGTCCCCACCCCGCCGGTGCGCAGCACCCTCCATCCACCTCACCCCTGCTCGCCGTGGCCGCGGCACGCTAGCCCAGCTGACCGGTCCTCCTCGGTGCCCTGAGCGCCACCTCGCCCGACCGCCGCCCGTGGAGCGAGCGCACCGTCAGGACCAGGGCGGTGGCCGGGGCTGCGTCCGATGTCGGACTCGACCCGGCGCCTGTCCCCCGGGGCGGTCAGGACAGCGGGGGGACGGCGACGCCCTGGTGGGAGGGCAGGAGCTCGTTGGCGTGAGCCCGCATGTCGAAGCTCGGGTCGATCAACGCCGTCATCCCGAGCCCGGTGAGGGCCCCCAGCATCACCTCGGCACGGGCGATGGCCTCGGCCTCGCTCATGCTCGGGTCCTCCCGCTGCCAGGCGTCGGCGAAACGCTCCACCCGACGCCGGTGGCTGCGCAGCACCCGGGACGCGATCGCAGGGTCGGTCAGCCCCCGGCCCGCGAGTTGGAGGTAGATGCGGGCGATCGGCGACGACCCGGTCATGAAGGCCACGAAAGCATCCACGAGATCGTCGAGGGTGTCGGTCCCGGCCCCGGCCGGGTCGGGATCGACGGACTCGATCGCCTCCCGGATCACCTCGAAGACCGCGTCGTCCTTCGAGGCGAACAGGTTGTAGAAGCTGCCGGCACCGACCCGGGCGTGGGCGGTGATCGCCTTGAGCGTCACCCCTTCGATCCCGACCTCGGCCAGCAAACGACGCGTGGCCGACAGGATCCGCTCGCGGGTCTCCAGCCCGACGCGGTACCTCGCCATCACCCTCTCCTCACGTCGTTCCCGGCCGTTCTGCGGCTGTCCGGCGGTCCTTGTCCCCTGGTGCCGGGCCTCTGGTGTCGGGAAGCTACCCGGAGGACCGCCGCTGACGGTCCCTCCAGCTTGCAGAAATGGAACGGACACTCCAATATGTAGCATACGTTCCAAGATGGAACATCCGCTCCAGCTCTGACGTTGTGAACTGGAGGACCGCCTCGGGTCGGCGCGACGGAGCCCGCGCCCGACCAGGGCCGACCGGTGGATCGAGGGAGAAGCGATGAGTCACTTCAAGAGCAACCTCCGCGACATCGAGTTCAACCTCTTCGAGGTGCTCGGGGCGGACAGCTACTTCGGGACCGGGCCCTTCGAGGCCGTGGACGGCGAGCAGGCCAGGATGCTGCTCAGCGAACTGGAGCGGTTCACCCGCGAGTCCATCTGGGCCGAGTCCTTCGTGGCCGCCGACCGCGAGCCACTCCAGCTCTCCCCCGAGGGCGACGTCACGATCCCCGAGGAGCTGGATCAGGCCTTGCACGCGTTCTACGACGCCGGCTGGCACCTGATGCCGCTGCCGACCCACCTCGGTGGGTTCGGCGCCCCGCCGACGATCCGGTGGGCCGGCACCGAGCTGCTCGCGGGCGGGCACGCGACCGCCAGCCTGTGGCCGATCGGTGCGCTGATGGCCTCGATCGTGGACCAGATCGGTACCGAGGGCCAGAAGCAGGTCTTCGGGCGGCCGCTGGTCGAGGACCGCTGGGGCGGCACGATGGTGCTGACCGAGCCGGATGCCGGCTCGGACGTCGGTGCCGGGACCACCAAGGCCACCTTCGTCGAGGCGGCCGGCGAGGACGACCTCGGCGACATCTACCACCTCGAGGGCATCAAGCGCTTCATCACCTCCGCCGACGCCCAGACCCACCCCAACACCCTGCACCTGGTGCTGGCCCGCCCCGAGGGTGCCGCGCCGGGCACCAAGGGCCTGAGCCTGTTCCTGGTACCCAAGCGCCACGTCGACGCGGACGGCACCATCGGTGAGCGCAACGGGGTGCGGGTCTCCAACCTCGAGAAGAAGATGGGGATCAAGGGCTCGGCGACCTGCGAGCTGTCGCTGGGCCAGGACGGCACCCCGTGTGTCGGCTACCTCGCCGGCAACGTCCACGAGGGCATCAAGCAGATGTTCCTCGTGATCGAGTACGCCCGGATGATGGTGGGCACCAAGGCGATGGCCACCCTGTCCACCGGCTAC
>PWWI01000041.1 GCA_003561535.1 Nitriliruptoraceae bacterium
CAACGATCGTGGCGCTGTCGCCAGGTGTGCGGGTTGCCGAGGCGGTTGTTCTGAAGGACCACGTCGCTCTGATCCGCCCGCTCGTCGAGCACGAGCAACTGGGCCGTGAGCTTCTCGTCCTCACCCTGTCCGACGGCGTCGCTGACGCCCATGGGTTCGCACGCTCCTCCCGTCGCATCGCTGTCTTCGGGGAGCGTTACGACCTGACCATCGGGTTGCTCGACGGTGCTGGCACCGATCTCGAGGGCCTCGCTGGCGCGGACCGCGTCCGCGCTGAACTGCAGGACGCGCTCGACGAGCTGCCCTACGACCTGCTGGCCTTGGTCAGCATCACCGGCGACGAGCGGTGGCTCGACTGAGCTGTCGTTGGAGACGACACGAGCGCGATCCCGACTCAGGCAGGTCATGACAGCTCGGTTGGCAGCCAGCTCGTTCGGATAGTGCTGGTCGGTGCTGGACCCCGTGGCGCTGGTCGACACTCAAATGGTCAGAGGCTCGAATCTTCTACCCTCCACGGACAAGCCTCCGGTCGCCTGATGTGGAACGGCTTGTCAAGGGCACGGGATGTGTCTTGTTCGGGGGGCTGGGGCATGATCGGGAGAGGCCCTGCTGAGCGTGGCGGGCAGGGCTTGGTGCGGGGTGTTGGGTTGTGGTGGTGGTCCTGGTGGTCTCCGGTGGGGTGGCAGGCCTCGTGTCGGACGATCTGAGGGTGTCGGCAAGCCGCCACTCTGATGTACGCGGGTTGGTTACCGCAGGTCGTGGTCCGCAGGAGGGTGCCCCTCACTAGCAGCGCGCGTTCCGGGCCCTGAGGGTTCCGGGTGGCATAGGCGGAACGGGGATCGGTTCCTGCACGGCGGATGTCCGACGCGAGGTCTGCACGTGTGGTCGGAGGCCGTGGGAGCCGACACGCGCCCACGACCCGGGTAGACCTGGTCGTGGGTGCCGTGGAACCCCGCCACGTCCTGGGGAACGCCCGCTAGGTCCAGCCGCTGCCACCGGCAGGCTGAGTTGAGGTCGTCGAGGAAGGCGTCCGGTCCGTGCAGGAATACCTGGGGCCTGGGGCCGCTGTTCGGGTCCCGACGTGACGGCGAAGGACTTCGGCCAGGCTCAACCCCGCAGAGCAGATGCGAATAGCGACGGCAGTTGCGAGGCCGTCGGCTTGGCTGCGAAATGGGTGAGTCGGCGCGCGGTCGTTGCCGCAGTCTTGTTGGTCAGGAACCACGGCGGCTTGGGGAACAGCGCTAGCTGCCCGTGCCGGGCCGAGCGAGGGAACGGGTGGAACGGAGCGGAGACGACGGTCTTGGCTGGCTTTTCGAACATCAGCGCGTTGTGCACGACGCCGATCCCCGACTGCACGTCGTCGTATGTGTGGCCGGGGTAAGCGCCCCAGGCAGCGCGGGACAGCAGGAAGGCTGCGCCGACCCACACGTTGATCCCGATGCCGCCGTAGCGCAACTCGGCGATGGCCTGGTCGAGTCGACTTCCGAGCTTCTGCTCTGTCTTCGTGTGCACGATGAGGTTCACCGACAGCGTCCCGTACAGCTGGTCGTTGCAGAATCCGACCGCTCGGCGCAGGAACTCCTGCGAGTCCCCGGGAAGGCTGGTGCTTACCATGGCTGGCCCGAAGAACTCGGTGCGGAAGCCGTGGTGCTCTTGCCCCGCGTCGAGGTCGGCGACAAGAAGCCGGGTAGTCGCCTGACCGAGTACTTCGGCGTCTGGGGCTGTTTCCCGGATCGCGGCTAACCGCTGCTCGGTGCCCGGGTAGTAGGCGTCACGCGACTCCGACTCGTGCAGCTGGCGGCGCACCTCGTTGAGCAGACGGCGGCTGCCGGCCCATTGCTCAGGGAGAATGAGGACCTGGCTGGCCACGCAGTTGTGTCCGGAGTTGTGCAGCTTCTGGGTGACGATGTGCTCGGCCTGGTAGCGGAAGTCCGCATCGGTCCAGGGGCCGGGCAGCACGATCGTTCCGCCGACGCCGCCAAGCTCGGAGGTGATTTCCTTCGTTGTGCGCTGCTGGCCGGCTGCCTTGGCCTGTCGGCCCTCCTCGCCGCTGCCGTACACGATGGCGTCGTGGGTGCCGGCGCTGCCGGTGATGTGGATGGCTTCGACGAGGTCGTGGCCGGTGAGGTACTCGCCCACGTCTCCTCCGCCGTAGGCGAACTGCAGGTAACCAGCTCGGACAAGTGGGGCGAGGATGTCTTCGAAGATGGGGCCGAGGTAGTCGTTGACTGGGTTCATCTTGCAGACCACGACGTCGCCGACGTTGACCAGCCGGTCGAGGATGTCCAGCGGGACGATCGCGGAGACGTTGCCCGCTCCGAGTACCAGGCTGACTCGGCCAGGCGGGTTCTGCTCACGGTAGAGGCTCGCCATGGTGCTCCGCAGGTTCGCCGGGGTCACGTCGGGCTGCATCCACACGTCAGCGGTCACGCCATGGAACAGCAGCTGCTCGTAGACGTGGGTGGGAAGGACCCGGGCGATAGTTGAGCCGTCGATGCCAGTGTGCACCTCGACGTGCTCAAGCAGGTCCGTGCCGGTGTCGAGGGCGGTCAGCGTCTGGATGGACGCCGTGATCCAGGCCACCACTGGGTAGGGCCCGCCGAGCCAGGCCTCCGCCCCGACCAGCGGGGAATCCGGGTCCAGGCCCTTGGCCTTCGCCTCCGCGTCCACCCAGCGAGGAGCCTGGTCCAGAGCACCCTGCTGTACCTCCCGGAGGAGGCTGATCTTGGCCTTGATTGGCAGGCGGGCCCACCGCTGCTTGCCATCGTCTAGTCGCTTGAGGCTCTGGTCGATGTGGGCCTGATCCACGAATGCCTCCGTCTCGGGTCCTGGGCCGAAGTTGAGCCGCGCAGCATCGGCCCCCGGCGCTGAGGGTGCTCGAGAAGCATCCTTGCTCCCCGGCTCCTTCTCCTCACCCCCTGGGGGTGAAACCCCACGCAGCGATACCGTGCGTTCGATGACTGCCTGGAACGCCCGGAATGGGGTTCCAGGCACCAAGGTCTCAGTGCCGCATACGACTGACCGCGAGGTCCAGCGTCCGCGCCTCTTGGACGTCCTAACCAGACTGGTCCGGCCGGTTGGAGGTCGCAGGGAGGTCGTTGTCGTGTCGGCGCCAGCCGGGTACGGCAAGACAACCCTTCTCGCCGGTGCCGCGCGGATCCTCCGCTCGGATGGCACTGCCGTGGCGTGGGTGACGTGCGCGAAGGACGATGGCGCCTCCGCGTTGTGGGCGGCCCTCTTGGTCTCACTCCACCGTGCACTCGATGGGTCGGATCAGGCGGCCGCCGATGCCCTAGCCAGCCCCGTGCCGCCCAGAACCGAGACGGATCGGGACTTCCTCTCCCCGTTCCTCGCCGCCCTCGACGGGGTGATGTCGGAGACGATGGTCGTGCTGGACGACGTTCACCTGATCAAGGACGGATCCACGATCGACGGACCCAGCCACGTCGTCGATCGGGCCCCCGATCGGCTCCACTTCGTGCTCGGCTGCCGCCACCCCCCACCCTTGGGTATCGGTCGCTGGTGGGTGACCGGCCGTCTGCGTGCGGTTGGTGGCGCTGGCCAACCGCAGGACTCTGCGCCTCTGGGCGGGCGACTACGCCCCCGCTCGGGAGGACCTGACCCTCGCCGCCAACCTGGTCCGATCGGCCGACCTGGACTACCTCGCGCTGTACTGCCTCAGCAACTTTCCCGACACCTACACCGCCACGAACGAGTTCACCCACGCGCGACGCAGCGCTGAAGAGGTCATCGCCGTCGCCAGCCAACGCGGCTGGGGAGGATCGGCCCGCCTGGTCTACTCGTACGGCATGGTTGGCTACACAGCCGTCCTGATGCTCGATCCGGTCAGCGCAGCGGAGCGCGCCGCCCAGGGGCTTGAGGTACTCGGCACGACTGTGGACGCGGAGGCCGACGGCGCGGCGCGATCGGGCGAGGCGGTCATTGCCTTCGACGACCCCACGCAGCGCCGAGCGGCTATGGCGCGGCTGCAAGCTACGACGGCGTGGCTCACGACCGTCGGTGCGTCCCCAGCGCTGATCGCGATGCCGGCCCAGCACGACCTGCGCATGTGCCTGCGCCTGGGCGAGCGGGCGATGGCCGAGCACGCTATCGCCCGCGCCCACCGACGACTGGCCGATGTCGCCGACGTTGCCGTCATGCGCGGGCACCCGGCGTACGCGCGAGGACGAAACACCGACGCGCGCCGATACCTGCGTCCCGTGCTGGACGGCCGCGACGTCCCGGTGTCGTCGACCGCGCTCACCACCGCGTGGCTGATCGACGCAGTGATGGCTGCTCGGCCCGACCGCCAAGCGGGCGTCGACCAGGCTCTGCGGGCCGCCCTCGCGCATGCCGCCCCCACCCACCGGTGCTGGACGTCCCTTCTTCGATGCTGGTCCGGAGCTGCGGCCCCTTCTGCCACGCCTGCAGGGCCGGCTGGGTCCGTTGGAGTCCTTCCTGGACGAGATCTGTCGCGGGCTGGCCCGCGTGGACGCGTGGCAGGCTGGTCGCTGCGACGGGCCACCGACGGACACCCACCCGCGTTCGGCCATGCTCACCGAACGCGAGGTGCAGGTGCTTCGCGAGCTCCCGTCCATGCAGACATTCGCCAAGATCGCTGCAGCGCGGTCCGTCAGCACCAACACCGTGAAGACCCACGTTCGGTCGATCTACGCCAAGCTCGGGGTGTCCAGTCGTCGGAAGGCGGTCGCGGCGGCACGAGCCCAGGGCATCGTCTGATTGGTCACCGCGGGGTCGAACTCACCCGCTGCGGGTGAGGTACCTGCTCGCGGGGATGGGCCACGCTCGACCCTTCGTCACCTCCCGGGGAAGGGATCGCCGTGACAGCCTCCACTCACTATGACGTCATCATCATCGGCTCGGGGTTCGGCGGTTCGGTCGCTGCGCTGAGACTGACCGAGAAGGGTTACCGGGTCGCCGTGCTGGAGGCCGGTCGCCGCTTCGCCGACGACGACTTCCCAGAGACGTCGTGGGATGTCAAGAACTTCATCTGGGAGCCCCGCCTCGGGCTGCTCGGCATCCAGCGCCTGCACTTCCTGCCCAACCTCGTGGTGCTGGCCGGTGCGGGAGTAGGAGGAGGGTCGCTCAACTACGCCAACACGCTGTACGAGCCCACGTCGAAGTCGGACACGTTCTACCGCGACCCGCAGTGGGCTGCGATCACGGACTGGAACGCCGAGCTCGCCCCGTTCTACGACCAGGCGCGGCGCATGCTGGGCGTGGTCCCCAACCCGACGATGACGCCGTCGGACGACGTCCTGCTCAATGCGGCCAAGCGGCTCGGTGTCGAGGACACCTTCACATCGGCCCCGGTCGGGGTGTTCTTCGGCCGCGACGGCCAGAAGGAGCCTGAGGTCGAGGTCGACGATCCGTACTTCGGGGGGGCCGGGCCGCGACGTGTCGGCTGCAAGGAGTGCGGCGAGTGCATGACCGGCTGCCGATACAACTCCAAGAACACCCTGCTGAAGAACTACCTTCACCTAGCCGAGCAGGCCGGCGCCACGGTGTTCTCCCTCAGCACTGTGGAGCAGCTTCGCCCGCGCAGCGGCGGCGGGTACACCGTGCACGTGGTTCGCACCGGACCGCGACCGGGCAAGCAACCTCGCCGCACGTTCTCCGCCGACCAGGTGATCCTGGCCGCCGGCACATGGGGTACGCAGACACTGCTGCACACGATGAAGGCCGACGGCGTGCTCCCGGACCTCTCCGACCAGCTGGGGGTGCTCACCCGCACGAACTCCGAAGCGCTTGGCGGCGGTCTGGCCCGCAAGGGCGACCCAACCCGGCCTGACTACACGCAAGGCGTGGCGATCACGTCGTCGATCCACCCGGACGAGCAGACCCACGTCGAGCCGGCCCGGTACGGCAAAGGCTCGAACCTCATGGGGCTGCTGTTAACGGTTGCCGCGGACGGTGGCGGCACGACCCCACGCTGGGCACGCTGGCTCGGTCAACTCGTTCGTCACCCCGGCAGGGCGGGATCGCTGTACTTCGGGATCAACGACTGGTCCGAGCGCATGGTCATCGGCCTCGTCATGCAGACCGCCAACAACTCCCTCACCGTCTTCCCCAAGCGGACGCGACGTGGAACGGTCAAGATCACCTCGACGCAGGGTCAGGGCGAGCCGAACCCCAGCTACATCCCGGTAGCCAGCCGTGTCTACAACGCCATCGCCGAAGAGATGGGCGGCTTCCCGCTCAACACCGGCGGGGAGATGTTCGAGATGCCGTTGACGGCCCATTTCATCGGTGGCTGTGTCATCGGTGCCTCACCCGACACCGGCGTCATTGACGCCTACCACCGCGTCTACAACTACCCGGGCCTGCACATCACGGACGGCTCGGCGATCTCAGCGAACCTCGGCGTCAACCCCGCGCTCACGATCACCGCACAGGCCGAGCGAGCGCTGTCTATGTGGCCCAACAAGGGAGAGGCCGACCCTCGCCCAGCACTCGGTGAGACATACCGTCCCACGGCACCCGTTGCGCCGGTGCAACCAACCGTGCCCAGCGATGCTCCCGGGGCCCTGCGCCTCCCGATCGTGGACGTCCGGTAGGCACTCCAGCCGAAGCCAGCGTGCCTGGCCGATGAGCAAGGAGCGCAGGAACGCAATGAATCTCGCCGAGCACCTGGTGCGTAGCGCCGAGGCGTACCCGGACCACATCGCGGTGAAGCTCGACGACGCTGTCGTCCCGTACCGGGTGTTGGCTGGCGCGGCGGCGAAGGTGGCCGGGTGGCTCGGGGAGCTAGGTGTTCAGCCCGGTGACCGCGTGGCGGTGTCGCTGCCAAACATCCCGCAGATGCCGATCGTCTACTACGGGATCTTGTGGGCGGGGGGTGTGGTGGTGCCGATGAACCCGTTGTACAGGGCACGCGAGTTCGCCTACGTGCTCTCCGACGCCGACGCGAAGGCCTTCTTCGCCTGGGACGGGATCGCCGAGGAGGCCGAGAAGGGAGCGGCCGACGTGCGTGCCGAGTTCATCCCGGTGAGCGCCACGGGGTTCGTGCCCGAGCTCATGACCCGCGAGCCGGGGCCCTTCGTCGACCGAGACGACGCCGACACTGCGGTGGTGCTGTACACGTCGGGCACGACAGGCTCGCCGAAGGGTGCCGAGCTCACCCATGCGAACATGGGGCGCAACGCCGAGATCAGCGTCGGGCTCTTGAGCACCTCCCCGGAGGATGTGCTGTTCGGGGGGCTGCCGCTGTTCCACTCGTTCGGGCAGACCGTCGGGATGAACGCCGCCGTGCTGGCCGGCGCGACGATGACACTGATCCCGCGGTTCGAGCCGACCAAGGCTCTGGAGATCCTGCAACGCGACAAGGTCACGATCATGCTCGGCGTGCCGACCATGTACGTGGCGCTGCTGCAGTACCCGGACAAGGCCGACTACGACCTGTCGACCCCGCGGATCTGCGCCTCCGGTGGGGCATCGCTGCCGGTGGAGGTGCTGCGCGGGTTCGATGCCGCCTTCGGCGCGATGATCCTCGAGGGGTACGGGCTGTCGGAGACCTCGCCGGTGGCTTCGTTCAATCACGCCGACCGCGAACGCAAGCCCGGCTCCATCGGCCAACCCATCGACGGAGTGCAGTTCCGGCTCATCGACAGCGACGGGTACGACGTCTCCGAGGGGGAGATCGGGGAGATCGTCATCAAGGGCCACAACGTGATGAAGGGCTACTTGGGCAACCCGGAGGCCACCGCGTGGGCGATCCGGGACGGCTGGTTCCGCACCGGGGACCTGGCCCGTCGTGACGAGGAGGGCTACTACTACATCGTCGACCGGGCCAAGGACATGATCATCCGCGGCGGGTACAACGTGTACCCGCGGGAGGTCGAGGAGGTGCTCTACGAGCACCCGGCCGTGGCCTCCGCCGCGGTGGTGGGTATCCCGCACCCCGAGCTCGGCGAAGAGGTCGCGGCCGCGATCACCCTCAAGCCCGGCTCTAGCACTACTGACGGCGAGATTCGCGAGTTCGCCAAGCAGCGCGTCGCTGCCTACAAGTATCCGCGGGTCATCTGGGTCACCACGGAGCTCCCGATGGGACCCACCGGCAAGATCCTCAAGCGCGAGATACACATCCCCACCGCGGACCCGACACCCTGACCAGCTCGCGTCGGATGCCAACGGGCAGGCCCCACGACCAACACGCAGGTCCTCGTCCGCAGTGCGTACGGGCTTGCCGCGGGGCACGGCTACTTCCCGTTGCTCTCAGCGGCCTGCCTGATCCTCACTCCGCTCATCGCCTGGGTAGCCACCTCTGCGTCGGGGGACCTCCTCGAACCTCCGTTCTCTTCGACGACGAGCTTGCGGCCGAAGCGCGCGAGCTCGGTAGCAACGTGTCCGAAGCAGCGAGGGAGGGCCCTCGGGACATCTTCTTGGGGTGTGGTGACGGAGCGCTTGGTGGACATCGATGACGGCACCCTCGACCGGGCCAAGCTGGCCGCAGTCACGTAACGAGCACTCCGGCATACCCGGACGGGTTCACCGTGGATCAGTAGCAGCGGCGGTCCTGCGCCTGCGACGTGCCCGACGATGGCGGTGCCGTCGGTCGAGACGGTCCGGTGGATCGATGACAGGCCCATGGTTCGCTCCTCGGTCGGACGATGCCTTCCGACCGACGGTCACACAGCGGCCACCGGCGCGCATCCGTAGACCTACGGGTCTTGGGCGAGGAGGTCGTGTTCCATGGCGAACAGGGCAGCCGCCGCCCGGCTGGAAGCGCCGATCTTCCGGTAGATGTTCTGCACATGGTCCTCGGCCGTGCGCCGGGAGATGACGAGCCGCTCAGCGATCTGCGGGTTGGAGCAGC